>JAURCQ010000070.1 GCA_030828335.1 Gammaproteobacteria bacterium
AGTGTCCCGGGTCTTCCACAATCGCCTGGCGGAAGGGATGCGCTTGCAGACGGATGTCAGCGTGATCTATGGCCTGGGCCCCGCCTTTAACGGTGATCTGACCCGCGCCGACCTGCGCCGGGATACGCCGTACAACAGTTACCGTCGGGCGGGTCTTCCGCCCACGCCCATTGCCTTCCCCGGCGCCGCGGCCCTAGAGGCGGCGGCGCATCCGGAACCGGGCGCCTGGCGCTATTTTGTTGCCCGCGGCGACGGCAGTTCGGTCTTTTCCGTTACCCTAGGGGATCATGAACGGGCCGTGGATCGCTATCAGCGCCAGGCTGCGAAAAAGGGGACAGCGCCATGAGGCGGGGACGCTTTATCACCCTCGAGGGCGGGGAAGGCGCGGGCAAGAGTACGCAGCTTCAAACCGTAGCCGCCTGCCTCACGGCGGCGGGCATTCCCTTTTTGACCACCCGGGAGCCTGGCGGCACGCCCCGGGCGGAGGCCATCCGGGGCCTGCTCCTGAGCCCCGGGGAAGCGGAACCCATGGCCTCGGAGACGGAGCTTTTACTGATGTTCGCGGCCCGAGCCCAGCATGTGAGGCAGCGCATCGAGCCGGCCCTCGCTGCCGGAACCTGGGTGCTGTGCGATCGCTTCACCGATGCCACCCGGGCTTACCAGGGCGGGGGGCGCGGGCTCGATCTTTCCCAGATAGAAGCGCTTGCCGCCTGGGTGCACGGGGACTGCTGGCCCGATCTCACGCTCTTGCTGGATGTGTCGGCGGTTCAGGGGCTGGCCCGGGCGGAAAAGCGCAGCGCGAAGGATCGCATCGAGCAGGAGACGCTGGCCTTTTTCGAACGGGTGCGGGCCCACTACCTTGCGCAGGCGGAGGCGGAGCCGGAGCGCTTTCGCGTGATCGATGCAGCTCCAGCGGAGGCGACGGTCACCGCGCAGGTGAAGGCTACGGTGGATGCTTTTCTCGCCCAGGAGGGCGTCCATGACTGACGCCCCCGTCGCTCCCTGGCACCGGGGCACCTGGGCGCGGCTCCTCGGCCTTCATGGCGCGGGGCGCCTACCCCATGCGGTGCTCCTCCCAGGACCCGAGGGCTGGGGCGCGAGCTTCTTTGCCCGTCAACTGGCGCGGGCATTGCTGCAGCGGCCGTTGCTACCCGCGGACCACTGGCTTCAGAGCACCGGCGAGGATGAGGATTTGCGAACCCACCCCGATGCGCGGCTGGTGGAACGGGAGGCGCCCCGGGAGGGCGCCGCCCCCCGGGCTCAGCTCACCATCGAGCAAATTCGCAATCTCGGCGGCTTTCTCGAGCGCACGGCTAGCCAGGGGTCGGTGCGGGTGGTGGTGCTGGAGCCTTTCGAGGCCTTGAACGGCGCAGCTGCCAATGCCTTTCTAAAGCGCCTGGAGGAGCCCGGCCCGGGCGTGCACCTTCTGCTGGTTAGCCACGCGCCTGGGCGTCTCTTGCCTACCCTGCGGTCCCGTTGCCAAAGCTTTCCCCTGCCTCCAGGCACGGAGGCAGAGGCGCTCGCCGTGCTTCAGCAGGCGGGGGTGAGCCCATCGGAGGCGAGTCGGCGTCTGGTGCTGGCCGGGGGCGCCCCGGGGAAGGCCCTCGAGGAGGACACGACTGCCCGCCTGGCGCTAGATGAGCCCGTGCGTCAGGCCCTAGCTTCCGGGGATAGCAGGCCCCTCTTGACCTTTCCCCCACGCCTCGATGCGGCGGGACAGCGCGCGTACGCAAGGGCCGTCATCGACGTGCTTCGGATCCATACCGCGCAGGCGCTCCGGGAGGGGCTCGCCGAGGGCGTAGACCGGCGGCTCATGGGGCGCTACGACCAGCTGGAAAATGCTCGGCGGAAGCTCGAAAGCAGTGCTAACCCAAGCCCCTTGCTGCTTCTCGAGGAGCTTCTCCTACCCCTTGCTCGCTAGGGCCTAGCCGGCGGTTTCCGTGGCCGGAGCGCTCAGGAAGGTCTCCAGCTGATCGGCGAGGCCGGAGCAGGCCTGGGCCTGGACCCGAGCGATGATGGGTACGGGGACCACCATCGCGGGCATGTAGGAGGTGCCATTGGCATCGCTGGAAATGCGTCCCAGGGTTTGTTGCGTTTTCAGATCCCACACCGTTGCCTCATAGGAGGCGTCCCGGGCCCAGGTCACGAAGCCAAAGCAGCCGCCACCCCCGGGGCTGATGGTGCAGGTCATGGAGCCGGCTTGGTCCGTGGTATTGGTGGCGCCATCCACCCATATGAGATAGCGCACGCCTAGGCCGTCGATGCGCTTGGCGACCGCTTCGTTGGCGAGAAGGGTGGGTAGATCGGCGGTGCCCAGGGGCGCCGTGCGCGGTTCAAACCAGGGGTAAAGGGCGTCGATGAAGGCCTGTTCCGGCAGCACCGCGCTGCTGCGGAGATTCTTCCCCACGCAATCGACGAAGTTGCTCTCGGTCTCGTAGCCGTTGTTGTGCCGGCGGCCGAGGATCACGATGCTGCCTTCCTGCGGGGCCTCCAGTAGGGCCGGGGCGGTGCGCACTTCCTCGATGGTGGCGCTCACGCAGCCGCCGAGCGCAAGGCCCAGAGCCCATAGGACGAGTACGCGGGAGCGACGATGATCGGTCATGGCGTTTCCTCCCTAGGGGATTGGGGGACGTCTGCAGGGGAGGCCGCCGTAACGTCCTCCACCGCATCCGCGGCGCCCTCAGCGGCTGCTTCGGCATCCGCTTCGGCGCGGGCCTTTTCCGCTCGGAGCTGCTGTGCCCGTGTCCGGGCCGCCGTCAGCGCGTCCTGGTTCCGGGGAAACTCGATGGCAAAGAACGCCCCGGCGTCACGCAGCGCCGTGATCGCCGCTTGTTCGATGGCCACCTGAGCACTGTCTAGGAAGCCATCCCGAGTACGCCCGTAGCCCGTTAGGGGATAGCGGGCGACCAGCGTCTCTCCGTCCCGCTCGTAGAGCTCAATCTCATACTTCAGCCACACTTCAAAGAAGTTCGAGCGCGTTTGGTAGGGGATGGAGAACTGCATGTCCTGGAGCTGGGGCCGCAGCAAGAGCTCCGCGCCGCTGTCCTCCGGTTCCGGGCCCAGGGCTTCTCGCTCCGTAACGGCGCTGAAGATGGCTGGAAGCATGGCGCGGAAGAGGGCGACCTGGGCTGCGCCGAGGTCGATCTCCCAATTTCCCCGCTGGGGAATGCTTTCCGCGAGGGTGTAGCTTTGGAAATCATCGTCGTAGACGACGGCTACGGCGACCGGTAGCTGCTGAACCACGGGGCGTTCGGGGAAGGTGGCCTCCACGGTCACCGCCGTAGTGGTGCAGCCGCCAAGGAGCAGGCTAAGGCAAAGGCAAGCTAGGGTGGCGTGACGTGGTGCCATCGGGACTCCTCGCTGAGCTTTCGACTCTAGCAGAGCTCGGAGGAAAAGGGGGAGTTGCCGGGGGCCCGAGCGGGCCCCCGACGGGTGCTGCTTAGGCGTGAACCATGACCTGCATACTGGAGTAGCCCTTCACGAAGGCCGAACGAACCCGGCTGGGTTCCTCCAGCACCTCCACGTGCTTGAAGCGCTTCAGGATCTCTTCCCAGACAACGCGCAGCTGCATCTCGCCAAGGCGGTTACCCATGCAGCGATGGATGCCGTAGCCAAAGGAGACGTGGCTCCGGGCGTTGGGCCGATCGATGATCAGCTTATCCGCATCGGGAAATTGGTTCTCGTCCCGGTTCCCGGAGAGATACCACATGCAGACCTTTTCCCCGGCCTTGATGTGCTGGCCCCCAAGCTCCGTATCCACGAGCGCGCGGCGGCGCATGTGCGCGAGGGGCGTTTGCCAGCGGATGATCTCCGCCACCATGTTGGGGATGAGGCTCTGATCGGCCTTGAGCTTGGCGAACTGCTCGGGCCACTTGTTCAGGGCGTAGACGCCCCCGGTGATGCTGTTTCGGGTGGTGTCGTTGCCGCCCACGATCAGAAGAATCAGGTTCCCCAGATATTCCATGGGGGGCATGTTCTTCGTCGACTCGCCGTGGGCGAGCATGGAGATCAGGTCATTGCCCGGTTCGCTGTTCACCCGGTCGTTCCAGAGCTGGGTGAAGGACTCCAGGCATTCGATGAGTTCGGCTCGGCGTTGCTCCTCCGAGTCGATGATGCCCATGCCCGGCCCCGCGGTGGCCACGTCGGACCAGCGGGTGAGCTTGCGCCGTTCTTCGAAGGGAAAGTCGAAAAGGGTGGCAAGCATCTGGGCGGTGAGCTCGATGGAGACCTTATCAACCCAGTTAAAGGCTTCCCCCACGGGGAGCTCGTCAAGAATTTTCCCGGCGCGCTCCCGGATTAGGGGCTCTAGGTTCATGAGGTTCCGGGGAGACACCACCCCCTGCACCGTTTTGCGCTGCACGTCGTGCTTCGGCTGGTCCATGGCAATGAACATGGGCAGCTTGAAGTCTTCGTCTTCGTCGTTGAGCGTGATGCCCGTTTCCGACGAAAAAATCTGGTGTGACTTGTCGACGTGCATGATGTCTTCGTAGCGCGTCACGGACCAGTAGGGGCCAAATTGGCTGACCTCAGTCTTGTGAATCGGCGCTTCTTTTCGCAGGCGCTCAAAGTACTTGTATTGCTGATCGGCCTCAAAAAGCTCGGGCTGGGCCGGATTTAATTCCTCGAGGGGAATGCTGTAGGGATCCATGCCGAGGTGGCTGGGGACATCGGGGAAGGGATTTTCCCAATCGATCGTGCCAAGGGTGGGCGCTTCGCTCATGGTGGCTCCTAAAGGTGAGTCGCGGCTCGCATTTGCCTTCAAATGTCCTCCGCCCCCACCCATCTGTCAAGAGTCATCTGCCAAGAGGCGGGGGGAGGAGGGGGGAATCCCTAGGCGGTATAGAGCAGGCCGAGCCCGAGGTAGGCCACCAAAGCGATGGCTCCTGCGCAGAGGGCAAAGGGCAGCTGGGTGCGCACGTGCTCGATATGGGAGGCCTCGGCGGCGAGGGAGGCGACCACCGTGGTATCGCTGATGGGAGAGGCGTGGTCCCCGAACACCGCGCCGCCCAGCACCGTGGCCAGAAGTAAGGACGGCGGAAGGCCCAGATCCAGAGCCAGGGGGATGGCGAGGGGGATCATGAGGGCGAAGGTGCCGAAGGAGGAGCCGATGGAGAAGGCGGTGATTCCACTCACTAGGAACACCAGAGCCGGGAGCAGGAAGGTGGGCACCTGATCCCCCACGAGCTGAGCCAGGTAGGGGCCCGTGCCCAAGGCCTTGGCCGCGGTTCCCAGGGCGAGGGCGAAGAGCAAAATCACGGAGATGGTGAGCAGGTTAGCGGCCCCGGTCAGGCTCGTTTCCATAATGTCTGCGAAGGCCGTGCCCTTCCGTGCGGCCTGCACCCCGGCGACCGTCAGTCCCGCCAGCACGCCCCAAAGCACGGCCTTGGACCCGGAGCCCGCCATAAAATCGCCGTCTCCGGTGATCCACAGACCAAGGGGCACGGTCAGCAGCAAGGCCAGCAGGGGAAGGAGCATGTGCCCCGCATGGCCTTGCCCCGGGCCTTCTTCCGGTTCGCTGGCCAGGGGGGCGGCCACTCCAGCCTGGGCCGCGCGGTCGTCGGCGGCACCCATGGGGCCGAAGCGCCAGCCGAAGGCGATGGTGGCGGCGGCAAAGGCCACGGCGCTGAAGGCATAGATGTTTAGGGGGATGGCGCTAACGAATACGCCGAGGGGGTCCTCGAGCCCCGTGTTTTCGAGAAGGCCAAGGTTGATGGCGCCCCAGGCATTTAGGGGGATGAGAATGCACACGGGGGCGGAGGTGCTATCGATGAGATAGGCCAGCCGCTCCCGGGAGAGGCGAAAGCGGTCGAAGAGGGGCCGGGCCACGGCGCCGGCCACGAGCAGGGTGACCGTAGATTCAATGAAGATCACCACGCCTGTGCCCCAGGCCAGCCATTGGGCGCCCTTCGGGCTTTGGCTAAAGCGCAGCTTTGACAGGGCCCGGATCAGGCCCCCTACACCGCCATTACGCTCGATGAGGGCCATCATGGAGCCGATGAGCATCATAAAGATCAGCACCCGCGTATCCCCAGGACTCTCAAAGACCCGAAGGATGCCGTCCACCGCATTGGCCAGGGCGCTTAGGGGGTTCAAGCTGCCCTCCGCCCCGAAGGCAAGTAAAGCGTAGGCGAGCCAAATGCCGGCAAAAAGCGAGGGGAGGACCTGGCGCGTAAGCAGGGCGCAGCCGATGGCCAAGGCCGGGGGCAGAAGGGCAGTCCAGCTCACGTCGCTCATGGGAAGTCCTTAAGGCAGTCAGGCGTCTCGTAACGGCTTCGAGTATGCCGTGCTTTTAGAGAGTTGCACCCCATGGCGGAGCGAGGCAGGCTCTGGAGTCAGGGAAAAGCGGTGAGCCTTACCGTCAAGGCTCCGGGGGAGGAGTAAGCAATGGTGAAGTTAGCGGATCGTTTTGATTCCTGGGCACCGATCACGGCAGAGGACGCGGCCATTCGGAGCGCCCTGGCCAGCGCCAACATTCCGGCGCTTATGTGCGCCCTGGTGCACCTGACCGGGGATCCGTCCCTGCTTCGCGGCAGCATCAAGCCCAGCGCAGAGTTTATGGGCGATCCCCAGGGGGGGATCTCGGAGGCGGACCAGGCGCGCATGCGGGAGGCGGCCTTCGAGGCGCTGGTTGCCTATCGCGATGGCGGGCAAGCCCTGCCGCCGGCGCCGAGCCTTGAGGTGGTGCGGGAGATGATCGACTTCATCGCCGGCCAACCGCTGCCCGAGCACTACGGCCCGTTCCTCCTCGGGGAGCTTGGCCTCGACCACGATGACCCCTACGCCCAGCCGGCGCTCTTTGCGGTGGAGGAAGCGAAGCGCGGCGCCTTTCACGTACTCATCATCGGCGCGGGAATGTCCGGGCTCCTGGCGGGGTATCGGCTGAAGCAGGCCGGGGTGCCCTTTACCATCGTCGAGAAAAACCCCTCCGTGGGCGGCACCTGGTTCGAGAACACCTATCCTGGCTGCCGCGTCGACAGCCCGAACCACACCTATTCCTATTCCTTCGCGCCGAACGATTGGCCCCAGCACTTTAGTGCCCAGCCCGTGCTTCTGGATTACTTCCGCCAGTGCGCAGAAGCCATGGGGGTGCTCCCGAACATTCGGTTCAATCGGGAGGTGACGGAGGCCCGCTACGACGCTGAGTCTCAGCAGTGGGTGCTGTCCGTGAAGAGCCCTGAGGGCACGGCGTCCTTCTCCGGGGATGCGCTCCTAACGGCGACGGGGCAGCTGAATCGCCCGCGCATGCCCGAGATCGAGGGCATGGAGCGCTTCTCCGGCCCGAGCTGGCACTCGGCGCGGTGGAACCATGAGGTGGATCTAACGGGTAAGCGGGTGGCCGTCGTGGGTACGGGGGCCAGTGCTTTCCAGTTTGTGCCCCACATTGCCAAGCAGGCCGCAAGCGTCACCATCTTCCAGCGCACGCCGCCTTGGGTGTCGCCCCAGGCCCATTACTTCGAGCCCATCGAAGACGGCAAGCACTGGCTGCTTCAGCACGTGCCCTTCTATGCGAAGTGGTTCCGCTTCTCCCAATTCTGGTCCACGAGCGAAGGGCTTCTGGGTTCCGTGCGCCGGGAGCCGGGCTACGAAAACCGGGACGACGCTGTGGGGGAGGCGAATGATCAGCTCCGGGCCATGCTCACGGAGTTCATCCACGAAATGCTCGGGGATCGGCCCGATTTGATCGAGAAGGTCACGCCCCACTATCCCCCGGCGGGCAAGCGCATGCTGGTGGACAACGGCACCTGGTACCAAACCCTGAAGCTGCCGCACATTGAAGTGCTCACGGATCGCATTGCGCGCTTCACGGAAGGGGGCCTGGAAACGGAAAGCGGGGTCAGCCACGACTTTGACGTGGTGATCTACGCCACGGGCTTCCACGCCAGCAAGATTGTCTGGCCCATGGCGATCTACGGGCGCACCGGGGAAAACCTGCAGGACCTTTGGGATGGGGACCCCCGAGCCTACCTGGGCATTACCGTGCCCGATTTCCCCAACTTCTTTATGACCTACGGGCCCAACACCAATATCGTGGTGAATGGCTCCATCGTCTTCTTCTCCGAATGCGAGATTCGCTACATCCTCGGCTGCCTGGCGCTTTCCATGGAGCAGGGGCGGAGCCTCGCGGTGAAGCACGCGGTCCACGACAGCTTCAATGAAGCGGTGGATCGGGCTAACGAGCAGATGGCCTGGGGCGCCCCCCATGTCAACAGTTGGTACAAGAACGCGAAGGGGCGGGTGACGCAGAACTGGCCCTTCACGCTCCTTGAGTACTGGAACCGGACCCGGGCCCCGGCAGCAGAGGATTTTGAATTCTTCGCTCCCGAGGGGCCGGCGCAGCAACGCGCCTAGGTTCTTTGTTCGAGCCCAAAAAAACGCTGGCCCCCGGAAGGGAGCCAGCGTTTTTTTTGCAACAGGGGTTTTATCCCCAGGGCTAGTCCGGTCGGTGGTACTTCACCACGCCCTTCGGGCCGACCTCTGCACCGTAGACATTGCCTTCCGCGTCCACCGCCACCCCTTCGGCAAAGGTGGTGCTGGCCTGATCCGGGTTCGGCTCGATATCCGGGATAAAGACATCTACGTAGCCATCGATGACGCTGCCGATGCGCATGCCCCGGCGGTAGCCCGGGTTGTTGCCCCAGGTCCGGTTCGACTCCGAGTCCACCGCGTAAAGGATGTCATCCTTGATAAAGAGCCCGCTGTTCCGGCTGAACTGGGTCCAGGTATCCAGATGCTTGCCTTCCTGGTCGAAGATTTGGATCCGGTTGTTGTGCCGGTCAGCGACGAACAGGCGGCCGGCGGAATCCATGGCGAGGGCATGGGGCTCGCGGAACTGACCGAAGTCCCGGCCCGTGCCGCCCCATTCCAGCAGGTACTTGCCGTTGGCATCGTATTTCACAATGCGATTGTTGTTCCCCGGGCTGTGGCCATCGGCCACGAAGATGCTGCCGTCCGGGGCTACGAGCACATCATTCGGGGCGTGGAAGACGTAATCCCCTTCCCCGGCCACCCCGGCGGTGCCGAGGGTCATGAGCACTTCGCCCTCGGGGCTGAATTTCCATACCTGGTGGCCTCGGGTGCCGTCGCCGCGGGCATCCGTGACCCAGACGTTGCCTTCCGCATCCACAAACATGCCGTGGGGCCAGGTGATGAGGCCGGCGCCGAAGCTCTTCAGGAGCTTGCCGTCGAGGTCGAACTGGAAGATTGGATCGAGATCTTCCTTGCCAATGCAGCTGTTCTGTTCGCAGCGGTCCGCGACCCACATCGTTTTTCCATCGGGGGCCGGGTAGATGGCACTGGTGGCCCCCCAGCTACGCCCTTCGGGCAGCTGGCCCCAGCCGCGCTCCGCGGTGTAGGGGTTTGGCGCGTGGTTTTCGGCCTGGGCCGCGAGGCCGAGGGTAAGCGCAGCGGCCGTCAGGGCCGCGGAAAGCATGGATGGTTTACGCATGGGGTCTCCTCCTCTAGTGCCCGTCACTATAGAGCCTGGGGCCGGGCCTGGGCTAGCCGCTGGGCAAGGCTGGCGAG
>JAURCQ010000071.1 GCA_030828335.1 Gammaproteobacteria bacterium
AATTACGCTTATGATGGTTTGATAGATGAACGCTATTTTCTCGTAGGTCATTGAGGATTTGCTCAATATCAGAAGTCCAACTCATTATACATTATGTTTAGATGTTTATGCAAAAACCATACGAGCAACTGGTGGTTTTGGTGGTGCTGGGGCTATCTCAAGGCGACGGCACGCCGCCGGTGCCGGAGGGGGGCGCCCTTGTGCTGACCCTTGATGGTCCGCTCGTGGACGCGCCCCCCACGCCCGACCCCCTTGGGGCCCTACTCGATGAGGGGGGGCCTAAGCCCCTCGTTCTTTCCGAGGTGCTTCGGGCCCTGAGGGCCGTGGAATCGGATGCGGCGCTAAAGGGGGTGGTGCTCGACCTCGATGCTTTCCCCGGCGCGGGCTTTGCCTCCCTAGAGCGCCTTGGCGCGGCGCTCAACGCCCTGCGCGCCGCGGGCAAAACGGTGGTCACCCATAGCGAGGGGCTCTCCCAGGCGGCGTATTATCTCGCGAGCTTCAGCGATGAGCTCTATCTCGATCCCGAGGGCGCGCTGTGGCTGCGGGGCCTCGCGAGCGAGCCCCTGTATTTTGGGGCGGCGCTAGATCGGTTGAAGGTATCCGTGGAAGTCTTGCGCGCCGGTCGCTACAAGGCCGCGGTGGAACCGCTGCTGCGCAACGATATGTCTCCGGAGGCTCGGGAGGCGGACCAGGCCCTGATCAATAGCCTCTGGGCGGGCTATGCGGAAACGGTGGTGGCCAATCGCCGCATGGACCCAGGCCCCTTCGATCGCCTGCTACGGGAATGGCCTCAGCGCCTCCTGGCTGCCGGCGGCGATAGCGCACGCCTGGCCCTGGAGGCGGGGCTGGTGGATGAACTCTTACCCCGGGATGCACGCCTTGATCGCCTGCAAAGCCGCTTCGGCGCCGATCCCGAGGACCCCTCAGCCTTTCAAGGGATTGGCCTTCGCGCTTACCTTGCGAATCGTCCAGAGGCGCCAAAGCCTAAAGCCCCGGCCGTGGCGGTGATTGTGGCGGAAGGCACCATCGCCCCGGGCCCCGGCGGTGATGGGGAGGTGGGCGATGACGTGGTCGCTCAGATTGATGATGCCCGGCTCGATGACGCCGTGGCGGCGGTGGTGCTTCGCGTGAATTCCCCGGGCGGGGCTGCCAACCAGTCGGAGCAGGTGCGGCGGGCTCTGACCCTGGTTCAGAGCCATGGCAAGCCCGTGGTGGTGAGCATGGGGGATGTGGCGGCCTCCGGGGGCTATTGGATTTCGAGCACCGCGGATCACATCTTCGCCGAGGCCGGCACCATTACCGGTTCTATTGGCGCCTTCGCCCTAGCCGCGACCTTCGAAGATAGCGCCGGGGCCCTTGGGGTTACCACGGACGGGGTGCAGACCCATCCTTTGGCGGGCGCGACCAATGCCTTCCGCCCCCTTAACCCTGGCCTTCGCACCATGATCCAGGCCGGTATCGACCATACCTACGCCGCCTTTCGGGCCCGAGTGGCCGAGGGGCGAGGCTTGACGCCGGAGGCGTTGGATGCAGTGGCCGAGGGACGGGTCTGGAGCGGTCGCGCCGCCTATGATCTAGGGCTTGTGGATGCGCTGGGCGGGCTACAGGATGCCATTGCGGAAGCGGCCCGCCTCGCGGAGCTCGATGCCTACCGGGTGCAGCGCTTCGCCCCCACCCGTTCCCCCCTGGAGGCCTTTCTCTCTGTGGTGCTGGAGTCGGTAGATCTTGGCCCGCGCCCCGGCGCCGGCCCTCTGGGAAATTGGCTGGCTGCCTTCCTCCAGGGCGCAGAGGCAACGCTCAACCTGGACTACCGCAGTGCGGGCGTTTTGGTCTGGTGCCCGCGCTGCAATGCCCTAGCGCCTTAGGACGCGGAGGACGCGCCTAGCCGTTGTCCTTCGGGGCGGGGTTCGGCGCGTCGGGGTGGGCTTTGGAAAAGCCTGTCCAGTAATCGCGAATTTCCTGGCGAATTTCCTTGCGCATGACCATAAGCCCCAAGAGGTTCGGGAGGGTCATGACCACCATGGTGATGGCGGCAATCTGCCAGATCAGGGTGGTGTCCGCGATGGCCGCCAGGAAGAAGCCCACCACGTAAACCAGCCGGTAAGGCATGATCGATTTCGTTCCAAAGAGGAAGGTCATGCTCCGATCCCCGTAATAGGACCAGGCCAGGGCCGTGGAGAAGGCAAAGAGCATGAGCCCGAAGGCCACGATGTAGGGCCCGATGCCCCCGAGGAAGCTGCGATTAAAGGCCTCGACGGTGAGGGCTGCCGAATGGATTAGGGAGTCCCCTCGAAGGTAAACGTCGGGCTCCGCGATGCGCCCGTCCCGTACCATGACCTCTCCCGTAAAGCGCCGATTCTGGCCGATATGGTAGGTCACGTTTTCTGCCACGGAACGCGCATGGAGAATGGTGAAGCCTTCGTGGGTCGCTTCCCCGTTCTGCACTTCGATGGTGCCGGAATAGCGCTGCACGCTGGAGGGCTGATCCGTAAGGAAGGCGCTTAGCGCGGTCACATGCTGCGCATCGCTATCCGTGAGGTCCCCGGCCAGGATAATGGTGTCCGAGTCCTGGAAGTCATTGGGGAACTTCTCGTTCCACACCCCGGAGGACAGGATCACGAGCCCCGTTAAGGTGCAAATGAGGATGGTGTCGATGAAGGGCTCGAGAATGGCGACAAAGCCCTCAGAGACGGGCTCCCGGCCCTTGGCCGAGGCATGGGCGATGGGCGCACTGCCCTGCCCCGCTTCGTTAGAGAAGAGGCCGCGGTTCACGCCCCGGTTAAAGGCGTAAGCAAAGGAGGCGCCGAGGAACCCGCCGGCAGCCGCCGAACCACTGAAGGCGTCCCGGAAGACGGATACGAAGGCGGGTCCCACGAACTCAAGATTCGAGGCGATCACCGCCAACGCGCCAATGCCGTAGGCCGCAGCCATGAAGGGCACCAGCTTTGACGTCACCGCCGCAATGCGCTTGATGCCGCCGATGATCACCAGGCCCAGGGCCACGGCGAGCACGCCTCCGGTCCAGTAGGGAGAGATGCCAAAGGTGGCATCCATGGCCTGCGCAATGTTGTTGGCCTGGGGCATGCTTCCGGTGCCGAAGGAGGTCGCCACGCAGGCGACGGCGAAGAGGATGGCGAGCCAGCGCATATTCATGCCCCGGTCCATGTAGTACATGGGCCCGCCCGCCATGTGCCCCTCTTCGTCCACGACCCGATATTTATAGGAAATCAGCACTTCCACAAATTTTGTGGTCATGCCGAAAAGGGCCGTGGCCCACATCCAAAACAGGGCTGCCGGGCCCCCGACATGGAGGGCGAGGGCCACCCCGCCGATGTTCCCCGTGCCCACCGTGCCCGAGAGGGCCGTGGCAAGGGCTTGAAAGTGGGTCGTATCCCCCGGGGCATCCTTTTCATCGTAGCGGCCCGCAAGAATGCGCCAGGCATGGCGGAAATAGCGCACCTGGGGAAAGCCTAGGTAAACGGTAAAGAAGATGCCCACGCCAAGAAGCAGAATGGGGAAGTACTGGGCGGAACCGAGGAATCCATCGAGGGTAATGAGAAAACTGCTGAGCTGATCCAAGGTTCGCTCCCGTTAGCCAGGCGGAGGCGCAGCCCAGTGGCTGCGCACTATTTCAGACGAGGCGCCTAGGGGGCGGGGGCGTCGAGCTTCGCTCCCAGGGCCGCTTTCATGACGTAGTAGATCACATTTTGCTCAAGGACACCGCCAAGGCGCAGGGAGCCGGCGCCCCAACCGTAAACCGCGACGTCCTCGCCCCCGTGGGTCTCTGCTCCCGACGGCACCATGGCTTCCTGGAGGTAATTGGGGGCCTGCACGTCCACGTTCGTAAGATCGGGGCGCCCCACCGCGGGCTCCACGGTGCGTGGATAGTGTGGCGCGGTTTTGGGGCCAGCCCCTTGCTGGTCGCTTTTCCCGGGATAGCCAGGCCCATTGGTATAGGCCAGGGTGGTATAGGGCAGCCCCAGCGCATCCTTAGCCGGGGTGCTTTCCGCAAAGCCTTGCCCATCATTACCGACGGTCAAACCAAGGATGGGATTGCCCCGAGTGGGATAGCCGGCGAAGGTCAGCGTGTGGCTGTGGTCAGCGGTCACGAGGATGAGGGTTTCGCTCTCGTTGCTCTTGGCCACGGCCGTGGCCACGGCTTCATCGAGCGCCACCGTGTCTTCCATGGCCCGATAGGCATTGCCCGCATGGTGGGCATGGTCGATGCGCCCGGCTTCCACCACCAGCACGTAGCCCGTGCCTTTCTGATTCAGCCGGTCCATGGCGAAGGCGGTCATCTCCGCGAGGGAGGGCTCTTTCCCCGGATCCTGAGCCCGGTCCGCCTCAAACTGCATATGGGAGGGTTCAAAAAGCCCAAGGACCGGGCCCGAGGCCTCTGCCGCAGCGGCGAGATCTTCGCCGTTCCAGAGGTAGGCACCGTCGGGGTTCGCGGCTTTCCAGGCCTCGATGAGGTTCTGCCCATCCCGGCGGGCACCGGTTTTGCTGGGATACTCTGGATCGGCCACGGTATTGGGGAGGAACATGGCCCGCCCGCCCCCAAGCACCACATCAATGCCGTCGCCGTGGGCGAAGCTCAGCAGCTGGCTGGCGATATCGGTGCAGCCCTGGGCCGCGGCTTCTTCCGGGACGCCCCCCTCCCAATCCCGCTCCACCACATGAGCGTAGGTGGCGCCGGGGGTGGCGTGGGTAATCCGAGCGGTGGAAACGACGCCCGTGGCGAGCCCTGCGTCTTCCGCTTCCTCCATGAGACTCGGGACCCCGGCCCCCTGCCCCGAGGCGCAATCGCCCCGGCGGACGGAGCCGTCCACGGATAGGACCCCGGCGAGGGTTTTGACCCCGGTGATCATGGCGGTCATGGTGCCCGCGGAGTCGGCCGTTTGCTGGTTCGTGTTGTAGGTCTTGGAAAGCGCTACCGCCGGGAAGCGCTCGAAGCTGAGCTGGTGATCTTCCCCAAGGCCGCCCGCTTTCTGCCCCGCATAGATGCGCGCAGCGGAGACGCTGGAGATTCCCATGCCGTCGCCGATAAAAAGGATCACGTTCTTAGCGGTCTCTCCCCGATAGGCCGCCGCCTGGGCCGCCAGGGCCTTGGCGCCCACCGTACGCCAGTAAGCGGGGTCCGCCTCCGCCGCTGGGCTAGGCGAGGTTGCCCCAAGGGCTGACGGGGCCAGGGCGGCAGCAAGGGCAATGGCCACAGCATGCCGGGAACGAGGAGCCTTAAGCATGACGATTCCTTCTGTCGGAGGCCCGGAGGGGGCGCTGAAGCGAACAGTATGGCGTAAAAAAGCGTCAGTCCGGTGACGCAACGGCCGCCTCGCGCCGGGCTTCTAGGGCCTCGAGCACGGCGCTGTGACGCGCTTTTGTCAGGTTGTAGTGGCTGTAGCACCACACCGCAATGAGGGCAAAGCCTGCGACCAGGGGACCATAAAGCCAGCCCAGGCGCGTTAGGACCTCAAGCGGTACCTCCCCAGGAATGGCCTTGGCGGGGAAGGCAATGGCGTCGAGACCGAAGCCCCCCACCAGATTGCCAATGCCCGAGGCGCCCTTTCCGGAGAAGCTTAAGGCCCCAAAAAAGATCCCTTCCTGGCGCCGCCGGGTGGCCAGCTCATGCTCATCGGCGATGTCCGCCATCATGGAGCCGGCGGTGATCAGCGCTTGCACCACCCCCATGCCGCCGATGAGGGCGGCGCCGACCAGCAAGGGCAACAGGGAGGGATGCCCGTTCTCCGGGAACCAGCCCAGCAGGCGGAGAATGGGCGGGGACAGGGCAAAAACGGCGTACCAAGCGGTGCCAAAGACCACCGAGGGCATTTTGTCGAAGCGCTGATTCATGCGGTGCGTAAAGGGCGTGCCGAGGATCAATCCCAGGGGCCCGGCAAGCACCACCCAGCGAAAGTCCTCCGAGGACAGGGCCCAAAAGTAGTTCCCCATGTAGAGCCCAAGGGCGCTCTGCACCCCCACCATGACGTAGACGATGATCACGCCGGAGAACAGCCAGCGGAAGGAGCGGTTGGTCAGGGCGCTTTTAAGATCAAAAAACACCTGCAGGAATACACGCAGCAGGGTCCCCTGCCCCGGTTCGGGGGTTTCCCGGGCCGCCACGGCCTTCAGCCGGGGAATCTGGTCGTGGGTGCCGAGGGCTGACCACAGGATCGTCACCACCATGACGACGCTGAATACCGCGGCAAAGGCCGGATAGGCATCGCGGCGCAGCGTTCCTGGAAGGCCTCCTTGATCAGTGAAGAAAACGCTAAAGCCAATGAGGATGGTCAGGGCGCCCCCAAGAACGCCAAAGAGCATGCGGTAGCTCACAATGCTCGTGCGCTCCGCGTAGTCGTCGGACAGCTCTGCCCCGAGGGCCAGGTGGGGAACGTGATAAAGGGTCATGGCGCCTCGGGTGAGGACGGCGAACACCGTGAGCCAGAGGAAGGTTTCGAACTCCGTCAGCCCCGCCGGGGGCGCGAAGAGCAAATAAAAGGCAAGGCCTAGGGGAAGGGCGGAAGCGTACATAAAGGGATGGCGCCGTCCCCAGCGGGAGCGCCAGCCGTCGGATAGGGAACCCGCCAGGGGATCGGTGATGGCGTCGAAGCACAGGGCGATCATGATAGCGAGGCCCGAGAGCGTGCCCGAAAGGCCCAGCACCTGGTTGTAGTACAGCAATAGGAAGGTGCTGAAGGCGTTGTTCTTGATGCCCTCGGCCATTTGCCCGATGCCGAAGGCAAACTTCGTGTTGCGTCTTACCCGATCCTGTGCCACCGGGCCTCCCCGCGCCGGTTGGGTCGTCGCCTGATTAAAGAGGTCAGGCGCAAGGGACGCAAGCGCCTTTTTCTTCCCCGGTGTCCTTAGGTACGGGCCTTCGGCGCCAGCAGGGTCATGGGCAGACCGAGCGCGTCCACGTCCCCGGCCCCAAGGCACTCCAGATCGTGCTCCGGGAGGCTCGCCAGGTACGCCAGCACCAGGGCGTCGAGGCGATCATCCAGAGCCACTCGCCGGCCCTCGCAGGTGAGGGGCGCTGCAAGCACGGCGGCGCAGGGCAGGCCCAACGCTTCAAGCAGAGCCGAGCGGGCGGCGGCCCCCGGGGAAGTTTTCTTTGAGGGCAAGGGTGCCCCGCCCTGCCCCGCATTTAGGCGCTGAAAGGCGAGCTCCGGATGCGCTTCCTCGAGGCACGGAGGGGCAGGCTGGGCGCGGCGAAGGAAGCGATCCACGGCGCGGATCTTCGGGACGAGGTTCCAGGCCTGAAGGCTGAGGCCCTGACCTAGGGCTGCCCGAGCCAGACGCTGGGCTTCCTCGAAGTTCAGGGCATCGAGGACCGGGCGCGGGGGCGTGATGAAAATCGAAGCGCGCGCTGCCCCGAGGGCCGCCTGGGCCTGCTGATCCACCGGGCGCGGGCCCGCCAGGGGCAGGCCAATGGGCATGTCGATAAGCTGGCGCGAGGGCTTAAGGCCCTGGGCGGTAAGCGTTCCCCCCAGCGCCTCGAGGCGCTCCAGGGTGAAGAGCCTAGGCACCCCTCCCGGCGCCCAGGCCGCTACCACCCAGCCTCCGGAGCACCCGTCGATGCCCACGGCGGCGGGGGTCATTAGAGGGGATCTTCCCGGGTGGGGGTGCGCATGGTGACGAATTCCTCCGCGGCCGTGGGGTGAATGCCCACGGTGGCATCGAAGTCGCGCTTGGACGCCCCAGCGACGATGGCCACGGCGATCCCTTGAATGAGCTCCCCCGCGTCCGGTCCCACCATGTGCGCGGCGACCACCCGATCGTCGCTTCGACGCACAATCAACTTCATGAAGGTGCGCTCCTCCCGCCCCGTAAGCGTATGCTTCATGGGACGAAACACCGCTTCATAGATGGCAAGGGGCCCGTGCTTTGCCCGTGCCAATTCCTCCGTGGGGCCCACGGTGCCGATATTGGGCTGGCAGAACACCGCGGTCGGGATTAGGTCGTAGTCCACGGGCGGGACGGCGGCGGTCCCGAACTGGGCTTCCGTGAAGGCCATGGCCTCGCGGATGGCCACGGGGGTGAGCTGGGCGCGGTTGATGACGTCCCCCAGGGCAAAGATGCTCGGAACACTGCTTTGGAACTGCTCGTTAACGAGCACGCGCCCGTCTTCCCCAAGGGCAACCCCCGCCGCCTCTAGGCCCAGCCCTGCGGTCAGGGGATGGCGCCCCGTGGCCGCCATGACCAGATCGGCGGAGAGGGTCGCGGCCTCGCTTCGCGCCTGCTCGTCCTCTCCCTCGCTGCTTCTTTCGTGGAGCTGTAAGCGTAGGGTGCCGTCGGCGTTCTTCTCAATTGCCTGCACGTCCGTTTCCAAGCGAAGGTCGATGCCGAACTTTCGGAGCTCCTCCATTACAAAGCCCCGCACGTCGGCGTCAAAGCCTCGGAGGATCAGCGGCCCTCGATAGATCAGGGTGGTTTCCACCCCCAGGCCCTGAAGGATGCTGGCGAACTCCACGGCGATATAGCCGCCGCCAAGCACCACCGCGCGTTTCGGCAAGGCATCGAGGTAGAACATCTCGAAGCTGGTGACGACATGCTCAACGCCGGGAAAGGTCGGCAGGCTTGGGGTACTGCCGGTGGCGATGAGAATGCGCTCAGCGCTGTAGGTTTGCTCACCCACGGCCACCTCATGGGCGCCGAGCACCCGAGCCTGGCCGTGGAGTACGGTCACCCCGGCCTGGCTTAGGAGATTGCCGTACACCCCGTTGAGACGCTCTATTTCCCGGGTTTTGTTGTCCCGAAGGGTGTCCCAGGAAAAGCGCGGGGGCGCAACCTCAAAGCCGTAGCCCTTAGCGTCCTCAAAGGCTTCGGGGAAATGGGAGCCGTAGACAAAAAGCTTTTTGGGTACGCACCCTACGTTCACGCAGGTGCCGCCGAGGGGACCGGCCTCCACCACGGCTACCCGAGCGCCGCTCTGCGCGGCCATGCGGCTGGCGCGCACGCCCCCGGACCCCGCCCCGATTACCAGTAAGTCGTAGTCGAAGCCGCTCATGCCCTAGCCCTCGTAGCTGAGAACGGCGCGGCCGCGAATCTGCCCGGCCTTGAGCCCCGCGAGAATGGCCCCCGCTTCGTCCGGTTGCCGGCTATCGATGGCCACCGGGGGGATGCGTCCTTCGCGCACAAGCGCCATGAGCTCTTCCATATCCTGGAGGCTGCCCACGTAGTTCCCTTCGATGGTGCGCGCTTGCATGGGAAGGAAGGGCAAGGGAAAGCGCAGCTCCCCGCCGTACATGCCCACCACGATGAGCTTGCCGCCCTTGCGCAGGCTCGCGAGGGCCAGCGCGCTGCTGGGCTCGGACCCCACGAAATCAATGACCGCGAGGGCG
>JAURCQ010000072.1 GCA_030828335.1 Gammaproteobacteria bacterium
GCAGCTGCCAGGGGGCGTAGGCGGAGACGGGCACGCCCAGGGTGGCGACCATAAACAGGGCCGTGGCATGCCAGGGCACAAGGCTTTCGAGCATGGTTCCCGTGTCCTCGATGGAACGGGACAGGAGGGGCCGGGGCACGCCAGCCCCATCGAAGCGACGGGAAAAGGCGTCGCCCACGATGAAGGACGTCGCGCTTTGATTCGACGTCATGGCGTTGGTCACCGCCGTGGCCCCCAGGGCCGAGAGCACCAGGGCCGAAGGCTTCTTGGCAAAGGCAAAGGCCCGGTTTACCAGCCGGGGCATGGTGTCGAGAAGGTCGATGGCACCGACGAACAGGAACTCCAACATGGCAATGAAGATCGCTTCACTCATGGAATAGAGCCCGCCCCGTTCTAAAAGCACGGCGATGCCGTCGGGCAGAGGGCCGGAGATCTCGCTGAAGCTTAGGCGATAACCATTTTTCAGCGCCGCGGTGACCTGGGCGGCGTCGAAGGGCTGAAGCAGGAGAGCCAGGGCCGTGGCCACCACAATGGAGAGCAACAGGAGGGGCAGGGTGGGGGCCCCTCGCCAAGCCCCGGCCAGCACTATCAGGGGTGGCAGCAGCAGCGCTGGGTGGAAGGTGAAGAGGCCGCCCAGGGCTGCCGCAAAGGCCTCCGGCGCCGCAAGATCGGCCGCCGGGGCCGGGGGATACAGAAGGCCGAGGGCCGTGTACACCGCCAGGGCCAGGGCTGCGGCGGGAAGCGTGGTCCAGAGCATGGCCCGGATATGGCTGAACAGGGGAACGTCCGTGGCAATGGCGGCGATATTGGTGGTGTCCGATAGGGGCGAGAGCTTATCGCCAAAATAGGCGCCGCCGATGATCGCGGCGGCGAGCACGGCAGGATCGGCGCCCACGGAAATCCCAAGGCCCATAAGCACCACTCCGATGGTCCCCGCGGAGCCCCAGGAGGTTCCCGTCAGCAGGGAGAACAGCACCGGGATAAGAAAGGCGAGGGGATAGATCCAGCTTGGGCTCACGAGGGTGACGCCCCAGGCCACCAGCATGGGGATGGTTCCGGAGATGATCCAAGCGCCCACCAAAAGCCCAATGGCAAAGAGGATAAAGATCGCGGGAAGGGCCCGGCCCAGGCGGTGAATGATGGCGCCCTGAATCTCACTCCAGGAGAAGCCCAGCCAGAACAGCTCAGCCATGGCGAAGGCCGCGGAGAAGACGAAGATTGCCTCGAGGGCCAGGGGCGCCTCGCCAAAGACCAGAGGGCGCAGCACCAGCCCGTAGAGCAGAAGGGTCAGGAGCACCCAGGCCGGGGCCGTGGCCTGGAGAAAGGGGGGAGGGGGGCGAGAGGTGGCAGGCTTCGTCATGGAGCAAAGTTAGCACAGGGCGCTACACTGCGGGCTTGGCTAGGAGCGCAGCTGTGGCGGACGCCTTCGACTATCAATCCTTCTTGAAAACCCTGACCCGTAGGCCCGGGGTCTATCGCATGACCGATGGGGAAGGGGCCGTGCTCTACGTCGGCAAGGCCCGGGACCTTAAGGCTCGGGTCTCCAGCTACTTCCGGGGCCAGGGCCTCACCAGCAAAACTCTGGCCATGGTCCAGCGCATCGCCCGGGTGGAAACCATGGTCACGGGCAGCGAGATCGAAGCCCTCCTGCTCGAGCAGAGCCTGATAAAGGCGGAGCGCCCGCCCTTCAACATTCTGCTCCGGGACGATAAGTCCTACCCCATGATCGCCCTGACGGAGCACCGGGACTTTCCCCGCCTCCGCGTCTTTCGCGGCCGCCGGGAGGGGAAGGGGAAAACGCTTTTCGGGCCCTTTCCCTCCGCCGGGGCCGTGCGAGAAACGCTCACGGTCCTTCAAAAGCTGTTCCGCCTCCGCAGCTGCACGGATAGCAACTTCGCCAATCGAAGCCGGCCCTGTCTTCAGTATCAAATCGGGCGCTGTAGCGGGCCCTGCGTGGGGCTCATCGACGAGCGGAGCTATAAGGCGGATCTCCGCCACGCCCTCCTGTTTCTTGAGGGTCGCTCTGATGCGGTAACCGCCGAGCTTGAGGCGGCCATGGCAAGCGCCGCCGAGGCCCTGGCCTTCGAGGAAGCCGCGCGCCTTCGGGACCAAATCAGCAAGCTTCGGCGCATTCAGCAGCAGCAGCACGTGGTCACCGAAGGGGGGGATGCGGACGTGTTCTCCCTCCTCGAGGACGGCGGAATGACCTGCATCGTTCGCCTCGGGGTACGTCGGGGGCAGGTGCTGGCCACGGAGCATTGGTGGCCCGATAACGCTCTGGGACTGGTCCCGGAAGCGCTCCTAGGCGAGTTCCTGGCCCAGTACTACTTCGGCGATGAAGGAACGGGGACGGGCGACCGGCCCCGAGAAGTGCTGACCTCCCACGCCCTCCCGGACGCGACGATCCTCGCCGAAGCCCTTTCCCAGGGCTTCGGCTATCGCGTACGCCTCTCCCATCAGGTCCGGGGCCAGCGTGCGAGCTGGCTGCGCCTGGCCGAGGTGAACGGTCAGGCTCAGCTAACCCAGCGCCTCGAGGCTCGGGGCCACGGCGCTGATCGCCTGGAGGCGCTCACGAAAGCGCTGGGTCGCAGCACCGCGCCGGAGCGCATGGAGTGCTTTGATATTTCCCACACGGGCGGGGAGGGGACCGTCGCCTCCTGCGTGGTGTTTGAGGGCGGTCAGCCCAAGAAGAGCGACTATCGGCGCTTTAATATCGAGGGCATCACCCCCGGGGACGACTACGCGGCGATGCACCAAGCACTGGAGCGTCGCTATGCCCGGGTCAAGCGAGGGGAGGCTCCGGTGCCCGATCTTCTGATTATCGATGGCGGCCCGGGGCAGCTCACCCAAGCCCGCGAGGTCCTTGAAGCCCTTGAACTCACCCGCGTCAACTTGCTGGGAATCGCCAAGGGGGTCACGCGGAAGGCGGGGCTTGAACAGGTCATCGATGGCGCCACGGGGCGCGTCCTGCCCCTGGCGCCCTCCGACCGGGCCCTTCACCTTTTGCAACATATCCGGGATGAAGCGCATCGCTTCGCCATCACGGGGCATCGACAACGGCGGGGTAAGCAGCGCACCCAATCTTCCTTGGAGGGCATTGAGGGTATCGGACCCAAGCGACGTCGGGCGCTCCTGGCCCACTTTGGGGGCTTGAAGGGGGTACGAAACGCCAGCGTGGACGATCTCCGCCGCGTCCCGGGCATCAATGCCGCGCTGGCCCAGAGCCTTTACCAAGCCCTGCACGGCGCCTAAGCCCGTCCCTGGGGCTGCCCCGGATGGGGCAGGGGAGTACACTGACGCCCGTCGAAGGCTTCGCCGCAAGAGAACGCCCATGAATTTGCCCAACCTCCTCACCCTCCTGAGGATTGCGCTCATTCCCGTGCTGGTCCTGTTGGTCATGCTCCCCGGGGCCTGGACCTACGAAGCCAGCGCTGCGGTGTTTTTGCTGGCCAGCCTCACGGACTGGCTCGATGGCTATCTTGCGCGGCGCCTGAAGCTGCAGACGGCCCTGGGGGCCTTTCTGGACCCGGTGGCGGACAAGCTCATCGTGGTCACGGTGCTGGTGATGCTCACGGGGCGCTACGGCGACCTGTGGTTCTCCCTTGCGGCGGCAATCATCGTCGGCCGGGAAATCATGATCTCCGCACTGCGGGAGTGGATGGCAGAAATGCAGCGCCGGGGTGTGGTGGCCGTGGCCTGGCTCGGCAAGGCAAAAACCACAGCGCAGATGATCGCGATCCTGGTGCTTCTGTACACGCCGGAGACTGCCACGGGCTGGCAGCCGGTGCTCGGCTTCGCGCTTCTGCTGTTGGCGGCAGTGCTGACCCTGGGCTCCATGGTGAGTTATCTGCGAGCGGCCTGGCCCACGCTGCAGGAAGCCTTTGAGGCGGCCCGCCCTCCCCGCTAGGTCCGAGGAAGAAGGCTGGTAATTCAACCGCGCTTCGGTATCATCTCGCCCCCTGAGGCCGGGTGGCAGAGTGGTCATGCAGCGGACTGCAAATCCGTCTACGCCGGTTCGATTCCGACCCCGGCCTCCATTTTTTCTCCCCCAATCCCCTGCTAGCCCCTTCGCCTTCCAAGGCCCAAGGCGGGTAAGCTCTGCCTGATAAAAAGCGCGCAAGGCCCGGGGAGGGGCAGACCATCATGAAGAACGTGATCCTGGGCGTACTGCTGGGCGTGGGCCTTGTGGTGCTCGTCGCCTTTCCCTTTCGGGGCCCCCTGTCGATGCTCCTTGCGCCGAAGGCCAGCCTTCCCCCGGCAGCGGCCGAAGGGTCGCTAACGGGACCCCGGGGAGCCGCCTGGGAAGCTGCCGTCGCCTTGGCCGCGAAGGACGACGGGGCCGAGCTTGCGGAGCTGGCCGCAAGCTTCGTGGCCACGAGCGCCGACCCCCTCATTCGCAACGACGCCGGGGACGTGATTTTTGACCTGACCAGCTACGATTTTCTTGCTGGCTCCGCGCCCGAATCGGTCAATCCCAGCCTCTGGCGCCATGCTCGGATTCTTACCCAGCACGGGCTCTACCGGCTTAGCGACCGCATCTATCAGGTGCGGGGCTTTGACCTCTCCATCGTCACCTTTATCGACAGCGGCGACGGGTGGATCGTGGTCGACCCTCTCACCGTGGTGGAGTCGGCCCGAAAGGCCAAAGCCTTGGTTGATGCCACCCTAGGCCCCCGTCCCATTCGCGCCCTGATCTACTCCCATTCCCACGCGGACCATTTCGGGGGCGCGCTCGGCATGGTTTCCCAGGAAGCGGTGGATCGGGGGGAAGTCGCCGTGCTCGCTCCAGAGGGCTTTCTCCACCACGCCATTGCGGAAAATGTGATTGCAGGCCCCGCCATGGGGCGCCGCGCCCGCTTCCAGTTTGGGAATACCCTCACCCGCGGGCCGAAGGGCGAAGTGACCTCAGGCCTGGGCCCCGGCCTTCCCCCCGGGACCCTGAGCCTACTTCCGCCGACGGAGGTGCTAAGGCACACCGGAGAGACGCGACGCTTTGGGGACCTGACGCTGGAGTTCCAGCTGACCCCCGGGGCGGAAGCGCCGGCGGAGATGAACTTCTATATCCCCGAACTCCAAACGCTGTTTGTAGCGGAAAACGCTAACCTCACGCTCCACAACCTTCTCCCGGCCCGGGGCGCCCTGGTGCGGGACGCGAAGGCCTGGGCCGACTACCTAACGGAAACGCTGCGCCGCTACGGAGATCGCTCGGAACTCCTTTTCGGCGCCCATGGCGTGCCGCGGCGAGGCGCGGCGGCCATCGAAGATTTCCTGAGCCACCATCGGGACGCTTACAAGTACCTTCATGATCAATCGGTGCGATTGATGAATGCGGGGCTCACGGGGACGGAACTTGCGGAGGCCCTCGAGCTGCCCCCGGCCCTTGCGGATCGATGGTTCAATCGGGGCTACTACGGAACGCTGAACCACAACGCCAAAGCCGTCTATCAGCGCTACATGGGGTGGTACGACGGCAATCCGGCCAACCTTTGGCCCCTGCCGCCGGAAGCCGAGAGCCGGCGCTGGATCGCGGCCCTCGGCGGGACGGAAGCCGCCCTGGCTCAAGCCCGGGTCGCGGTCGATGGCGAAGACTGGCGCTGGGCGGCAACCTTGCTCAATCGGATCATCTTCGCCGGGGAGGGCGGTGATGAAGCCAAGGCCTTACTCGCCTCCGTTTACGAACAGCTGGCCTTCCGCACGGAAGCAGGGACCTGGCGAAACATCTATCTCACCGGCGCCCAAGAGCTCCGGGATGGCGTTCGCCAGGGCGGCCTAAGCGTGGCCAATCAGGCTATCGTGGCAGCAACGCCAACGGCCATGCTCCTGGACTTCGTGGCCGTGCGCCTGAACCCCGAGCCGGCCTTGGCATCGCCCTTTGTGCTGAATCTTCACATTCGGGATCGGGACGAAACCCACCGCATCGAGGTTCGCAATGGGGTGCTGATTCACGAAGAGGGGCAGGTGGCTAAAAGCGCACCAACGCTGACCCTCAATTATCGAAGCTTGCTCATCGCGCTCTTTGGTCAGCTGCCCTCGGCCGTTGTACTGGCTCGGGACGATGTGGAGGCTTCCGACGGGGCCGAGCCGGTGCTCGCGGCCTGGCTCGCCATGCTCGATCCCTTGAACCCCCTGTTTCCTATCGTCACCCCCTAGGGAGGCCTGTCATGCGTAAGTACTGCCTACTGATCCTCGCCCTTTTCCTTCCGCTCCTGTCCTGGGCGGAGGAGGAGATGACCATCTACTCGGAGCTGACCTATTTAAGTGCAGCCCCGGGAGCGGAGGCGGCGCTGGAAGTTGCCCTTCTGGAGAACGACGCTGTGGTGGCGCAGGCGCAAGCGAACGCCCGTGGCCTCTTTGCCTGGGCGCTCTATCGCGTGCTCTACCACGATGGCGCCTACAGCCATGTGGTGATTCGCCAAGCGATTCAGCGGGAAGGCCTGTCCCCCCTCGCTCAGGCGAGCGCTGCAGACGCCCTGGGGGTCGATCTGGGAAGCCGGCTCCGGGGTCTGGCGCGGGAAGAGGGGCGCCTCGTGTACTCCCTCGAGCAGTTTCATACCAACTTAGCGCTGCGCGACCGCCCCTTCCTAACCGCAATCTTCCTGGCGAGCCAAGATGACGGTGAAACTCGAGAGGTCCTCGAAAGCCGCTTCGGACCGGCCCTGAAAACCCTAATCGCCGACGAAGCGGGCCCCGCTGCCTATTCCCAGTATCGGCGTCGCCTGCCCAGCGCCGGCGGGGATCACGACCGGGTGCTCGTCCTCCAGTATCCGACCTTCAATGGCATGGGGAGCAGTGCTCCGGCGGAAGCCGCTTTCGAAGCTGCCGGGGATAGCATGGCGGCAGCGGAGGCCGCGCTGGGCGAGGTGGCGGACGTGGTGCGGAGCGAGCATTGGCAATTGGTGCAGGTCGTGACCCGGCAGGCAGAGAATTGATCCGGGCTCTGGCCCTCGGGCTGGCCCTTTCGCCACTGCTCCTGCTTTCCCCCCCGGGCGAGGCCCTTGCCGCAGCCCCGGCGCCCCGCCTGGAGGCGGAGAAACCCTGGGAGAGTGATGCGGGGCTTCTGGCCATGGCGCGGCTCCAGCCCGGCCTTCAGCGGAATCACGTAGCGCTTTATTTTGGCGGCGCGGTCACCGGACAGGGCCTGGGTCTTCCCGGCCCGCAGGCTCTGAACGCCGCTTTGGGAAGGAAAGGGGACCTTGAGCTGACCTTTCGCCTTCCAGCCGTCCCAGAGCCCCTGCGCCTTACCGTGCCTCAGCGGGGGGTCGGCTACTATCCCGTGGGCCCTGGCGGCCCGGTTCGCGCCGAATTTGCTCGCGCGGAAGGTCTAGAGGGATACCTCCACTTCGAGCGCTTCGACGCGGAAGCCCTCAGCGGCTGGTTTTTCCTCCGCATGCGTTCCCCGGAGGGCGACACCCTTCAAACCTTTGGGGGCGCCTTTCGGGAGGTTTCCCCCTAAGATAGGGGGCTAGCCCTAAGCGAGACCGAACCATGCTGACCCGCACCGCGCTTCTTCTCATCTGTCTCCTCGCTGCCGCACCCTTCGCAGCCTGGGCCGCACCTGCGGTGGAGCTTGAAGGGGCCGGGGGAAAGGTCACCCTAGATACCCGGGTCACCCAGCGGGTGACGAGAAACGACGACAGCGGCGCCGAGGAGATCGTGTACCTCGAAGACACCTGGCTGGCGCCGGGGGCAATCCTCCGCTACGAACTGATTATCCATAACCAAGCCGAGGCCGAGGCCGTGGCAGCGGAAAGCCTCCTGGTAACCACCCCACTCCCCGAAGGGGTGCAATTCCTCGAGGGCCTTAAGCCCTCGGGTCCCGTGATCTTTACCCTGTCGGCGGACGGCGGCGTCACCTTCGAAGCGCCGGAGAAGGTGGCGCCGGCTTCCGTGACCCACCTGCAATGGCGGATCATGGAAAGCCTTTCTCCCGAGGCACGGCGGACCCTCGCCTTTGAAGCACGGCTCCTCTAGCCCCCTTACGGTGCTAGGAGCGGCCCTTGGGGCGCTCCTGGGTCTGCTCCTAAGCCTCCCGGCCCTCGGTGCCACTGCGGGCCTTCCGGGCCAGGTCGCGCCCTTTGTGGTGATGGATGAACGGGACGTCAAGGCAGCCCTTAAGCTCGCCAAGGTGGGGCGAGGGGACCGACTCATCGACCTAGGGTCGGGCGATGGGCGCATCGTCATTGCGGCGGCGAAGCGGGGGGCCGAGGCTCTAGGCGTTGAACTCGATCCTAGCCTGGTCATGAAAGCCCGGCGCGCCGCCGAAAGGGCCGGGGTGGAACAGCGCGCCCGCTTTATTGAAGGGGATCTTTTTGCCCAGGATCTATCCACGGCCACCGTAGTGACCCTCTACCTCTTTCCCGACGCCAATCTTGCCCTTCGCCCCAAGCTGCTTCGGGAGCTGTCCCCGGGAACCCGCATCGTTTCCAACAGCTTTGATCTTGGTGCCTGGAAACCCGATGCCCACATCCAGGCGGCGTCGAGCGGTGGCCTGCTGCTATGGATTGTGCCTGCGCCGCTGGGTGGCGCCTGGTGCACCGCCCGCGGGGAGCGCTTCCAGTTCGAACAAACCTATCACGCAGTGCGGCTCCGGAAGGTGCCCCCCTCCCTCGGAATAGGCGCTTCCTGGGAGGGTCGGCTCCGGGGATCGAAACTGATCAGCGATGGCACCGAAGGGAGGCTGTCGGGCCGCCTCGAGGGGGCAAAGCTGATCCTTCAGGCCTCGGGCGCAGCTAGCGTGAAGGCCACGCGTTGCTGACGCTCTAGGGTAAGGGGCGCAGCCGGGGCCTGGGACCACCGTGCTCGGACCGTCAGCATGAGGCTAGCGGGGGGATTACGGCGCCATTCCGCGGCCTGACCCAGCAGGCGAGCGCCGGCGAGGGGGCAGCGGACGGCTTGGACGGCCTCTTGCAGGGAAGGCTCGGCGGTGCAGCTGAGGGTGTCCTCATTGACCGTCAGGCTTAAGGCGCTCAGTGAGCCTCCCACAGGCGTAAGCTTTGTCGACAGAACGAAGGCATCCGCCGTGAGGGTGCTGGTCAACAGGTTGAGGCTTGGGGGCGCTGGCGGAGGGAAGAGGGCGCAGCCTCCAAGAACT
>JAURCQ010000073.1 GCA_030828335.1 Gammaproteobacteria bacterium
GAGCAGCAGGTGGTCGGCCGCGTGACCAGCGGCATGGACGTGCTGGAGAAGCTCTCGGAGGCGAAGGTGGACGACGACTTCGCGCCCTTCGAGCGCGTCTACGTGGGGACGTGCGGCGTGTGCGGGCCGGGAGGGCCGCGGGGCGAAGGCGGGCGGGCACGGCTACGGGATGGCCCCGTTGGCCCTGGAAGCTGGGGGCGATCAGGGGCGCTGGCCCCGGCGCGCCTCGGAGATCCGCGCAGGCGCGCTCCAGGGTCGTGAGGGTTTCAGGCTGAAGATAGGGCATATCGCCGAGGGCAATGAGTAGCCAGGGGGCCTCGGCGGGACTCCAGGCCCCGGCCCCCGCAGCGAGGGAATGGCCCTGCCCCTCGGCCCAGTGCGGGGATGGCACCACCCGAACGTGCTCCTGGAAGGGCGCCGGCGCCGCCTCCCCGGGGCGGAGCACCAGCAAGGGGAGGGGGGCTGCGGGACATAGCACGGACAGGGTCGCTTCCAGGAGTGTCTTGCCCGTGGGCAGAAGGGCCTGGCGCTTGTCGGCGCCAAAGCGGCGCCCCGCGCCGGCGGCCAGAATGAGGCGCTGAATGGTCACTACGCGGCGAGGGCGCGCCGCTCGGCGATGAGCTCGGCGAGGATCGCAATGGCGATTTCTGGCGGCGTTTTGCTGCCAATGGGCAGGCCCACGGGGGCATGAAGCTTGGCCAGGGCGGCCTCGGGAATGTCGAGAGCCGCAAGGCGGCTCCGGCGGGAGGCGCTGGTGCGGCTCGACCCCATGGCGCCAACGTAGAAAGCCTCGGTTTCTAGCGCTTCCATGAGGCCCATATCGTCGATGCGGGGATCGTGGGTAAGGGCGACGATGGCGGTACGCGGATCGGACGCCTGGGCCCGGATGGCATCATCGGGCATCTGGCATAGGGCCCGAACCCCCGGGACGTGCCATTCGTCGAGCATGGCTTGCCGGGGATCGCACACCGTCACCCGAAAATCGAGGGCCTGAGCCATTTCTGCCAAATAGCGGGACACCATGCCCGCACCGATAAGGAAAAGCTGCCACCCTGGCCCGTAGCGATGGGACAAGCGAGGCGTTGCGTCATCTTCCGTCACCGTGAGCACGGGGCCGGGGGCTGCCGGCGCCTCCACGGTGAACTGCTCTGCTTCGCCCAGGGCAATATGCCGGAGCACGCCCTGCCGAGCCTCAAGCTGGGTGAGAATCGTGGTGAAGGCCTCGAGGGTCTCGGCCTTCGGCGTTAGGCGCTCGAGGAGGATATGAAGATGGCCGCCGCAGGGTAGGCCCAGCTGCGCCGTATCGTCTTCCGTTAAGCCGAAGTCGAGGCGCTCCGGGGTGGTAACGACGCGCCGTCCGGTGGTGAGATCCTCGATGAGGGCCTCTTCTACGCAGCCTCCGGACAGGGAGCCTACCGTGGCCCCGGCGGGGCCCACGACGAGGAGGGAGCCGGGGGGACGGGGAGAGGAGCCGTAGCTTTCCAGCACCGTGGCCAGATGCACCGTTTCCCCCGCCTGCAGCCAAGCCAGGAGAGCCTCCATAACCTCATGATCAACGCTATGCATGGTGCCTTCCCCTAAGGTGATGGCGGTTGCACGGAATAATTAGGGACAATGTAGCGCACTTGGGCCTGGGAGCGATGGCAATGAGGGAAGCCCTGCGCGTGGGGAAGGGGGTGGATCTGCGCCCCCTTTGCGATCAGCTGAGGCGGGAAGGCGTCCCCTATCGGGTCTATGAGGCCGGGGGCGATCAGTGTCTTGCGGTCGCTGATGAAGCCATGGCGAACCGGGTACGGGCGCTTTGGGCCGCTGCGCCGCCCCTGGCACCGGCGGCGTTCCGGGGTGCGGGCCGCACCACGCTTTGGCCCGTGGGGCTTGGCCCTGCGCTGATCGCTCAGTTCCAGCGCACCCCCGTGACCCTGGTCCTGGGGGGGCTTTGCCTGTTGCTTTATCCCTTCCTCGGCAATACGGCGGAGACGGTAGGCCCGGTGCTGAGCGCCCTGTTAATTGTGCCCGTAGTGCCCCACGGTAATCTCATCGCCTTTCCCTCCCTTTCCGCCACCCTTGAGGCCGGCCATCTTTGGCGCCTCTGGACGCCCGCGCTGGTGCATTTCAGCGCCCTCCACCTGGTCTTTAACGGCCTCTGGCTTTGGGAGTTCGGGCGGCGCATCGAAGGGCAGGAGGGGGGCGGGCGGCTCCTGGAGGGCTTCCTGCTTCTGGCCCCGGCCAGCGCCCTCGCGCAGTACGCCGTTGGGGATCACCCCCTTTTTGGTGGCCTTTCCGGCGTGGTCTACGGTCTGTTGGGTTACCTCGTGGTGGTGCAGCGCCTCCGGCCCCAGCGTGCCTATCGCTTACCGCCGGCCTTGCCCGTACTGCTCATCGGTCTGCTGGCCTTGATGGCGACGGGGGTGACCGAACCCTTCGGGCTCGCCGTAGCCAATGGCGCGCACCTTGGTGGGCTTGTGGCCGGTGGCTGTTGGGGCCTCGTCCGGGCCCTTTGGCCGGGCGGTGGCGCCTGGCGCGGCGCCGCCTAGGGCAAGGCGTGCGGCGCCCCGTGCTATGCTTTTTGCCGTTCTTGAACCCCTTTGGAGGTGTCCCCGGTGACCGAAGCGCCCGCCTTTCCTAGCAACTTTGTGGAAACCGCGCAGACCCTGGATCGCGCGACCATCGACGCCCTGCGCGAAGCCGTGGCCCTCGGCCGCTGGCCCAACGGGGCGCGGCTGTCTAAGGAACAGCAGGGCCTCTGCCTTGAGGCGGTGCTGGCCTGGGAACACCGGCATCTGCCGCCGGAAGCGCACACGGGCTACGTCCCGTCCCCGCAGGATGCCTGCGCCAGCGCGCCCGAGGCGCCGGCCCCCCTGCGCTGGCTCGACGACGCGTGAGCGGCGAGCTCTCGCACCGGGCCACGGGCACGCTGGAGAAGCTGCGGGCCAGGGTGGATGACACCGGCACCGTTGCCTATCGCTTGCCCCTTGGCGATGCGGAGATTGCCCTAAACCCGCTTCTCGGGCAGCGGATTCAGCTACGCTTTGAAGACGCGATCTATTGCACCGCATGCGGGCGAAAAACGAACAAGAGCTTTAACCAGGGCTACTGCTATCCCTGTTTTCAGAAGCTGGCCGCCTGCGACAGCTGCATTGTGAGCCCGGAAAAATGCCATTTCGCCGCCGGCACCTGCCGCGAGCCTAGCTGGGCTGAGCAGTTCTGCATGACGGACCACTGGGTCTACCTCGCCAACAGCACGGGGCTCAAGGTCGGGATTACCCGGGGGAACCAGGTGCCCACGCGCTGGCTGGATCAGGGGGCCAGCGCCGCGGTGCTCTTCGCCCGCACCGCCACGCGGCACCTAGCGGGGCTTGTGGAAGTGATTCTGAAGGCCCACGCCGCCGATCGTACCCAGTGGCAGCGCTTACTGAAGGGGCCGCCCGAGCCCGTGGATCTTTTGGCAGCTCGGGAACAGCTCTGGGAGACCTGCGCCGAGGCCTTAACGGAACTCCAGCAGGAGCACGGGCTTCAGGCGGTGCAGCGGGTCACGGGCCCGGAGCTTTGGCAGGCGGCCTATCCCGTCACCGCCTACCCGGCGAAGGTGAAGGCCCTGGCCCTGGAAAAGCTCGGCACGGTGGAAGGCACGCTCGAGGGCATTAAGGGGCAGTACCTGCTGCTTACCTCGGGGGTGATCAATATTCGAAAATACACGGCCCATCAGGTGGCTTTCTTAACGTCCTAGGGCGTAGAGGCCCCCCCTTAGGAGAATGGTCATGGCGTACAAGGAAGGGCAGCCCCAGGCAGTGCTGCGCGAGGCCTACGAGCCCCCGGCTTATCTGCTTGATCACACCGATCTTACCTTTGAGCTGGCCGAGGGCGTCACGGAGGTGACGGCGGCGCTGGCGCTTCGCCGGGCCCCGGGGCAGGGGGCCGTCCCCCTGGTGCTTCAAGGCCAGGATCTCGAACTGCTGGGGCTTACCCTCGACGGCGTGCCCCTGAGCGGCAACGAGTACCGTATTGAAGGGGACCGGCTCGTGGTGCCGGCCATGCCGGAGCAGGGCACGCTCACGATCAAAACGCGAATATTCCCGGAGAAGAATACGGCCCTCGAGGGGCTTTATCGCTCCGGGGGCATGTACTGCACCCAGTGTGAGGCAGAGGGCTTCCGCCGTATCACCTACAGCCTAGATCGGCCCGACGTGCTCTCTCGCTACCGCACCACGATCCGCGGTGATGGCGCGACCCTGCCTATCATGCTGTCCAACGGCAATGAGGTATCTCGGCAGACCCTGGCCGATGGGCGCCAGGAGGTGGTATGGGAAGACCCCTTCCCCAAGCCGTCCTATCTCTTTGCCCTCGTGGCCGGGGACCTCCAGTGGATCGAGGATCGCTTCGTGACGGCCTCGGGGCGTGAGGTGACCCTGCGCATCTACACCGAGCCCCACAACATCACCCAGGTGGACTACGCCATGGACGCGCTGAAGCGGTCCATGCGCTGGGACGAGGAGACCTATGGCAGGGAGTACGACCTCGATATTTTCATGATCGTGGCCGTGGACGACTTCAACATGGGCGCCATGGAAAACAAGGGGCTCAACATTTTTAATACCTCCTGCGTGCTGGCGACGCCGGAGTACACCACCGATCTTGGCTTCCAGCGGGTGGAAGCGGTGGTGGCCCATGAGTACTTTCACAACTGGTCCGGAAACCGGGTGACCTGCCGCGATTGGTTCCAGCTTTCCCTAAAGGAAGGCTTCACGGTGCTGCGCGATGCCCAGTTTTCCGCCGATCAGAATTCCCCCACGGTGAAGCGGATTGAGGACGCGCGCTTCCTTCGGACGGCCCAGTTCGCCGAAGACGCAAGCCCCATGGCCCACCCGGTGCGCCCCGACAGCTACCTTGAGATTTCCAACTTCTACACCCTTACGGTCTACGAGAAAGGCGCCGAAGTGGTGCGCATGATGCGGACCCTGCTGGGGCCGGAGGCCTTCCGTCGGGGGACGGATCTTTACTTCGATCGACACGATGGGCAGGCCGCCACCTGCGAAGATTTCGTGCTGGCCCTAGAGGCCGCGAGCGGAGCAGACCTGACCCAGTTCCGCCGCTGGTATAGCCAGGCGGGGACCCCCGTGGTCTCCGTGCAGAGCACCTATGCGGACGGCACGCTGACCTTGACCTTCGAGCAGCACGTGCCGCCTACGCCGGGCCAGCCCTCCAAGGCCCCCATGCATATCCCCTTCCTTCTGGGGCTGCTCGATGAGGCGGGGCAGGACCTCCTCCCCGGGGCCCTCGCTATTTCCGGAGCAGAGGTGACGGCGCGGCCCGAAGACGCCAGCGTGCTGCTCCACCTCCGGGAGCGGGAACATACGGTGACCATCAGCGGCCTTTCCGGCCTTTCCGGCCCCCCGGCGCTCTCCCTGCTTCGGGATTTCTCTGCGCCGGTGAAGCTCGTGGTGGCGCAGAGCGATGAAGAGCTCGCCTTCCTCATGGTGCATGACAGCGATGGCTTTGCCCGCTGGGATGCGGCGGATCGACTCATGGCGCGCATCCTTTTAAGCCGCCTGGACACCCCCGACGCCCCGGTGCCGGCCGTGCTCTCGGAGGCCTTCGGCGCTTTGCTTCAGGCGGCCTTCACGGCGCCCGATGACGGGGAAGGGAAGGCCATGCTGGCGGCCATGATGACCCTGCCGGCGGAGGACGCGCTTGCTCAGCTGGTGCCTGTGGTGGACGTCCACGCGCTTCATGAGGCCCGGCGTCAGCTGCGCAATGCGCTGGCTCGCACCCACCGGGACACGCTGGCGGCGCTCTACGCGACCGATCAGGCCCGGCCCTATGCCCCAGATGCCGCGGGCATTGCGCACCGCGCGCTGATGAATCTTGTGCTGTCCTATCTTTTGGCCTCCGGGGCAGAAGATGCGGTAGCCCTGGCGGAGGCGCGCTATGCCCAGGCCGATAATATGACTGATCGCCTAGGTGCCCTTCGCACCCTGGTCTGGAGTGACCAGCCCGCTGCCCAGGGGGCGGCGGAGCGCGTGCTTGGTGCTTTCTATGAGTGGTACCAGGATCAGCCCCTGGTGGTGGATCAGTGGCTCAGCACCCAGGCGCTTATCCCCGGTGCGGAAACCCTTGACCGGGTTGAAGCGCTCACGACCCACTCCGCCTTCGATGCGCGCAATCCCAATAAGCTTCGGTCCCTGCTCGGCGCCTTTGCCGGGCAAAACCCTACCGCTTTCCATCGCCCCGACGGGGCGGGATACCGCTTCCTGGCCGATTGGATCGGCAAGCTCGACGGGCAGAATCCCCAGGTGGCGGCGCGCTTGGCCACGCCGCTGACCCGCTGGGCGCGCTATCCGGAAGCGTCGCAGGCGCTGATGAAGGGAGAGCTGGAACGGCTCGCCGGGGAAATCCAGTCCCCCGACGTTTTCGAAGTGGTGTCGAAGGCTCTGGCCTAGGGCGGGTAGAGGGCCGGTAGGGGCGGCGACGGAGGCTTCTTCTCTCGCGCCGCCAGCTTAACCGCCAGCGCCTTCAGCGCTTCCCAGGACAGGGAGCCTGCGGTGGGCGCACGGCCGTAGCGCTCCGCTCCCAGGGACGCCAGGGCCTCATGCACGGCGGTTTGAAGCGTTTCCGAGGCCGCCCGACCCTCCGGGCTTCGCTGCCACCGCAGAAGCGCCGCGTAGGCAGCATCCCGATCTTCCGCGGCGAGGGCCCATAGCAAGGCTTTTCTGGGTGATTCCTGAGCGCCTTGCCCCGTGGGGGCTGCCGATGCCGTTGATCGACCTTGCCGGCGCCAAAGGCCCACCGCGCCGAGCAGCGCCACAAGTGCTGCGAAGAGCCCACCCCAGGCGGGTCCCAGGGGTCTGCTGTCTTCCGGCGGAGCCTCTTCCTCGGGCGCGGGCTCATCCTCAAGGGGGGCAACCACCGGGGGCGCCTTCGCACTGTCCGCCCCGAAGGTCGGCGTAGCCTCTGCGGGCTTTGCGGAGGGCGAGGCCTCGGGCAGGGCGGAAAGGGTGCCTTCCGCAACCCTTAGCTGGGCGCCGGGGAGCGTAGCGTAGCGGAGCGCGTCGGCCTGCGTGTCCCACCAGGGCAAGGATAGGGTCGGGAGGCTGAGCGCGCCGGCCTCCTCAGGCATCAGTACCGTCACCGTTCGCTGTTCGGCCCGAAGCCAGGGGCCCCGGACCGCCTCCTCGAGGGCGGTCTGGCTATCGTAGGTGCGCAGCCCCGGCACGCGGGGCGCTGGAAGGGGGGGCAGGGTAGACGCCGCAACGCCCTCGGCGCGGAGACGAAGGGTTTGTTCTAGGGGAACCCCGACCTGGGCGCTCGCCAGCGCCGGAGCATAGGTTGCCTCTAGGGTGAGGTTCCGGGCCGGGAGCCAGGGGGCTCCGTCGGGCCAGCCCGCAGGGACGGGCTGGATAGAAAGCTCATGCCGCGGCGTCTGGGCTCGGAGGTTCTTCCGCCGGGTGCGCCCCCCCTCGGGAATGCGCACGGCCCCGGCAAAGCTCTGGGGCGGAAGGCGCAGGACGCCGCTGCGTTGGGGGATGAGCGCGTAGCGTTGGGTAATGGTGTTGTAGCGGCGGCCATCCCGCTGCCGTCGCCCGGGCTCCGCATCGCCCAGGGGGTAGACCAGCACGTTGGGGATGGTGGGCGGCGGGGGAAAATCGCCGAAGAGGACGGCGCCCGCGGCGTACCAAAGGGACACGGTGAGCGTGAATTGTTCCTGTACATAGGCGCTATCCGTGCTGACGGCGCTTTCCATAAAGACCAAGGCCCGCAGGGCCTCCTGAGCCGCCGCCGATGGCGCCGTCACCCTCACCCGGAGAGGCGCCGTTTGCTGGCCCTTGAAGGCCAGGGCTGGAATCTGCAGCGTGCCCCGGCGCTTCGGCTGCAGCGTAAGGGTCCAGCTCGTTTCCGATTCCGTTTGGCCGTTGACCAGGGTGAATTGGCTGGCCCGCTGCTGGCTCATGATGGTGAAGTCTTGCTCCAGGGGGGCGAAGTCGGGCTCGCCGATGAATATCTGCTCATCGATGCGAAGGGTCAGGCGAAGGATGTCGTTTTCGTCGATCACCTCCCGGTCCGTTTCGGCGGTAAAAGCAGCCAGCGCGGAGGCGTGGAGCATCGTGAGGAGCAGCAGCACGCCCAGGAACAGTCGGTTTGGGGAGAGGAAGCGCGTCACCAGGGCTGCTCCGTTTCCGGGGCCCGGGGCAGGCCCTGGCGGTAGCGCCGCTCCGTTTCGTAGCGGAACTTTCGCTTGAGGAGGGCCCCGGGCTCGTCGCGCACGCGGCGGAGCCATTGCTCGAGCGCCTGCTCCGCTTCCTCCTCCGCCTGGGCGGCCTCGGCGGTTTGTTCCCCCGGGGTTTCCGCAGCAGCGGGGGTGTCTTCCTGGGCACCGTCGCTCGCGTCGTCCCCGGGGTCGGCTTCATCGCCTGCCCCCGCGTCCCCGGGCGCCTCCGGCGGGGCCTCCTGCCCCGATTCTTCGCTGTTGTTCCCGGCCTCCGCATCGCTATCCCCAGGCTCGGGCTGATCCTTCTGCTTGCCTTGCTCGTTCTGCGCATCGGCTTTGGCGCGATCGAGCAGCTGCTGTACCAGGTCCCGATTCTTGGCCGCGTCGACAAAGGTCGCATTTTGGGCCAGGGCCTCATCGTAGGCCTGCAGGGCCGCTTCGTAGTGCCCGGCCTTGGCCAGGGCGTTGCCGCGGTTGTAGTGGCCCAAGGGGTCGTCGAAGGCGGCGAAGGCCGCGGCTGCGGCGTCGTATTCTTGGTTGCGGTAGAGGGCGGTGGCACGCCAGCGAGGATCCTTGAAGCGCGCGAGGGCCGCTTCCGGTGCGCCCCGGCGCAGGACATGGAGCCCCGCCTGATCGTTGTTTAGGTACCAGGGGGCTTCTGCGGCCTCCACTGGACTACCGGAGAGCAGGGCGAGGGAGGGCAGCAGGAGCAGCGCGGCAAGGCGTCCTCGCTGGAAGGCAAGGAGCGCGAAGATCAGGAGGGGATAGACCAGCCAGGGCCCGGAATCGATCCACAGCTCAAAGGAAGAGTCCGAGGCTTCGGCTTCG
>JAURCQ010000074.1 GCA_030828335.1 Gammaproteobacteria bacterium
CTTTCCCCCCGGGATCAGCGCATCGCCCGGGATTCCTTCTCCATTACCGTTGATCCCACGGGCACCGGGCTCTTTGGTTACTGGTTTTCCGTTGCCCTCGGGGACTCCTTGGCCGATGGAACGGTGCTGCCAGAGCGCCAGTTCAGTAATCAGTGGGATGGCCCTTGGAACGGCTTTAGCGCTGTCACCGAGGACGGCTGGAGCGCGGAGCTGTTCCTGCCCTGGTCCATGATGGCCATGCCCAAAAGCGGGGACGACCGCACCATCGCTTTTTACGCCTCCCGGCAGGTGGCCTATCTGAACCAACGCTGGGGCATTCCTGCCCTCCCCAGCACCACGCCGCGCTTCATGTCGGCCCTGCGGCCCGTGCGCATTCAGGGCGTACAGCCGTCGACCCAGCTCACCCTATACCCCTTCTCTGCGGCCACCTATGACGCCGCCGAGGGCGATCTCGAAAGTAAGGTCGGCTCTGACATTTACTGGCGCCCAAGCTCCAATTTGCAGGTCTCCGGTACGCTCAACCCCGATTTCGGGACCGTCCAGCAGGACGATCTCGTGGTGAACCTGTCAGCCTTTGAGGTGTTCTTCAGCGAACGCCGCCCCTTCTTCCTCGAGGGCCAGGAGGTGTTCAACACCTCCCCCCGGAGCACGGGGAATTATCGCAATGGCCCGCAGATGACGCTGCTGAACACGCGGCGCATCGGCGCGCCGCCGCCCCTTCCCGTCGATGACCGGGTGGAGAGCTTTTTAGAGACAGACCGGAATCGCCTGAGCGATCTCGCGGGCGCGGCCAAGGTTACGGGACAGCAGGGGGCCTTTCGCTATGGCGCGCTGGCGGCCCTGGAGCAGGATACGGAGGTCAGCGGCACCGACGCCCTCGGCACGCTCCTGGACTATCAGGTTAAGGGTCGCCGCTTTGGCGCCCTCCGGGGCCTTTGGGAGTCCGCCGCCGGCGGCCAGTACCGGGGCCTTGGCGCCATGCTGACGGGCGTCGGTAAGCCAGGAGAGGATGGTCTAGCGGGAACGGTCGATGGGCACTGGCTCTCAAAGGGCGGGGTGTGGAAGTTCGATGGCCAGCTGATTGGCTCCCAGGCTGACGATCGCTTTGGCTTAGGGCTGGCGAGTGATTTGGTGTACACCCCAAGGAAGGGGCGGGTGCATAACTTTGCCCTCGACCTCCTCGATCGGCAGGTCGATATCAACGACTTCGGCTTCCTCCGCCGTAACGATATGGCTCAGCTGCGCTATCGCTATGAGGAAACGCGCTCAGACCTCAGCCATGTTCGGGACCGAACCACGACCCTGCGGGGCTTCTACGGCTGGAACTGGCAGGGGCAGCAGATCAGCTCGGGGATCATCGCTGAGCGGCAATGGACGCTCTTGAACCTCTCCCGTGCTCGCCTAGAGCTCGGCTACCGTCCTCCGCGCTGGGATGATCGCAACAGCTTCGGTAATGGCGCGTTCAAGACCGAGGGGCGAGCCACCGGGGAGTTCTTCGTAGGCACGAACGAAAGCTTGCCTCTCGTGGGCGGTATCTTCGGGGGCTTTGAGCAGGAAACGCTGCAAGACTGGTCCTACAGCGGTGGGGTTTTCATGGTGTGGCGTCCCGGGGATCGATTCAATGCGCGTATGCGCATGGAGGTGCGGCGCCGGAATGATTGGATTCTTCACGACGAAGACCGGCGCATGACCAGCTTCAACGCCGAACAGATCGCCCCGCGCATGACCCTCGAGTACTACTTCTCGGCGCGCCAGCAGCTCCGAGCGTCCATGCAGTGGATTGGCCTCAGGGCGAAGGAATCGGACTTTTATGAGATTGCGCCGAGCGGCCGCCTCGTTGATGCGGTCCAGCCCACGGCGCCCGGGGACCAAAACTTTTCAATCTCCAATGCGATTCTTCAGCTCCGCTATCGCTGGGAAATTGCGCCCCTCTCGGATCTCTTCGTGGTCTACAGCCGTGGTGGCTCCTTGGACGATCCCGCGGGCCGGGGTTTCGATGAGCTCTTCAATCGTAACTTCGCGGAGCCTGATCAGGACCAGCTGGTGGTGATGCTTCGCTACCGCATGGGCTCCTAGGGCCCGTCTCGCCCAAGGGCAAGGGTTATCACAAAGCCAGCGGGGCCGCGATGAACCGGAGCAAGTTGCACCGTTCCCGTCCCCGGTGCGGTTCGCGTGAGGCGCCAAGGATTGGCCGTAGCCCTCAGCCGACCTAGGCCGCTCAGGCCCCGTCCGTCGGCCTTCAAGGCCGCCTCTAGAGCCGTCCAGTTCCCCGTCAGCTTTCCGTAGGGCCCTTGCCCTTCTGCCCAAGGAAGGCGCTTGGCGAGGCGCGCTTTCGGATCTCTTCGATCTCGCTCGCAGTCCACACCAAGCCGTAGCCCCAGACCTGCGGCCCAGGCGACCAGGACGAGCCCGTCGCTGTGGGTGATGCTGACGGCGTAGCGCCGCCCCGTGGCGCTGCGCAGTCGGGGGCGGCGTCGATGCCGCATACGGAGGCGCTGATGCTTCGGGCCCAGGGCCCTCAAAAGCCCGGCGGTTACCCGTTGAGCTTGGGTAAGGGGGCGGTCATGGCGAAGGCCAGCGCGGCGGGCCGGGAAGGGGGCAGGGCTTTGTTCCGGGGCCCAGGCCAGAAAGATGTTGACCGATCCCAGGCGCTGTTTCCCCTGGCCCGCGCGATGCCTCATGGGTAGAGGCTGCGAAGCCCTGCGTCGAGGCTGATCTGTGGGACCCATCCCGTGCGGGCGCGAAAGGCGCTGCTGTCGCAGGACCAATCTTCAAAGGTGAGTTCCCGCACCTTGCCAGGCGTGAGTATGGGGTCGTCACCGAGGGCCTTGGCGCTGAGCGTGGCCCCCAGGGAAAGGAGGTAAAGAAGCGTCTTGGGTACGGGAAATACGCGAACCCGGTCGCCTCGGAGGCGGGCCGCAGCGGCGGCGATCTCACGCCAGCGGTAGCCTTGTGCTCGGGCATCGGCGAGGGGGTAGGGCCCCGCCTCCCCGGGCGAGGTGCGCATGGCGAGGAGCAGGGCGTCGACCAGATCATCGATGTGCACGAGGCTGACGCGCCGATTCCCCACGGGCCGGGGCAGCATGCCCTTCATGGCCTGATCCAGCAGGGGTTTCAATTCCCGATCCCCGGGGCCGTAGACCGCCGTGGGGCGAAGGATGAGATCTCCGCTCTGGCCCCGGGTGGTGACCAGCAGCTCGGCGCTGCGCTTGCTGGCGGCGTAGTCCGATAGCTGGGGCTGAGCCGCAGCGAGGGTCGAAACGTGGAGTAAGCGCGCCTTCGGCGCCGCCGCGGCCATGGCGTCGAGTAGCGCCGCGGTGCCGTCCACGTTGACCGCATCAAAGGCCCGGCGCGAGGCCCCGCGCACGGCCCCAGCGCAATGGATTACCCAGGCCGCATCGCGCACGAGGGTTCGGAGCGCCACATTCGAGGATAGATCCCCGCGAACCACGGTCACCGTGTCCGGCAGCCGACTATCCGCTTGCCGAGACAGGGCGCGGACCACCTGCCGGCTGGGCTCGAGCCGCTGGCAGAGCGCCCGACCGATGAACCCCGTCGCGCCGGTAATGGCGATGGGGCCAGGGAGGTCGCTGAGGAGATCACTATTCATGGCGTCTCCGAAGCCGTACCGAGGGCCAGTTCGAGGCTGGGGTCTCGGTCTAGGAAAAGCTGCTTTGCCTTGGCCCGGGAGAGCTTTCCGGAGGTGGTCCGGGGGAGCGCATGGGGGGCCACGCCGTGGATCTGCGCTTCTACCCCGAAGGCCGTTTGCACGGCTCGGCGCACCGTCCGTAGGAGTGCCTGACGCTTCTCGTCATCGCGTTCTCGGCATTGGAGGAGCACCACGAGTTCGTCGTGCTCCGGGCCCTCAACGGTAAAGGCGGCGGCGTCGCCGGTACGCCCTTCGGCGCTCCGTTCGGCGGTCAGCTCGAGATCCTGGGGCCAGAGATTCCGGCCATTGATGATGAGGAGATCCTTGCGCCGTCCGGTTACCACGAGGGTGCCCGCTCGAAGGTAGCCAAGATCCCCCGTGTCCAACCAAGCCCCGTGCAGGGAACTGCGATCGAGCCCCGTCTCGGTGAGGTAGCCCTCCATGGTGCTTGGGGTGTGGAGGAAGATGCTGCCCAGCACGCCGTCGGCGCAGGGGGCCCCGGTGGGGTCGCGGATCTCGATCTCATAGCCCGGTAGCGCTTCCCCGCAGCAGGTAAAGCGCAGGCTGTCGGGGCCCTCGGCAGGCCGTGCGATGCCCTCCCGTTCCCGGGCAAGGCGATCGATGCGATCGGTTTTCAGGCCCGTTCCCGGTTCCGTAAAACTCACGGCGAGGGACACTTCCGCCATGCCGTAGGAGGGCATCAGGGCTTCGGCCTTGAAGCCCCCGGGGGCGAGGGCCTCCGCAAAGGTTTCAAGCACCTGGGGTCGGATCATATCGGCGCCGCAGCCCGCGACGCGCCAGTGCCCCAGGGAGAAGCTCTCCGCATCCCGGGGCCGCAGCCGGCGCGCCGTCAGCTCGTAGCCGAAGGGCGGGGAGAAGGAGATCGTTCCTCCGTACTCGCTAATGAGGCGGGGCCAGAGGCGGGGCCGCATGGCGAACTCCCGGGAACCCAGATAGTCGATGCTGGTCTGGCTGGCCATGGGAACCATCACTTTTCCCACAAGCCCCATGTCGTGATAGATCGGCAGCCAGGAGCAGAAGCGGTCACTGTCCGTGATCTTCAGGCCGTCGCGAATAATCCCTTGAACGTTGCGCAGGGTGGCCCGTTCCGTCAGCACCGCCCCCCGGGGAAATTGGGTGCTCCCGGAGGTGTACTGCACATAGGCGACCTCGTCCGGGCCGGGGAGGGGCGGAAGCGTGCCCTGAGGGCCCGCAAGAAGGCCGGCGACGGTGTGCGTGGGGATCTGCGTATCGGCGACGGCCTCGGCGAGGTAGGGCAGGAACGCTTCCGTGGCCAGGGCGACCTTGGCGTCGGCGTGGCGCAGGAGCCGGCCGAGCAACTCGATAAAGGGGGCGGTGCCGCCCATGTGAATGCTGGCGGGCAGGGGCACGGGAACGAGCGCAGCCCGCCGCGCGGCAAAAAAGGCGATGTGAAAGTCGGGATGCGTTTCCGCGACGATCCCCACCCGACTGCCCCTGGGAAGGGCAAGGGCCGCGAAGGCGCGAGCGAGCGCCTCCGCTTGCTCGGCGATCTCGCCCCAGCGGAGGGACGCGCTTAGCTGACCCCGACCGTCAAAAAAATTGACCCCCGTTCCCGACGCCGAGGCATAGGACAGCGCCTCCCAAAGCGTGGGAAAATCACCAAGGCGCAGCGCTTGAGCGCGCGCCGTTGGCGTTACCATGGTTTGGTCGGGACTGGTCACGCGGTTCGTCAATCCTTAGGCCCGGAAGGGCATCGTTAAAACCGTTCTATTATGCGCCCAAAGCGCGGGCGATGGCATAGGCGGGCAAGCCCGGCCGCCGCAGCGCAGGGAAAGGGGAAATCCATGACGCCGGTGCACTTCGGCATTCTAGCGGCGGAGCGAGCGGGCCCGAGCCCCTTTCATGAGGCAGAAGGCGTTGCCCTGAAAACGCTGGTGGATATTGCCGGCGAGCCCATGCTGGCCCGGGTCATCGCCACCGTCTCCGCCGTAGCCCCGGTTGCCCCGGCGCTCTGCGGCCCGGCCCCCGAGCAGCGCGCGAAGGCCCCTTGGCTTGAGGCGGCGCTGGCGGAGGGCGCAGTGCGCTGGCTGCCTCCGGAACCTTCCCCGGCGCGGAGCGCTGAGGCCCTTTGGTGCCAGGCTGAAGCCGAAGGGTGCGCTTTGCTCCTGACCACCGGGGACCATCCCCTCTTAACGCCAGAGACCCTTCGCGCTTTTTGGGCGGCGGCGGAGCAGGGCGATCAAGACGTCGCCGTAGGTCTTGCGTCCTATGACGCGGTGCAGGCGGCCTTCCCCCACTCCCGGCGAACGGCCCAGCGCTTCTCCGATGGGGCCTACTGCGGCACCAACCTTTTCTATTTTCGGGGGGCGCGCGCGGGGGGCGTGCTCACCTTCTGGCGGGAAGTGGAAGCGCTGCGAAAGCGGCCCGATAAGATGCTTCGCACCCTCGGCCTTGGGCTGGCGGCGCGCTATCTGGCCGGGCGTCTGTCCCTGACCGCTGCCCTCGACGCCCTTGGCGAGCGCACGGGGGCTCGGTGCCGGGCCATTCCCGTGCAGGACCCGGACGCCGCCGTGGATGTGGATACGCTGGAGGATTTAGCGACCGTGCGGGCGCGCTTTGCGGCTCGGGCGGCGGAGGCGGGGCGAAGCTAGGGGATCGCTCCGGGGCGTTTCAGCCGGGCGTCGAGGTGCCAGTTCGGTGCATCACCAAGGCGAACCCCAACCCCCGCAAGGTGCACCTCGGTCTCGGAGACCGTTACGGCCAGACGGTTGTAGCCGGCCTGACGGCATCCCCGCTCCCCGGTGGCGGAGGCCGAGGGGGCGCTGAGGACGGGAACGGGGCCCTGGGGACCGGCAAGGCTACGGCTTAAGCTTTCGTGGCAATGCCCATGCAGAAGCAGTTCCGCCCCCGCTTCCGCGACCAGCGATGCCAGGGCCTTCGCGTCCACAAGGCGCTTGCGCCATTTGTCCATGCCGGGGCCGGGCGCGTGGTGAATCATGATCACGCGGGCGTAGCCGGCGGCCCCGGCGGCCCGCAATAGCTCTTGAAGGCGTTGAAGCTGCGCCGCGCCCAGGCCGCCGGTGGCGAAGGCCGGGGGGGCCGCATGGCCACTGTTGACGGTGATGAGGGCCACGGCGCCGCGGAGCTGAAGGCGGGGCCAGGGGCCCTTGGGGTCCGGTAGGTAGGGCGCCCAAAGGCGCTGTAGGTGAGCTTCCGAACGGCTAGGAATGTAGACGTCATGGTTGCCGGGAATCACGCTGACCGTGTCTCCGTCCCCAAGGCTCTGGAGCCAGGTCAGGGCCTCACTCAGCTCCTGTTCATGGCCAATGTGGGTAAGGTCTCCCGTAATACACCAATGCTCCGGCGCCTCGCCCCGGGCTGCGCTGACCACCGCATCGAGAGTGGCGCGCTGATGGACGAGCCGTCGCCTGCGTCGCCAGGACAACCACCCGAGCAGCCGCTGATCCCCTAAGCTGAGGGGCGCGATGCCGTTTAGGCTGCTGAGGTGCGGGTCCGAGAGGTGCGCGAGCTTTATACTGCTCTCCCGGGGCGCAGCCGGCAGCACGAGGGGCGTGGCGGGAGTCATGGGCGAGAGGCCAACCAATTGAATCGCATTGCTATCCTTAGTAACGCCGGGAGTGGCCGGAATGCGCGGAAGGCCGCGCTCATCGAAAGCTTTGGCGGCCTCACGGCGGTGCACCAGGAGGTTACCCGATCGGCAGCCGATGTGCCGAGGGCCTTAGAGGCGCTCCTTGCCCGAAACCCCTCCGTCCTCGCGATCAACGGGGGGGATGGCACCGTGCACGCGGTGCTCACGGCCCTCGGAGATCGCCCCGCGCCGCCCCTCGCCGTCTTGCCCGCGGGCAGCACCAACATGACCGCCCATGACCTTCGCTGCGGCGGGCGCCTCAGCCGTCGCCGGCGCGCACTCCTGGCCCTCCGCGATTTGCCCCTGGAAGCCTGGCCCACCCTGAACCGCGCGCCCCTCGCCCTGCGCTGTCCCGAGGGCCGAGAGCTTCGGGGCTTTTTCTTCGGCATGGGCATGATTGTGCGCGGCATCGAATATTGGCATGCCAGTCTGCGCCACGGCGCCGGCGCGGGAGAGTGGGCGGCGGGGGCCGCACTGCTACGGGTGGCCCTGGGCATGCTGCGCCGGGAAGCCCCCTTTGATACGCCGGTGCAGCTGCCAGCGGTGCTCGACGGCGCTCCCCTTGCTCCCGCGCCCAAGAGCCTGTTTTTGGCCAGCACCATGCAGCGCCTTTTCCTGGGCATGACCCCCTTCTGGGGACGGGAGGCGGGGACCCTGGCTTGCACCTGGCTGAGTGATCGTCCCCAGGCCTTGGGCTGGCGGCTGCCGGCCCTGCTCACGGGGCGGGCTCGGTTTCTGCCCCCGGCGGCCGGCTTTTTTAGCCGCCGCGGGGAAACCCTGTCCCTGACGGTGGAGGAACCCTGGGTGATCGATGGGGAGGCCTACAGCGATCCGGGAACGCTCACCTTGCGGGCCGCGCCGCCTCGGACCTTCGTGGCCCTCGCGGGGCCGGGCCCCGGGGCCAAAGGGGGCTAGATGACCTTTGCAGCCCTAGAACAGCACGCGCGCGCTGCGCTGCGCCGGGAGCTCGACCGCCCGCCCCAGCCCGCCCTCGAGCCGCTCCTAAGGACGATTAGGGACCGCTATGGAGAAGGGCTGGTGGCCATTCTTTACTACGGGTCCTGTCGCCGGGAAGACACCCTTGAGGGGCTCGTGGATTTCCACGTCATTGTGAAAGATTTCTCAGCGCTGCCGAGGGGCCTGGGTCTCGCGGCGCGCCTTTTGCCGCCGAACGTTTACTACCTTGAGGTGCCCACGGCGGCGGGGACCCTGCGTTGCAAATACGCGCTCCTGACCCAGCGCCAGTTTCTTCGCGGCTGCACCCGCCTTTCGGCCTTTCCCTACTTCTGGGCGCGCTATGCCCAGCCCATGAGCCTCCTGGCGTGCGAGGCGAGGGAGACGCGGGCGCTCCTCGCCTCGGCCATGCTTGGGGCCGCGGAAACGCTCCTCGCGCGGACCTTGCCCGAGCTTCCCGAGGGCGTTGGTGGAAAGGCCCTTTGGCAAGCGGCTCTGAGGCATACCTATGGCACGGAGCTCCGCCCCGAAGGATCGGGCCGCGGGGATGCCATCATCGAGCGGGAGCTGGCCTTTTTTGAGGCGCTGGCCGCCCCCGTGCTTGTCCGGGAGCGCGCCTGGCGCGCCCGCAGCGGCCCGCGTTGGGCGCGGGGGACCTGGGCGCTACGGCGGCTGGGACGGACCTTCGCCGACATCTGCCTCGAATGGGCGCTGGCGACCAATGCGGCGCTGGACCATGTGGCGCGGTCGGGCGGGGCGGCGATGCCGATCCGCTATGAGGACGC
>JAURCQ010000075.1 GCA_030828335.1 Gammaproteobacteria bacterium
CTCGGCGCATGAGCGAGGGGAGCAGCTGCTCGATGCGCCGCTCGAGGGTGCCGTCCCGCAGAGCCTCCTGCGCCTCAAGGCTCGGGAGCGCGTAGGCCGCTCTCTCCCCCGCAAGGGCCCCGGGGGCATAGCTCCCCAGCACCAGGGCCAGGACCCCGTAAAAAGCCACCACTGTCTTCATCCGTTCCGTCCCTCTTGCTCAAGTGCCCAACGTGCCTGCGCCATGGCCACCAGCGCCAACACAAGAAGATACCCTAAGGCCCACCCAAGGCCGGGCAGGAGCGCAAGGCCTAGGGACCCCTCACCCCCGTGCACCGCTGCGAAGGCCGCCAGGGCCGCCAAGGCCAGCGCCCGCCCGATTACGAGCGGCCCTAGCCTCAGGGGTGCCCAATCCCCACAGGGACAGGGACCGGCCGCGTCTCTTTGCCAGGCGCGAAGGAGATAGACCGCGTAGGTCAGCCAGAGCAGCGAGGCAGCGCCCAGGGCCAAAATCTGCCAGGCCGGCAGCAGCAGCATAGCGGCGACTAGGCCCTCTGCCCCCAAGGCCAGCCGCTCCCAAAGGGAGAGGACTTGCCAGCGGAAGGCCTTACCCCCAGCGGCACTGAGGAGGACCCAGAAAAGAAAGGCGATCAACGTAGCCATGGCCGGGTTATGCCCGGGGGCACCCGGGGACGCAAGCTCGTATACTGGTACGCTCATGCACCGGGGGAGACCACCATGAACGTTTCTGAGGCCCTAGCCACGCGCAAAACCTGCCGCGCCTTCAAGGACACGCCCGTTTCCGAGGCGCTCCTAAGGGACATTCTGACCACCGCCCTTCGGGCTCCCTCCGGCGGCAATCTCCAGCCCTGGCGCGTGTATGCGGTCACCGGCGCCGTGCAGCAGGCCATCGTGGATGAGGTCCAGGAGAAGATGAAAGCCACGCCCCGGGGCGAAGGGGCGGAATACCACATCTATCCCCCGGAGCTCACCGAGCCCTACAAAACCCGACGCTTCCAGGTCGGGGAAGGCATGTACGCAGCCCTTGGCATCCCCCGGGAAGACAAGGCCGCGCGCCTCACCTGGTTCGCCCGAAACTACGCCTTCTTTGGCGCGCCGGCGGCGCTGTTTTTCACCATGGATCGGCAAATGCAGGAAGGGCAGTGGTCCGACTGCGGCATGTTCATGCAGTCCATCATGCTGCTGGCCCGGGAGCACGGGCTTCACACGGCGGCCCAGGAAGCCTGGGCCGTCTGGACCCCCACAGTGGTGAAGGCCCTAAACATCCCCGATAACGAAATGCTCTTCTGCGGCGTGGCCATCGGCTATGAAGACGAAAGCCACCCCATCGCCAGCTTCCGCAGCGAGCGCGTACCCGTAGACGAAATCGTGTCCTTCCACGGTTTCTAGGGCTCGATAGCGCCGTAAACCAAGGCCTTCAGCTGCCCTCGGAAATTGTAGGTCCCCGAGGGCATGAGCTGGGTCAGGAACACGCAGGCAAGATCTTCCTTGGGGTCGACCCAGAAGATCGTGCTGGCGGCGCCGCCCCAGAAGAGCTCCCCTTCCGTCCCCACGGCGCTCGTCGCCGCCATGCCCAAATTCACGGCAAAGCCAAGGCCAAAGCCAATGCCCTCGTAGGTCGTTTCGCTAAAGCTGCCCTGGGCCCACTCGGTCAGATCGCCCCCGCCGGGCAAGTGGTTCGTGCCCATGAGCGCCAGGGTCTTCGGCCCGATAAGGCGCGCGCCTTCCAGCGTGCCGCCCCCGAGCAGCATGCGGCAGAAACGAAGGTAATCGTGCGCCGTGGACAGGAGGCCCCCGCCCCCGGAGAAGAAGGTGGCCGGTTGGCAGAAGGGGCTCGTGCTTGCCTCGTCAATGCAGCGCAGGCTCCGATCCGGGGCGCGCTCGTAATTGGAGGCAAAGCGATGCTGCTCCGCCTCAGGCACGGAGAAGCCCGTATCCACCATCTTCAGGGGCCCAAAGATTTCCTGTTGAAGGAACTGGTCCAGGGGCAGGCCGCTCATGCGCTCCACCAGGAGGCCGCAGATGTCCGTGGCGAAGGAGTAGTTCCAGGAAGACCCGGGAGAGAACAGCAAGGGCAGGGGCGCGAGGCGCTCGGCGAAGGCATCGAGGGTCAGCCCCGAGCCCTGGAGCCGGAGCCCCACCTTGCGATAGGCCGCATCCACGTTCGTGGCCGCCATAAAGTCGTAGGTCAGGCCGCTCATGTGGGTGAGCAGATCCTTTACCGTCATCGGCCGGTCCACGGGGCGGGTCTGGAAGTGGGGATAGATCCCCGATACATAGACCCGCTGCTCGGCCCACTCGGGAATCCAACGATGGACGGGATCGCCGAGCTGAAACACTCCGCGCTCGTAAAGCATCATCAGCGCCACGGAAGTGATGGGCTTAGACATGGAATAGATGCGAAAGATGGTGTCTTCCGTCATGGACGCGCCGGAGGCCAGATCCCGCTGCCCCTGGGGCTTCAGGTAGGCCAGCTCACCACGGCGCCAGACCGCCGTCAGCGTCCCCGCGAGCTTCCCCTTCGCCAGATACTGGCTGTCTAGATGCTGCTCAATGCGCGCGAGCTGCGCGGCGTTTAATCCCCCTGCACTCATCCCGCTTCTCCCCAAGGCTAGTGATCTGCCCCGGAGCATAGCTCGGGACGAAGCCGTGTATCATCCTGGGGAGAGGAGGGAGTTTCATGAGCAAACCGGTACAACCGATCCGCCCCGCGGCAACCATCATTCTGGCGCGGGACAGCGCCCCCCAGGGCCTAGAGCTGTTCATGCTTCGGCGCACCCAGGGCTCCGCCTTTGCCGGCGGCATGTATGTCTTTCCCGGGGGCCGGGTGGAGGGGGACGACCACCTCCACGCCTACGACCCCTACCGCACCGGTCCCAGCGAGGCCCAGCAGCCTCAGCTCGACGCCATCGGCCATGAGTGGCGGGGCTTCTGGATTGCGGCCATTCGGGAGACCTTCGAGGAAGCGGGAGTGCTGCTGGCCTACAACGACCTCGGCCAGCTGGTCACCCTCGAGGGGGAGAAGCGGGAACGCTTTGAGGCCTATCGCCACGCCATCCACGACGGCACGCTGGATCTTGAAACCCTATGCAAGGAGGAAGGGCTCACCCTCGCCTGCGACCGGGTGCATTTCTACAACCGCTGGGTGACGCCCCTGGGCCGGCCCCGGCGCTTCGATACGCGTTTCTTTATTGCCGAGGCGCCGCCGCAGCAGGTGGGGCTCCACGACGATAAGGAGCTCGACGACAGCTGCTGGATTACCCCGGAACAGGCCCTGGAACGGCATCACGCCGGGGACTTCGACCTCATGGCGGTCACCGTAAAGCAGCTTGAAGGGCTTCGCCGCTTCGATTCCATCGACGCGCTACACCACTGGGCCCTTAGCCCCCGGGCCATGCCGACGATTCGGCCCGTGCTTCCCCCCGGCGCTTAGGCCGGCCGCCTAGGGCCCCTCGTCCTGCCGGCCGCCGTAGAAGCGGCTGCGCAGGTAGGGTTCGTGGGCGTGGCGCAGGGCCACGGCAATCACCGCAGCCACGGGCAGGGCCAGCAAGATCCCCGTGAACCCAAAGAGCTGGCCACCGGCCAGCACCGCAAAAATGACCGCGACGGGATGAAGCCCAATCCGATCGCCCACGAGCCAGGGCACGAGCACCATGCCCTCGAGAGTTTGGCCCACAGCAAAGACCGCCCCCACCCCGGCCAAGGCCGTTAAGGGGTCGCCCCCTTGAAACAGCGCCGCGCCCCCGGCGAGCACCAGGCCCACCGCCAGCCCGAGGTACGGCACGAGGCTCGCAAGCCCCGCCACCAAACCAATGAGCAGCGCAAAGTCGAGGCCGACGAGGGCCAGCCCCGCCGCATACAGCGTTCCAAGGGCCAGCATCACCAGCAGCTGCCCTCGCAGGAATGCCGCGATCACCTCATCACATTCCCGCGCGAGGGGCGTTAGCACGCGCTCGAGATCGCGGGGCAGAAGGCTTTGAATTTGCGCGATAAGCCGATCCCAATCCCGAAGTAGGTAGAAGGTGACCACGGGGACTAAGGCCAGCGTCGCCAGGGTCCCGAGCACCGCCGCCCCGGAGGCAAAGGCACTGCGCAGCACCTGTCCGGCCAGTTCCCCCGTGGACTGCCAGTGTTCCCGAAGCAGCGCATTAACCTCGGCGCTCTCCAGGCTGGGCAGGGCAAGGCCAAAGCGGCTTTCAAGCCAGGGCCGGGCGGTGGTTTCTAGCCAGGCCAGGACCCCCGGCAGGCGCTGCAGAAGGTCGCGCAGCTGCTCCACCAAGAGGGGGAGAAAGCCCAGAAGGAGCAAGGCCAGGGTCAGGCTCAGGGCCAGGAAGACCAGCACCACCGCACCGGTGCGGCCGAGGCCCCGGGCCTCTAGGCGATCGGCGAGGGGGTCACCCAGGTAGGCCAGCAGGGTGGCAAAAAGAAAGGGCCCCAGCACGGGCTGGAGGAGGTAAATCAGTCCCCCGACCACCGCCAGCGCAAGAAACACCCAGGGCGCTGAAGACGACATGCTTAGGCCGGGTCGGGGGCCAGGCGCACCATGCGCTTGCCCCGATTTTGCCCCGCCAGGAGGCCAATCAGCCCCCGGGGCGCCGCTTCAAGCCCTTCGAGGATGTCCTCTTCCATATGCAGCTGGCCCTGCTTCGCCCAAAGCGCAAGTTCATGCTCCGCATCTGCATCGAGATGGGCGTAGTCAGAAACGATAAAGCCCTTCAGGGTAAGGCGTTTGACCACGATGAGCCCCGGCACGCCCATGGGGCCCGGGCGCGGCGCGCCGTCGTACATGGAGACGGCGCCGCAGCAGGCGATACGGCCTTGCTCCCGCATGGCGAAAAGCGCCGCCTGGAGAATGGGCCCGCCGGTGTTGTCAAAATAGACATCTACCCCCTGCGGCGCGGCGGCGGCGAGGGCCTTTGGCAAGGGTCGGCTTTCATCTCGGTAATCCAGGCACTCATCAAAACCCAGGGTGTCCCGGACCCAGGCGCATTTCTCCGGACCGCCGGCCACGCCAATGACCCGCGCGCCCTTCAGCTTACCGAGCTGACCGACCAGAGAGCCCACGGAGCCCGCCGCCGCCGACACCAGGAGCGTTTCCCCCGCATGAATGCCCGCGGCCTGAAAAAGCCCGTGGTAAGCCGTCTTCCCCGCCACGCCCAGAAGGGAAAGGTGATGGGTGAGGGGGCGATGGGGGCCGACCTTGCGAAGTGCTGCCCCCGGCATGATCGCGTGGCTTTGCCAGCCGATATCGCCGTAGACCAGTTCCCCCGGAGCGAAGGCCGGATCCTCCGAGGCCAGCACCTCTGCGATGGCGCCGCTAGGCATCACGTCGCCGGTTTGCACCGCGCCCCGGTAGGTCGCGCCCTGCAGCCACGCGCGGTTCGCCGCATCCTGGGAGATCAGAAGGACCCGCACGGCGACCTGCCCCGCATCCAGGGACGGAAGCACGCCCTCCTCTAGGCGAAAGTGCCGCTCCTCGAGGGGCCCCTTCGGTAGCTCATCAATAACAAAACGCTGGTAGGCAATGCTCATGGGATTTCCCTCCCCTGTGATCCAATGCCGTGAACCATGGCGCCCGCGCCCTCAGGACGCAAGGGCCCGCGCGAGGCCCTGCCCCTCCCCTTCCGTCAGCGCAGCCCAGGCGTCGCCGAGCGCCCGGGACGCCTCCGCCACCTGACCCCAGCGTGCCCCGAGGGCCGCTCCCCCTAGGGTCTGGGGATCTTTCCGGTCCGGGATCTTGCCTCCTGGCAAGCCCGCGACGAAAGCCGGGGAAGGCGCGAGGAGCAGGAGATGTTCCACAGAGCGGGGATCGAGGCGCCGGCGGGCAAAGGGCTTATCGAACCATCCGGGCACCAGATGGGGGTAAAAATGGGGGTAAAGGGTGAAGCCCTTGTCGCGAGGGATGGCGCCGAAATGATAGTCCGCGATGCCCCCATCAAGGCCGAGGGCGTTCCCGGCCAGCAACCCCTCCACGGGGCGAATGAGCCCGGGCACGGCTGCCGTGGCCAACAGCGCCGCCGGCCATTGCTCCGGCCGCAGGATGAGTTCGGCGCCCGGGAGCGCCGCGCGCAGCCACGGGGGCACGGGAGCTGGCCCGGCGAGCACGCGCTGCCCTAGGCCCAGGGCACTCGCCTGGGCGAAGGACCGGGACCCCAGGGCATTTCTCAGGGCCGTTAGGGCGAGGCGCCAGGGCAAGTTCCGCCGCCCAGCGCCAAAGGCCGTGACCACGGCGTAAAGCGCATTCGGCGCGCCCTCGGCCAAGGCATCGAGGCCCGCCTGCCCCAGCACGGCGGACACGTCCGCCTCGAAGCGCTTGGTCATATCGGGCCGCTTTTCCGCAAAGAACGCGGGATCGCGATAGCGCGCGAGCAAGCGATCGAGCGCGCCCTGGGGGTCCGCCTGGAGGTAGGCGGCCAGGCGCCAAGCGCCCACGGACGCACCCACAAAGGTTCGCGGCCGGGGTGCGGCCCCCAGGGCCGGGGCGAGCACCGCATCGAGGCCATAGAGCACGAGCCACTTCGGCCCCCCCGCTGCGCCGAGCACCACGTCGAAATCGTCGTAGCGAAAGCCGTCCCGGAGAATCCGTTCCCGCACTGCGCGGCCAGCATGAATGATCAAGGGGTTCGACATGAGTGCTTTCCCAAGGGCGGAGGCAGCGGTAGCCTGCACCGAACCCATCGCTTTGGAAAGGAAAGCACCATGACCCGTACCGTCGTCGGCACCGTTACCCCCGGCCTACCCCTCTCCCCGGCCATCATCAGCGGGGACTTCATCTTCTGCTCCGGCCAGCTCGGCATCGACAGCGAGCGGAAGCTCGCCGGCGAGGACGTCACGGCCCAGACTGAGCAAGCCCTGGAGAATCTCTCGGCCGTGCTCGCCCAAGCGGGCGCACGCCTGGCGGACGTGGTGAAGGTGACCACCTTCCTCACCCGCCCCGAGGATGCGGCAGCCTACAACGCGGTCTACCAGCGCTACTTCCCGGAGGCGCCACCGGCGCGCTCTACGGTCATTTCCGGCCTGCTCTTGCCCGGGGCCGTGGTGGAAATCGAGGCCATTGCCGCCAAACCCCAGGGCTAGCGTGGCAGAATAGCCCCCCCACTGATTAAAGCTTAGGAGCCCCCATGAGCGAGTCCCTAGACGACATCCAAATGGACGGGGCGAACCTCTATCGCGAGGACGTCTTCTCCGACCGCCGGGTCGGCACCATTCAGCGCCTAACACCGGTCACCGCCAACGGCGACGACGATCCGAGCCGCCCCGTGCGCTTTCTGGGCCAGGCCTCCCTGATGACGCCGGGAGGCAGCCTTCCCATCTCCTTCGAGATTGAGGCGGATAGCCTCGAGGCGGCCATCGACCAATTCGGCGCCCGAGCCGGGGAAGCGGTGCAGGATACGCTGAACCAGCTTCAGGAAATGCGCCGCGAAGCAGCCTCCGGGCTGGTCATCCCCGGTCAGGGGGGCCCCGGCGGCGGCATGGGCGGAGCGCCCGGGGGCGGCTTCGGCGGCCCCGGCGGCGGAATCCAGCTGCCCTAGGCTCCCCATGGCTGAGCACGGCGCCTGGCTAGAGACCCTCCGGGAGGGTCTTCAGCAGGCGGCCGAGCGCCGCCATCGTCTGCTGCTGCTGAACACCTCCGCGCTCCCGCAGGCGTCCCTGCTCGAGGCCCTTTGGCCAGACGCGGGACAGCGAGCATGGGTACTCGCGCAAAGCCAAGGCCCCCTGGCGGAAGCCCTGGGGCTGGAAACCGAGGGGCTATGCCTAAGCAGCGAAGCCCCCGACTTCGCCGAACGCCTTCCGGCCCTCGCCGGCACCCTTCGCGCCGGGGGCCTCCTCGCCCTTCACCTCCCCCGGGACCGCGCCACGCCCTTTCAACGCTGGCTCAGCCAACGTCTTGCCCCCTGGGCCTATGTGCTGCACGGGGACGCAACCCCCCACCTCACCCTTCCCAACGCGCCGGAGGCCCCCGCCCTGCCAGAGGCTCGCCCGGCCGCCGAAGCGTCCTTAGACCGGCTCGCGCGGGCGCTCACGGGGCGAGGGCACCGCCCCGCGCTGGTGCTCGGAGGCCGGGGCCGGGGAAAGTCCACGCTGCTTGGCGAGCTCGGGGCGCACGTCGCCCGCGCCGATCTTGCGGTGACGGGTCCCCACCCCAACTCGACCGCCATGCTTCGCCGGGTGGCCGCCGCCAGGGGGCGTCAGCTACCCCACCGCCCCCCCGATCGACTGCTTAGCGAAGGCCCCTTACCCGGCGCCCTGCTCATTGATGAAGCCGCGGGTCTTCCCCTTCCAACCCTAAGGGCGCTGCTGGAAGCCGTCCCCCGGGTGGTCCTAGCCACCACGACGGAAGGCTATGAGGGTACGGGGCAGAGCCTTCGTCAGCGCTTCCTCAGCGCCTTTCGGGAGCGCTATCGGGAGGGAACGGTGTGGACCCTGCAAGCGCCCCATCGCTTCGCCGCCGATGACCCCCTAGAGGCCGCCCTCAACGCCGTCTATAGCGCGCCGGAGGCCAGCGACGCCCCCTGGCCAGCTCCGGAGGGCCTGGGGCGCCTCTCCCCGGAGGCGCCGGAGGGGGCATGGACGGCCCTTTATCATTGCCTGCGCGACGCCCACTACCGCGCCCGGCCTCGAGATTTAGGGCAGCTCTTCGACGATCCCAGCCTCGAGCGGTGGATCCTGGGCCGGGACGGCCAGCTTCGGGGAGCGCTACTACTAAAACCCGAAGGGGGCCTACCCCGGGCCCTTGCCCAGGCCGTGGTGCAGGGGCAGCGTCGGCCCCCGGGGCATCACGGGGCCAGCATTCTCGCCGCCCAGCTGGGGCTTCTCGATGCGCTCACGCTGAAAAGCCTCCGGGTGCAGCGCCTGGCGATTGATCCTGACCAACGCGGTCGGGGCGAGGGCTCAATGCTCGTTACCGCC
>JAURCQ010000076.1 GCA_030828335.1 Gammaproteobacteria bacterium
TGCCGCTGGACGTCATCGGCGTGATTGCCGCCGCCGAGAACATGCCCTCGGGGGTGGCTACGCGCCCCGGGGACATCGTGAAAACGATGAGCGGGCAAACGGTAGAAATCTTGAACACGGACGCCGAAGGCCGGCTCGTGCTGTGCGACGCCCTGACCTACGCCGAGCGCTTTAAGCCCGCCTCCGTCGTCGATATCGCCACCCTCACCGGGGCCGCCGTTATCGCCCTGGGCAGCCCCGCCACGGCGCTCTACGCCAACAACGATGACCTTGCCTCCGCCCTCCTTGAGGCCGGGGAAGGCACCGGCGACCGCGCCTGGCGCATGCCCCTCTGGGAGGCCTACCAGAAGCAGCTGAAATCCAACTTTGCCGATATGGCGAACATCGGGGGCCGGGAAGCGGGCAGCGTCACCGCCGCGTGCTTCCTCGCGCGCTTTACCAAGGCCTATCCCTGGGCACACCTCGACATTGCCGGTTCGGCCTGGCGTACCGGCGCCGATAAGGGCGCGACGGGACGTCCCGTGCGCCTGCTTATGCGCTACCTTGAGGCGCAATGCGCCTAGGGACTCGAGGCCCGGGGCCGCGGCAATGACCCGCATCGATTTTTACGTCCTGCCGGCGCTGCGCCTCGACGCTCGGGAACAGTTCGCCGCCCGGCTGGCGGCGAAGGCCGTGCGGGCGGGGCAGCGGGCTCTACTGCTATGTGACGACGAAGCCGCCCGGGCTCGGGTTGGGGAGCAGCTCTGGGGGCTCCCGGGGGCCTTCATGCCCTCCGCGCCCCTCCGCGCCCCGGAAGCCAGCGCGGCTCCGATTCTCCTCGCGCTGGAAAGCGAACTGGACGCCCTCGGCACCGCCCCCTTCCCCGTGCACGAGTGGTTGATCAACCTCCGCCTTGAACGGAGCGCCCATTTCGCCGCCTTCGACCGCGTCGCCGAAATCATTTGCCAAGATGATGCCGTACGCGAAGCCGGCCGGGCCCACTACCGCTTTTACCGGGAACGGGGCTACCCCCTGCACCACCACGACCTAAAGGACCGGGAGGCGTAACGTCCCGGCCCGCTTTGCGGTAGCATTCGCGGCTTCTTTTGCCTTCGCCGGGAAGCTCCACGTCCATGGAAAAGACCTACCAGCCCGAGGCCCTGGAAGCCGATCTCTACGCCCACTGGGAACAGGCCGGCTACTTCGCCCCCAGCGGCGAGGGCACGCCCTACTGCATCATGATTCCGCCGCCGAACGTGACCGGCAGCCTCCACATGGGCCACGCCTTCCAGGACACGCTCATGGATGCGCTGGTGCGCTACCAGCGTATGGCAGGGCACAACACTCTGTGGCAGGTGGGCTGCGATCACGCCGGCATCGCCACCCAGATGGTGGTGGAGCGCCAGCTCGAAGCCACCCAGGAGTCCCGCGCCGAGCTGGGCCGGGAGGCCTTCGTTAAGCGGGTTTGGGAGTGGAAGGAAAGCTCTGGCGGGCAGATCACCCAGCAGCTTCGGCGCATGGGCGCTTCCGTGGACTGGAGCCGGGAGCGCTTCACCATGGACCCGGGCTTCTCCGCCGCCGTGCAGGAAGTGTTCCTTCGGCTTTACGAGGAAGGGCTCATCTACCGAGGCAAGCGGCTCGTCAACTGGGACCCAGTCCTGAAAACGGCCCTCTCCGATCTTGAGGTGGAAAACCGCGAAGAGAAGGGGTCGCTTTGGCATTTGCGCTACCCCCTCGAGGGCGGCGCCAGGAGCGCCGACGGCGCGCCCTACCTGGTGGTGGCCACCACGCGGCCGGAAACGCTCCTAGGGGACGCTGCGGTGGCCGTGCACCCCGAGGATCCCCGGTACCAGCACCTCATCGGGGCCCGGGTCACCCTCCCCCTTACGGGCCGGTCCTTGCCCATTATCGCGGACGACTACGTCGACCCGGCCTTCGGAACGGGCTGCGTAAAAATCACCCCCGCCCACGACTTCAACGACTACGCCGTGGGCCAGCGTCATGATCTACCCTTGCTCAATATCTTCACGGAAGACGCCCGCATCAACGACAGCGCCCCGGAGGCCTTCCGAGGCCTGAGCCGGGAGGCGGCGCGGAAGGCCATCCTCGAGGCCTTCGAGGCCGAGGGCCTCCTTCACGAGGTGAAGGATCACACCCTCATGGTGCCCCACGGCGATCGCTCCGGGGCGGTCATCGAGCCCTACCTCACGGATCAATGGTTCGTGGCCATGGAAACGCTGGCCAAGCCGGCCATCGAGGCCGTGGAGACCGGCGCCGTCCGCTTCGTCCCCAAGCAGTACGAAAACGTCTACTTCTCCTGGATGCGGGACATCCAGGACTGGTGCATCAGCCGCCAGCTCTGGTGGGGGCACCGCATCCCGGCCTGGTACGACGAGGCCGGCAAGGTCTACGTCGGCCGTAGCGAAGCGGCGGTGCGCGAGACCCACGGCCTGGGCCCGGCGGTCACCCTCCACCAGGACCCGGACGTGCTGGAAACCTGGTTCTCCTCGGCCCTCTGGACCTTCGGCACCCTCGGCTGGCCCGAGGACACGGACGCCCTACGCACCTTCCACCCCACGGATGTGCTGGTGACGGGACATGACATCATCTTCTTCTGGGTGGCCCGGATGATCATGATGACCCTGAAGTTCACCGGTGAGGTGCCCTTCAAAACCGTCTATATCCATGGCCTGGTGCGGGATGCGGAGGGGCAGAAGATGTCCAAGTCCAAGGGCAATGGCTTGGACCCCCTGGACCTCATCGACGGCATCGAGCTTGAAAGCCTGGTGCAAAAGCGCACCTCGGGGATGATGCAGCCCCAGCTGGCGAAGAAAATCGAGAAGGCCACGCGCCGGGACTTCCCCGAGGGCATTCCGGCCTTTGGGACCGACGCCCTGCGTTTTACCTTCTGCGCCCTCGCCTCCACGGGTCGGGACGTGCGCTTCGACCTGGCGCGCATTTCCGGCTACCGCAACTTCTGCAACAAGCTTTGGAACGCGGCGAGCTACGTGCTCAGCAATACGGAGAGCACTGAACTGGAGGGCGGCGAACTGTCCCTCGCCGATCGGTGGATTCGCTCCCGCCTTCAGGGCCTCATCGAGGAGGTGCACTTCGCCTTCGAAACCTTCCGCTTCGACGTCATGGCCCAGAAGCTGTACGACTTTACCTGGCACGAGTACTGCGACTGGTATCTCGAGCTCACCAAGCCCGTGCTGCGGGAAGGCACCCCCGAGGCCCAGGCCGCTGCCCGAAGAACGCTCCTCGAGGTGCTCGAAACCCTGCTTCGCCTCATGCACCCCATCATGCCCTTCCTGACGGAAACGCTATGGCGCACGGTGGCGCCGCGACTCGGCCTCACGGGGCCCACGCTTATGACTGCCGCCTACCCTCAGCGCGACGGGGACGCCGTGAATCCTGACGCGGAAGTCGAGCTGACCTGGCTGAAGGCCATGATCGAAGGGCTCCGCACCATCCGGGGGGAGATGAATCTGGCCGGGAAGGTGAAGCTGCCCGTGCTCCTCGCCGACGGCAGCGCGGAGGATGACCTCCGAGCGACCCGGAACGCAGTCCTACTGAAGCAGCTGGCCGGCCTTGAGGGCATGGAGCGCCTGCCGGAAGGGGCCGAGCCACCGCCGGCGGCCCTGGCTCTCGTGGGCAGCCTGAAGGTGCTCGTGCCCCTGGCTGGGCTCATCGACCCCGCGGCGGAACGGGCCCGCCTCGAGAAGGCCGTGGAAAAGCGCCAGGGCGAATGCCAGCGCATCAAAGGCAAGCTCGGCAACGAACGCTTTGTGGCCGGTGCCCCAGCGGAGGTGGTGGAGAAGGAGCGGGAGAAGCTCGCTGCGGCCCAGGACGCCCTGGACAAACTTCAGGCCCAGCTCGAGGCCCTCGCAAAGCTCTAGGGCCTTTCCTTCGGGCAAAAAAACGGCCGCCCAAGGGCGGCCGCTTTTCCTACCGAGACAAGCACCCCTTAGACGGGCGTGACCTTGTCTGCAGCGGGGCCTTTCTGGCCTTGCACCACGTCGAACTCGACGAGGGCGCCTTCAGCCAGGGTACGGAAACCCTGCGACTGAATCGCACTGTGATGCACGAAGAGATCCTTGCCCCCATCTTCCGGGGTAATGAATCCAAAGCCTTTTTGGTCGTTAAACCACTTCACCGTTCCACGGGTACGCATGACGCGCTCCTAAGGTTGTGCAAGTCGGAGCTACGTGCCACGTACTAACCGACTGCTTCTTCTAACGCGGTTCCGCCGCGCAGCGGCCGGTTTTCACCGGAACTTCTTCCCCAAGCACGGGCAAAAAAAATGCGGCCCGCCTCTGATCGAGACTGCCGCATCGCACACTTACTGCGTCCTGCACCTCGCTCGAGGAGGTGCGCACGATCCTCGCTTCTACGCCGCTTGTCAATATCTGGCGCGAATTAATCCAAGGTAAGGAGGACCTTCCCCACGGTTCCGTTCTGGGCGATGAGCTGATGGGCCGCGTCGGCCTCGGCCATGGGGAAGGTGGTTTCGATGATCGGCTTCAGCGCACTGCTGCCGAAGGCCGGCCACAGCCGCTGCTCCAGGGCGTCCATGACCGCAGCCTTCGCCGCCACGGAGCGGGCCCGGAGCGTGGAGCCAATCACCCGCTGGCGCTTCACCATCATGAGGCCCAGACCGAGGTTCGCCTGAGCGCCCCCCATGAGGCCAATAATCACCAGGCGGCCATCCACCGCGAGCACCTTCATATTCCCTTCGAGGTAGGCACCGCCCACGGGATCGAGGATGACGTCCACCCCCTGCGGACCCGCCCAGGCTTCGATCTGCGCCCAGAAGTCCTCCGAGCCCCGGTCGAAGGCGGCCTCTGCCCCTAGGGCGATGCAGCGCTCGGCCTTCGCCGCGCCGGAAAGGGTCACGGCCACGGGGTTCGAGAATAGCTGGCCGAGCTGGATCGCGGCCGTGCCCACGCCACTGGCCCCGGCATGCACCAGGAGGCGCTCCCCGGGGGTCGCGGCCCCTTCCATGTAGAGGTTCAGGTAGGCGGTGGCAAACACCTCGGGAATGGCCGCGGCTTCCGTCATGCCCAGCCCCGGCGGCAGGGGGCGCACCTGCCCCGCGGGCACCACCACGGCCTCTGCGTAGCCGCCCCCGGCCAGGAGCGCGCACACCGCATCGCCCACGGCAAAGTTCGCCACCTCGGGACCCACCGCATCAATCTCCCCGGCGCACTCCAGCCCCAGGATCGGGCTCGCGCCCGGGGGAGGCGCGTAGGCCCCGGCGCGCTGCACGAGATCGGCGCGATTGACGGCGGAAGCCCGAACCCGAATGCGCACCTCGCCCACCCCCGGTTCCGGCGTCGCCACCTCACCCCAGCGCAGGTCGCTACCTTCGATCAGAATCGCTTTCATGCCGTGCTCCTTAATAATGGGGAGGCGGAGGTTCTGGGCCCTCCGGGCCCGGAACCTGACGCGCCGTTTCCCGAAGTTCCAGAAGCGCCGCCCGCAGAGCCTCCAGCAAGGCCCCCTGCTCCGCGAGAATGCGATCCGTCTCTGCCAGCGCGTCGTCTAAAAAGGAGAAGCGCGCCTCAAGGTCTGCTAGCCGCCGTTCCAGATCGCTCACCAACGCATCCTCATGGGAAGCCCGGCATCGGCGAGGGCCTGCTTCAGTTCGGAACAGCGATAATCCCCGAAGTGCACCATGGAAGCGACCAGCACCGCATCGGCGGCGCCCTCTGTCAGAGCCTCCACCAGATGCGCTGGCGTGCCTGCGCCTCCGGACGCGATCACGGGAACGCGCACGGCTTCGCTGAGGAGCCGGGTCAGGGTGAGTTCGTAGCCATCCCGCGTGCCGTCGGCATCGATGGAGTTCACCACCAGCTCCCCGGCGCCGCGCTTCACCCCCTCCAGGGCCCAGGCCAGGGCATCCCGACCGGTTCGCAGGCGCCCACCGTTGATCACGATTTCATAGCCCGAGGGCACGGCAGCGCTCGCTTCCACCCGCAGCACGTCCATGGACAGGACGACGTTCTGATTGCCCAGGGCGTGGGCGCATTCGTCAATAAGCCCAGGACGCTGTACCGCAGCCGAGTTCACATTGATCTTTTCCGCGCCGGCAAGGCGCAAGTCAGTGGCATCGGCCACGGAGCGCACGCCGCCGCCCACGGAAAGGGGAATAAAGACCTCGGCAGCGACCGCTTCCACCACGTTGAGCATGATCCGGCGCTCATCGCTGGAGGCCGTAATATCGTAAAAAACCAGCTCATCTAGGCCGTCGTCGTAATACTCCCGGGCCTTGGTCACGGGATCGCCGATATCCTTCGTGTCCACGAACTTCACGCTTTTCGCGAGCTTTCCATCGCGCACGTCTAGGCAGGCAATGAGGCGCTTAGTGAGCACGGCTGACCTCCCCCGCGGCGGCTTTGAACACCCCGTCCCAGGCGGCGAAGCGCGCCAGCAAGGCCAGCCCCGCCCGCCCCGATTTCTCCGTGTGGAACTGAACCCCGACGTAGTTGTCCTTCCCGAGGGCGCAGCAGAAGGGCTGCTCGTAGGTGGCTTCCGCCAGCACCACCGCAGGATCGCTGGGCACGGTGAAGTAGCTATGGACGAAATAGAAGGCGTCGTCCTCGTGCAAATCCTTCAGCACGGGATGGGGCTGGCGAAGGCGCAGCGTATTCCAACCCATATGGGGTACCTTCAAGGTAGGGTCGGCAAATTGAAAGCGCCGCGTTGCCCCCGCCACGAGCCCCAGGGTCGGCGTATCCCCCTCTTCCGAGTGATCAAGGGAAATCTGGAGCCCAAGGCAAATCCCAAGCACCGGAACCCCCTCACCCAGCCGTTGGCGGAGGGCGTCCGCGAGGCCCGTGCGATTAAGGGTAGCCATGGCGCTGCCCGCCTGCCCCACCCCGGGAAAGATGATGCGGTCTGCCCGGCGCAGGCGCGCCGGATCCGCGCTAATATCGGCCGCAAGCCCTACTTCCGCGCAGGCGCGCTGCACGCTCCGCAGGTTTCCGGCGTCGTAGTCGACGATGACCGTTTCAGGCACAGGCAGGCTCCGCAGATGTGACATTGGGGACGGGGGCGGATACTATCCCCGGCCTTTTTCCATGTCACCCGCCAAGGGTTTAGGCCATGAGCGAGCGCGCCGTACTTCTCGTCAATCTCGGCTCCCCGGACACGCCTTCCGTGCCCGACGTCCGGCGCTATCTGAACGAATTCCTCATGGATGAGCGGGTGGTGGATCTGCCCTGGGCACTCCGACGCTTTTTGGTTTCCGCGATCATCCTACCCCGGCGCCCCAAGGCCAGTGCCGAAGCCTATGAGAGCATCTGGACCCCCGAGGGCTCGCCCCTGAAGGTCACCACGGAAGCCTTGGCCGAAGCCCTAGACAAAACCCTCCCCATTCCCGTGCGCTGGGCCATGCGCTATGGGTCGCCGTCCATTGAAAGCGTGCTCCGAGAGCTGGCGGAAACGGGCATCAAGACCTTGCGCTACGTGCCCCTCTATCCGCACTGGGCCATGTCCACCACGGAAACCTCCGTGGTGGAAGCGGAGCGCGTGCTCGCTGAGCTCGGCCACCCCTTTGAGCTTGAAGTGCAGCCGCCCTTCTACGACGACCCGGAATACATTGAGGCCCTGGAAGAAACAGCCCGGGCCCATCTCCAGCCCGACGACCACCTTCTTTTCAGCTACCACGGTCTCCCGGAGCGCCAGGTGCGCAAGTGCGATCCCACCGGGTCCCATTGCCTCAAGGTGGAAAACTGCTGTGAGGTGCCCTCCCCAGCCCACGGAACCTGCTATCGCCATCAGGTGTACGAGACCTCCAAGCTCCTCGCGAAGGCCTTGGGCCTCCCGGAAGACCGCTGGGAAGTGGCCTTCCAGTCGCGCCTTGGCGGCGCCAAGTGGATCGAGCCCTACACCGATGAGGTCCTCGAAGCGCTGCCCAAGCGCGGCATCAAGAAGCTGGCCGTGATGTGCCCCGCCTTTGTCGCCGACAACCTCGAAACCCTCGAGGAAATCGGCATGCAGGGGAAGGAAACCTTCGAAGCCGCCGGCGGTGAGCGCTACACGCTGATTCCCTGCCTTAATTCGCAGAAAAGCTGGGTCGATAGCCTCGCCCGGTGGTGCCTCGACGCCGAACCGCGACACAAGCGAAGCGCCAGCGAAGGCTCATGAGCGCCACTGCCCCGGGGCTTCGCGTCACCTGCCCCGCCGGGGACATCGAGGGTCAGGAAACCGCTGCCTGCCGCCAGTTCCTCGGCATTCCCTTTGCACAGCCCCCCCTGGGCCCTCGGCGTCTCGCCCCGCCGGCGCCCCTGCCGCCGGGGCGGCGTCAAGCCACCCGCGCGCGCCCGGCGCCGCCTCAGCTCGCGGGCAAGGCCCTCGCCCTGCGGCCCGTGGGGGCCATTGATGAGGACTGCCTGCACCTGAACATCCAGGCCCCGTGCGCGTCAGGACCCCATCCCGTGTGGGTGTGGATCTACGGCGGAGGGTTCACCAACGGAGACGCACGGGATCCGATTCATGAGGCGGCCCAGCTGGTCGAGAAACATCAGGTGCTGGTGGTCACCCTGAACTATCGCCTCGGCCTCTTGGGTTTCCCTCCGCTCTCGGAAGCCGCGAACCTTGGGCTGCTTGATCAGCAGGCGGCCCTCCACTGGGTTAAAGCCAACATCGAAGCCTTTGGCGGAAATCCGAAGCAAATAACCGTGCTCGGGGAATCCGCCGGGGGCAT
>JAURCQ010000077.1 GCA_030828335.1 Gammaproteobacteria bacterium
GGGCCGCGGACCTTCCCGTGGCCAAGGACGTGGTAGTCCCCCGGGGCACGACCCCGGCTGCGGCTTCCGCCATGGTGCAAAGCGCCCTCGGCACGGGGGTGGTGGTCAAGCCGAGCCAGCAAGGATCAGCCCTCGGGGTCACGCTGGTAGACAGCGCGGAGGCCCTTGAAGCAGCTCTTGAGCTGGCCCTCGGCTTTGGGGACGCGGTGCTCGTGGAGGAACGGCTTCAGGGCCGGGAGCTCACCGCCGCCGTTTTTGCTCCAACGCAGCAGGACGCCGTCGCCCTGCCCCTCATCGAGATCGTGACCCCAGCGCACAGCTGGTATGACTTCGAGCACCGCTATGCTCCGGGGGCGAGCGAGCACCTTGTGCCCGCCCCGGTGAGCGACGCTGAAGCTGAGGCCATGAAGCGCATCGCTCTGTCCGCTCACGCCTGCCTGGGCTGCCAAGATTTGTCCCGCGCGGACCTGATCCTGACGCAGGACGGTCCGGTGCTGTTGGAGGTGAATACGTTGCCGGGGATGACCCCCACCAGCCTCTATCCGGACGCCGCAAAGGCCGCCGGTCTCCCCTTCCCCCAGCTAGCCCGCAGCTTAGTCCAAAGCGCCCTCAGCCGGGGCCCGCGCTTTCCCTAAAGGCCGGGAACGGTCACCCCTTCCGGACGGATCAGCCAGCAACGGTGGGGGGGGCGCCCTCGATCACAATCCTGGTCCAGGGTGAGGTGGGTCTTTTCTTCCGCCAACCATCCTGCCGCTTCAAAGGTGAAGTCAAAGCGACGCGCGTGGGTCACGAAAAACAACACGCCCCCGGGGGCTAGACGCTTTAGGGCGGCCTCGAGAAGGACCGGATGATCCCGCTGCAGGTCCAAATCCTCCGCCATGCGCTCGGAGTTCGAGAAGGTGGGGGCATCGAACAAAATGACATCGAAGTTCGACTCCCAGGGCCCCGCGGGTGGGCTTGTCAGCCAGGCCTTCACATCCGCCTGCTGCAGGCTATGACGCGCCCCATCAAGGCGGTTCAGCTCAAAATTGTCCCGGGCCCAGTTCAAGTAGGTGCGAGAGAGATCAACCGATAGGCTCTCCTCCGCGCCACCAAGGGCCCCCTGCACCGTCGCCGTACCCGTATAGCTGAAGAGGTTGAGGAAGCGAGGTCCGCCCTGCCCTTGCCGCGCCCGGCGCGCCCGAAGGATCCGGAGATACTCCGCGATCGCTCGGCGAATCCCCCGGGAATCGAGGTAGAGCCCCGTATCCAGATAGTCGCTTAAGTTCACCCAGAACTTCGCGGGACCCTCGATGACCTGCACCCGTTCCTGGGCCCGGCTGGCCACGCCGTATTGATTTTCCGGGCTCGTGCGCCGCCGTTCCCGGAGGTAGAGGGCCTCTTCCTTGACCCCCGCGGCCTGCGGAAGCAGCGCCAGGGCCGCTTTCTGCCGCAACGCCGCCTGCGCCGGATCGATGGTGTTCGGCGCTTCATAGGTTTGCACGGCCAGGGCCGTACCGTAGTGATCGATGGTCAGCACGTATTCGGGGAGGTCCCGGTCATAAAGCCGGTAGGCCGAAACGCCTTGCTTCCGCGCCCAGCGGCCCAGGTGAGCCCGATTTTTACGAATGCGGTTGGCGAAGGATTCCGCCGCCTCCAAAGCTTTTTCCCAAAGGGGGTCCTCCCCCGGCGCGGGTCCGCCCCCGGCGGACCCCGAGGCGTCCTCCTTCGCCTCGGGGGCCGCGGGCGTCGCCCCGCTTAACACCAGGGCCTCGAGCGCGCCATTGTTCAGCGCGCTGGCCTTGAGCCCGGGAATCCCGAGCCGGGCGATGAGGGCTCGGGTGTCCGAGTCTTCGCCGGCCGGGACCCCAACGATAAACGCCAGCTTGGTTTCCGGATGGTGCTTAACCAGGGTTCGCCCCAGGGTGGGCAAGAGGTCTTCGCTCGCCGCCAGCCGCGCTCCGTAGGGGGGATTGCCGACGATCAGCTTGGGCGCCACCTCCGTCCCCGCGTAGCCTTCGAGCCGGCCTTCGGCGAGGTCAAGTTCCAGCAAGGGGTGATCGAGGAGGCCCGCTGCCTCGAGGTGAACCTGAGTTCGGGCCAGCTGCTCTGGGTCTGCGTCCCGACCGATCAGGCGCAGGGGCGCCTCCCGTTCCTGGGCACCGCTTCGCGCTCGGAGTGACGCCCACTGAGTCCGTTCAGCCCCCACCCAGCGATCGTGCCCACTCCGCTCCCGGCTCGCCCCCGGGGGAATGCCCAGGGCCATGAGGGCGCCCTCTACGAGCAGGGTCCCCGATCCGCAGACGGGATCGAGCAAGGGGCCCTCCGCCCCAAGCCCCCACCCTCCAAGGCGAAGGATGGCCGCGGCCAGGTTTTCCTTAATCGGGGCGACTCCCGCATCCCGCCGCCAGCCTCGGCGATGGAGCGCGCCGCCCCCAAGCACCAGGTAGAGCGTCACCTGCTCCCGATGGAGCACGCCGTGGAGCTGCAGCTCCGCCCCCGCAGGATCAAGTTCGGGAAGGGGCAAGCCGTCCTGGCGTAGACGATCGAAGATGGCGTCCTTGATTCGCAGGGCGGAGAAGCGCGTATGACGAAGCTGATCGTGAACGCCGTCGAAGCCGAGGCCCAGGCTCCGCGGCCCCAGCAGCCACTGGCCCCAGGGAAGGGACGCGGCTCCCGCATAGAGCCCGTCCGCGTTCAGCGCAGGGAAGCGCGCCAGGGGCCATAGGACGCGGCTGGCGATGCGCGAGGCAAAGCACGCGAGCTCCGCCTCCTCGAAGGTCCAAAGTCCCTGTACCCCACCCTTGAAGAGCTGCACCGAAGGCAGCTGAAGTTCCGCGAACTCCTGGGAAAGCATCCGCTCAAGGCGCCGGGGGCAGCGGATGATGACCTCCGCCCGTCCCTGCCCCGTGGGTGCCAGTAATTTAACCCGTGGCCGTGCCCCGCTCATCAGCTTGCCCTCCATGGCATATAGCAACCGGGACTCGAAAGGAGCGCCCTTAGAGCATTTTGTTGTTCGACAGCTTCCGTCCAGGGGCGTAGAAACGAAGGCTCACCCCCCCATCTCGGAGTGCTCCATGAGAACGCATAAACGCAATACGAAAGCGCGCGCATGGCACCAAGGCTATCGCGCTGGCGTGCGCGGCCGTCCCCGCAGCCAGTGCCCCCGCGGCGCCCTGAACCTTCGCAGCCAGTGGCTTGAAGGCTGGCTTTTGGGGGCCGAGGAACGCGCCAATGGCACCCTCGCCCTCTTTGGTTTGCACAAGCCTCGCTAGCGGTCACGGCGCGGGTGCTGCCAAGGCCCGGGCTACGCGAGACACGAGCCCGGGCCCCTCGTAGATCGAACTCGTATACACCTGCACCAGCTGTGCCCCGGCGGCCACCATGGCCCGGGCGCGGTCGGGATGATCAATGCCGCCCACGCCGATCAGGGGATAGGCCGCCCCCAATTCAGCCCGAAGCAGTGCGACCACCTCGAGCGCGCGAACGTGAGCAGGCGCCCCAGACAAGCCGCCGGCCTCCTCCCCGTGAGGAAGATGCTCGACGGCCGAACGGCTGAGCGTGGTGTTACAGGCAATCAGCCCATCCACGCCCCGTTCCGCTGCTTGTGCTGCCAAGGCCTTAAGATCGTCGTCGTGGAGATCAGGGGCAATCTTGATCAGCAGCGGCGCACGGCGCCCTTCCCGATCGGCCAAGGCCTCCCGGGTGTGCCCAAGGGCCGTCAGAAGCTCGGCAAGGGCGTCCCCTTGCTGCAAATCGCGCAGCCCCGGCGTATTCGGGGACGATAAATTGACCGTGACGTAATCGGCATGGCGATGCACCGCCTGAAGCGCCTGGGTGTAATCGTCGGCAGCGCGCTCCCCGGGGGTCACCTTGTTCTTTCCGATATTGATGCCCAGCACGCCACCATAGCGGCGACGCTGAACCCGACGCAGGAAGGGCTCGAGCCCCTCGTTGTTAAACCCCATCCGATTGATCAGCGCGCTCGCTTCGGGGAGCCGAAACATCCGTGGCTTAGGGTTCCCCGGCTGGGCCAGAGGCGTGACCGTTCCCAGCTCCAGGAAGCCAAAGCCGAGGGCACCAAGCGCCTCAAAGGCCCGCGCATCCTTGTCCAGCCCGGCGGCGAGGCCCACGCGATTGGGAAAGGTGAGGCCCAGGCACTTGACCGGATCGACGACCGGCGCTGGGGCCAGGGTATCCAGCTGAAGACGGCTTGCCGCCGCCAGCAGGCCCAGGGTGAGGTCGTGACTGGTTTCCGGAGCCAAGCGAAAAAGCCAGGGGCGTAAGAGCGCGTACACAGCGTATCCACGGCAAAAATTCGACCGCGTATTGTAGCCGTTCCTCCTTCCCAATGCCGAGCCTTTATGAGGCCCCCCGGAAGCCGGAGCTGCGTTAGACTGCGCAGCGGTTTTCTTCATGCATTGGAAAAAGGGGACGGGCCATGGCCCAAAGGGACGCCCTGCTCGCGCTGCGAAGCTGGCTGAATCATCGCATCTTAGGGCAAGAGGCCCTGGTGGACCGGCTACTCATCGCCCTCCTGTCCGACGGCCATCTCCTGGTGGAGGGCGCCCCGGGGCTCGCCAAGACTCGAGCGATTAAGGATCTTGCCCTGGGGGTGGAGGGTAGCTTCCATCGCATTCAGTTCACCCCCGACCTCCTCCCCTCCGACGTGACGGGCACGGATATCTTTTCGCCAGAAACGGGGCAGTTCTCCTTTCAAGAAGGCCCGATCTTTCACAACCTCGTACTCGCCGACGAAATCAATCGAGCGCCAGCGAAGGTTCAGTCCGCGCTTCTAGAGGCCATGGCGGAAGGGCAGGTGAGCGTGGGCCGGCGCAGCCTGGCCCTTCCCGACCTTTTTTTGGTCATGGCGACGCAAAACCCCATTGAGCAGGAGGGAACCTACCCCCTGCCCGAGGCGCAGCTTGATCGCTTCCTGCTAAACGTGCTCGTGGCCTATCCCGATGCGGAAACGGAGCAGCGCATCCTCGCGCTTGTTCGGGCCGAGGCCCAGGCGTCGGCAAGCCAGGCGCCGCCGGCGCCCCTCTCCCAGGCCGACCTTTTTGCGGCGCGGCAGGCCGTCCTGTCCCTCCACATGGACCCCTCGGTCGAGACCTACCTCGTGCAGCTGATCCTGGCTACGCGGAATCCCGCGCCCTGGGGGGACGACCTCGCCCGGTGGATTGAGTACGGGGCTTCTCCCCGCGGCACCCTTGCGCTTGATCGCTGCGCCCGGGCCCGAGCTTGGCTTGAAGGCCGGGACTTTGTCACCCCGGAAGACATTCAAGCCCTGGTCCACGACGTGCTTCGGCACCGCGTGCTCGTGTCCTTCGAGGCTCAGGCCCAGGGCATCAGTACGGATCACGTCCTGGACGAGCTGCTGGCTCGGGTGCCGGTCGCCTAAGCATGCGCGGCGCTGTTCCGACGCTGCCGGAGCTTCTCGCCCTCCGCGCCGCCGCCGCTCGCCTCGTGTGGACGCCCCCGCGCACGGTGCGCGCCGGGGGTGCGGGGCAGCGTAGCTCCCGTTTCCGCGGCCGGGGCATCGATTTTGCGGAAACCCGGGCCTATCAGCCGGGGGATGACATCCGCCACATCGATTGGCGCGTCACCGCGCGCACGGGACGCGTGCACACCAAGGTTTTTCACGAAGAACGGGAGCGACCCATTTTGCTCCTCGCCGATCTCGGGCCCCAAACCTTCTTTGGGACGCGCCAGCGCCTGAAATCCCTGGCCATTGCGGAGCTGACCACCCTGCTCCTCTGGCGCGCCTATGACGATGGGGACCGGGTCGGCGCCCTGCTGCGCACCGCGACGGGGCTTGAGGCCCTTCGCCCTCGCAAAACGCAGCAGAGCGTGCTGCGGATCCAGAACCAGCTTAGGGAGGGCTGCGCAGCCCTAGCCGAGCGCTATGGGGCGGGCCCTCGCGCTGCAGTTGGCCTCGCCCCAGGCCCGGTGGAAGGCCTCGACGCTGCGCTTCAGGAACTTCTCAAGGTGGTCCGCCCCGGGACCACGGTGATTGTCGTCAGCGACTTTGCCGACGGTTCAGCCCCCCTTCCCAAGGTGCTGGAGCAGCTTGGACGGCTGGGGCAGCAGGCCCAGGTCCACGGCATTTTGGTGAGCGATCCCTTCGAGCGGGCGGCGCCCCCGGCAGGGCGCTATCCCTTGAGCGATGGTCGCCGGCGACAAACCCTCGACCTTGCCGGGGCAGAGGCAGCTACGCGCTGGACTGAGCGCTATGAGGCGCGGCGGGATGCGCTGGCGGGCCAGCTGCAAAGCCAGGAGGGGCTGCTTCTGGAATGCTCCACGGACGGGGATTACCTCCAGGACCTTGGGCGGTGGCTACGATGAAGCGCAGAGCCCTACCCTGGCGCCCCGCTGCGGGCTTGCTGCTCGCTGCCACCCCGAGCCTGCGGGCAGCGCCGGCGCCCGGCGATCTGACGGTGTTAAACGGCCTCGCAGATATCGCCGAACCCCCGGAACCTGGCGCCTGGCCCCCGAATCTTTGGGTCCTCGGCCTTACCCTCGCCGGGCTGGGGCTCACCGCCCTGATCCTTTCCCGCCTCTGGCAGCGCCATCAGCGGCGCCGGCCTTACCGGGCGGCCCTCGCGGAGCTCGCCGAGTGGGAACGGGCCGTCCCGAGCCGCAGCGCCGGGGACGCCGCCGCAACGCTGACCGCCCTCCTTCGCCGCGTGGCCCTGCTGCACTATCCGCGGGATCAGGTGGCATCGCTCAGCGGAACGGCCTTCGCCGCGTTTCTTGACCAAGCCCTTGAAACCCCCACCTTCACCCAAGGCTCCGCCGCCGAGATTCTCGGCGATGCGCGCTACGCAGCCCGACCCTCGGGGCCCCTGGGCTGCAGCGCAGAGCTCGCCGAGGCTGCGCGGGGCTGGCTCAACGCCCATCGTGATGGAGCGCCTCGCCGTGTTTGAGTTTGTGGCGCCCTACTGGGCCCTGCTGGCGCCCCTACCCTGGCTCCTGCGCCGCCTGCTTCCGCCCCGCAGCTCCGAGGATGCTGCGCTGCGGGTTCCTACCCTCGATCCCTTTTCTGCATTCCTAGAAGGCCATGGGCAGGGCGACGCTCGCCGGCGCCTGCGCTTGGCAGCGCTCTGGGCCCTCTGGCTGGCCCTGCTCACCGCCGCGGCCCGGCCAGAACACTTTGGAGAGCCCGTCAGCGTCCCCGTGACCGGCCGGGACCTGCTGCTGGCCGTGGACATCTCCGGATCCATGAACCGGGAAGACATGGTGCTCGAGGGACAGAAGGCGACGCGCCTCATGGTGGTGAAGGATGTCCTGGAGGCCTTTCTTGCTCGCCGAGAAGGCGATCGGCTAGGGCTAATCCTTTTCGGGTCCGGCGCCTACCTGCAGGCGCCCCTCACCTTCGATCGCACCACGGTAAATGCGCTGCTCCAGGAAACGCCCCTGGGCATCGCCGGGGGAAAAACGGCCATTGGCGACGCCATTGGCCTCGCGGTGAAACACCTGCGGGATCGGCCCGCGGAAAACCGGGTCCTTATCCTCCTTACGGACGGCGCCAATAACGTCGGCGAGGTCACCCCGGAGAAAGCGGCGGAGCTTGCGGCGCAGGCGGGGGTGCGAATCTACACCGTGGGGGTCGGCGCGGAGGTCATGGAAGCCCCGGGGTGGTTTGGCGGTGCCTTTGGCCGCGCCACCATGAACCCCTCGGCGGATCTCGATGAAGCCACGCTGACGCGCATCGCGGAGCAAACCGGTGGTCGCTACTTCCGGGCGCGCAATACGGAAGAGCTCGCGGAGATTTACCGCACCTTAGACGCCCTTGAACCCGTGCCCGCGCCGGATGAAGTGTTCCGCCCGGTGACCGCTCTGTTCTACTGGCCCCTCGGCGTTGCTCTGGGCCTAAGCATGCTCCTGGCCCTCGCCGTCGCCTGGCCCCGGCGGGAGGGCGTGCCATGACTGAGTGGCACCTTCTTCGCCCTGAGCTCCTCTGGCTCCTCCTGCCCCTAGGAGGGCTTTGGGCACTGCTGCTGCGGAAACACCGTCAGCAGGGGCGCTGGCACCAGCTCCTGGACCCGGTGCTCGCGCCCTATCTTGTCGAAGGCTTCGAGCGTCCTCGTGGCCAGGGCCGGCTTGCCCTCCTCGCCCTGGCCTGGCTCCTTGCGGTCCTTGCGCTGGCGGGGCCTAGCCTCGAGCGCCAGCCCCAACCCGTTGGCCAGGGAGATGATGCCCTGGTGCTGGTACTCGATCTTTCCCTGTCCATGTACGCCGAGGACCTGCCCCCCTCCCGGCTGCTCCGTGCCCGGCTGAAAATTGAAGACGTCCTCGCCAGCCGGCGCGATGGACGCACAGCGCTTGTGGTCTACGCCGGCGATGCCCACACGGTCATCCCCCTCACGGACGATGGGCGCACCATTCTGAATCTATTGCCGGCCCTCGAGCCCAGCATAATGCCCGTGCTTGGGAGCCGGCTCGGGCCGGCCCTGGGCCTCGCCAGCGAGCTGCTCGATGGCACGGCGCCGGGGGAAGGACGCATCCTCCTGCTCACCGACGGTCTCGGGGGGGAGCGTCCGG
>JAURCQ010000078.1 GCA_030828335.1 Gammaproteobacteria bacterium
CACGAGCCCCGGCGTACAGGGCACGGACAGCCAGCGCCCGTCCCGGGCCTTCACCTCGAGCCCCGGCGCACTGGCCGCCGGCAGAATGGTGAGCAGATTGATGTCCGCGTGGGCCGCAGCCCGCACCCCTTCTCCCGCGGTTTCCGCAAGCGGCGGGTAGTGAAGAATGCGCAGAAGGGACACATCACTGCCCGCAATCATGCTCGACAGGGGTTCGCTCAGCGGCTGCGCAATGGCGGCTGGGGCATTCGCCTCCACCCAGCCGAGTAGCGTCTGCCCGAGGGTGAGCACGGCGGCGTAGTAGCGCTCAAGGTCGGGGCGGAGCTCCTCGGGGCAGCGCCCCCAGGGGTAGTAATGAAAGTATTCCTTCAGATCCCGGAGCATCTCCCCCTTCGCGTGCTCCGCCTCAGCGGTGGAGAAGAAGCCGTCCTGCCGTTTCCGGTCGTAGCGAAAGGCCGTCTTCTCCGGGCTTTGGAAGAAGGCGAGCCACGCCTCGTAGATCCGGGTGATCGCGGCATCGTCCAAGGGCGCGCCCCGGAGCACGGCAAAGCCAATCTCCCGCAGATCTTCCGTAAAGCGCGCCGGCGCGTCGGCCGCGGAAAAGTCGATGGGCTTCAGAGATGCGGTCATAGGCTGAGGTAAAACCCGGCGAGGGCCGCGCTCATGAGATTGGCCAGGGTGGCCGCAAGCAAGGCCCGGAATCCAAAGCGGGCGATGTCTTCGCGGCGGTTCGGTGCTACGGACCCAAGCCCCCCCAGGAGGATGGCGATGGAAGAGAAATTCGCGAAGCCGCAAAGCGCGAAGGTGATAATGGCCTGGGTAAGGGGCGCGAAGGCCGCGCGCTGCTCCGTGAAAGATAGGTAGGCCACAAATTCGTTGAGCACGAGCTTCTGCCCGATAAAGCTTCCCGCAGCCTCGGCCTCTGCCCAGGGCACGCCCAGGAGCCAGGCCAGGGGCTGGAAAAGCCAGCCGAGGATGAGCTCGAGGGTGAGGTCCGGGTAGCCAATCACCCCCCCGAGGGCGCCGAGAAGACCATTCACCATGGCCATAAGCGCAATGAAGGCCACGAGCATGGCCCCCACGGCCAGGGCGATGTGCATCCCCGAGAGGGCGCCGGAGGCTGCGGCGTCGAAGAGATTCACGCTCTTCATGTTCTCGAGATCATCGAGCTCGGCGAGATCGTTCTTTGGCTGCTCCGTTTCCGGCATGACCATCTTGGCCATGAGCAGCCCCCCGGGGGCGGCCATGAAGCAGGCGGCAATGAGGTATTTAAGTTCGATGCCCATGGCGGCGTAGCCCGCCATGACGGACCCCGCGATGCTCGCCAGGCCGCCGACCATGATGGCGAAGAGCTCCGAGGCGGTCATGGTGGGAATAAAGGGCCGGGCCACCAGGGGCGCCTCGGCCTGCCCCACGAAGACGTTCGCCGCCGCGGAGAGGGATTCGGGACGGCTAGTGCCCAGGATTCGCTGTAAGGCCCCCCCAAGAAGGCGAATGGTCCAGCTCATGATGCCCAGGTGATAGAGCACGGACACCAACGCCGAGAAAATCACAATCACCGGGAGCACATTGACTGCAAAAATTGGCGCGAAGCCCTTCGCTTCCACGGAGGCCGCCAGGGACCCCATGGCCCCGTTCGCGGACCAGCCGAACATGAACTCGATACCTTCCCGACTGTAGGCCAGCACCTGCCCAACCCCCGCGGAAACGGCCTCGAGGGTCGCAATGCCCGAGGGCATGGCCAGCACCCAGCCGCCGATGAGCGCTTGCAGAAAGAGCGCACCAAGCACTGTCCGCCAGGCGATAGCCCGGCGATTCGTCGATAGCAACCAGGCCAGGGCCAGGAGCACCACGACGCCCAATAAGCTCATCACAAGGCCTATCCTTCGTCTAAGGGGGGCGGACCGGCGAGGGCCCAGAGTTCGAGAATGCTGGCTTGCAGCAGCTTTGCATCGTGCTCGGCGCGATGGGTGGCCTTCCCCAGGCGGGCTTCGGCCCGGGCCCGGGCCTCAGTCCAGGAGGGCAGCGCCGCTTCCGTAATCAAATTACGCACCGTATCCACGCGGAAATGCTGGCTAAGACCCGCCGCGTCAAAAAGTCGAGCGACCCAGGCCGCGTCAAAGCCCCAGGCATCGCTGTAGACGCGATTGCCTGCCAGCTGCGCGTTCAACAGGGCGGCCACTTCCAGGACCGGACGCCCCTCGGCGAGGAGCTTAGCCCGAGGCAGGCCGTGGACCTGCTCCGCGCCCCCATCCCAGTGGGTCCAATCGGCTTCTGGGCGCAGGAGATAGGCCACGGAGGTGCCGTCGGGAAAGGCCAGGCCAATCTCGATGGGATAGCTGCCCCGACCGAAGCCCGACGCTTCTACATCCAACATTATGGGCCAGGGGCGTGCTTCCCTCTGACCATCCCCGTGTTCCATGGCGTGCGCCTCTTTTTTCTCACCGCATTGTAGCCCGCCCCCCGGCTCCAGGCACGGCCGCAGGCTGAAAAAGCGCCGGTGCCCAAGGTACACTCCCTCCCCCCTGTATTCGCCCTCGGCGGAGGTTTCCTGTGCTCAGCCCCAAGCTTCCGGGCCCGCTCCTGCGTTTCTACGGTGCCCAGGCCCTAAGCCCGATCGCGGAGCGGTTCTATGGCCGCCGCTGGACCCCCGCCACGAGCAGCAATCTGTCCCTGCGCATCGACGAGCATCGGGCCCTGGTCACGGCCTCGGGCGGCCATAAGCGCTTTCTCACCGGCGACGCCCTCATGCTCATGGGACTCGACGGCACCGTGCTCGACGGCGCCGAGGGCGCGAAGCCCTCCGCAGAAGCGGCCCTGCACCTCGCGCTCTACGCCCGCGATGCCTCCATCGGGGCCGTGCTTCACGCCCACGCCCCGAGCACGGTGATCTGGACTGAGCGGCATCCGGACGCCGCCGCCGTGGAGCTCGCCGACGCCGAGCTGCTCAAGGCTTTTCCCGGGGTGCACACCCAGGCCCTCCCGGTGGTGCCCAACAGCCAGGAGATGACGGAAATCGATGACGCCGTGGTGGCCGCCCAGGGCGGCCTTCCCGGCGCCCCCCCGGCCTACCTGATTCGGGGCCATGGCGCCTATGTGTGGGGCGCCTCCCTTTTTGCTGCGGAGCGCCACATGGAGGCGCTCGTGTCCCTACTGGATCACGCCCTTTCCCTGCTCAGCCTGGAGGCCTCGCCATGAGCCGACTCAGAATCTTTGACGACCACAACGGCGCCCAGCCCCTCGCTGAGCACCAGGACCCCGCGGCCATCGCGGCATCCCTCGCGCCCCACGGGGTGCGCTTTGAGCGCTGGCCCACCCACGATGACGTCGCCGCCGGCGCCTCCCAGGAAACGGTCCTCGCCCGCTATGAGACGGAGATCGCCCGCATCATGGCGGACGGCGGTTACCAAAGCTGCGATGTGGTCAGCATGACGCCGAGCAACCCCGCGGCCAGCGAAGCCCGGGGCAAATTCCTGGCGGAGCACACCCATGCCGAGGACGAGGTGCGCTTCTTCGTTGATGGATCGGGGCTCTTTACCCTGCACCTGGGGGCCCAGGTCTTTGAGGTGCTGTGCGAGCGGGGGGACTTCCTCACCGTACCCGCCCTCACCAAGCACTGGTTTGACATGGGGCCCAGGCCCCACTTCCTTGCCATCCGCATTTTCTCCAACCCCGAGGGCTGGGTGGCGAATTTCACGGGCAGCCCCATCGCCGAGCAGTTTCCGCGCTATGAGGCGAGCGCATGAGCTTAAGGGCCGTCGTCACCGATATTGAGGGGACCACCAGCAGCATCCGCTTCGTTCATGAGGTGCTGTTTCCCTACGCGCGGGCCCAGCTCCGGCCCTTCCTCGATGCCCACGGCGCCGAGCCCGAGGTTCGGGAAATCCGGGAAGCGGTAGCGGAGGAAGCCGGGGGCGACGCCGGCGATCTGGACGCTGTGGTGGCCACCCTCGAGCGCTTCATCGACGAGGACCGAAAGTGGACGCCCCTGAAAACCCTCCAGGGCCTGATCTGGGCCCAGGGCTATGCCGACGGCGCCCTAAAGGGGCATATCTACGAGGATGCGGTGACGGCGCTGAAGCGCTGGCACGGGGCGGGCCTTGCGCTGTATGTCTACTCCTCGGGATCCGTGGCGGCGCAGCAGCTCCTCTTTGGCCATAGCCTGGCCGGCGACCTCACCCCGCTCTTCTCGGGCTACTTCGATACCCGGGTAGGACCGAAACGCACCCTGGGAAGCTATCAGGCCATCGCCGCCACCCTCGAGCTACCCGGGGACGCCATCATGTTTCTGTCGGACGTGGTCGAAGAGCTGGATGCCGCTCGGGCGGCGGGGCTGAAAACGGCCCTTCTGGTGCGACCGGAGGACAGCCCGCTGGATCTGGCTCGCGCAGCGGAGACCACGCACCTCGCCGTGGCCCGCATGACGGATTTGCCCCTCGAGCGCCTCGCCTAGGCCCCGGCAGCCCGGAGGGATGCGGTCAGCAGCTTATCGAAGCTGTTCGAAAAGGCCTGCTTGTCCCGGTCATCAAAGGGCGGCGGCCCGCCCCCAGCGAGCCCGGCCCCCCGCGCCTCCTCCATGAAGTTTCGCTGGGAGACGCGGGTCCCGATGTTTTCCCGATCGAAGATTTCCCCCCGGGGGTTTGTCACCCGTGCCCCTTTCGTCACTAGCCGCTCCGCCAGCAGGATGTCCTGGGTCACCACCACGTCGCCAGCGGCGACCTCCTCGGCAATGGCATCGTCCGCCGCATCAAAGCCCGCAGCGACGGTACGGGCGCTGATAAAGCGCCCGCGAGGCACGTTGATGGGGGACGCGGCGACAAAGATGGTGCGCACCTGGCGCCGCTCCGCCGCGCGGCAAATCACGTCCCGGACCGGGCGCGGGCAGGCGTCGGCGTCCACCCAAACGGTGGGCGCGCTCATGGGCCCGCTCCGGGGGTTGGCGCCTGGCGATCGGGGCGAGAATGGCGCCACTCCGCCAGCAGCATGCGCAGCGCCGCCACGAAGGCCAGGGGCTGATCCAAAAAGACGTGGTGCTGCGCCTCAGGCAAGGCCATGAAAGGCACCGATTCATCAAGCACCTTGAACATGTAGTCGGCGATCTCCTGATCGAAGAGGTAGGAATCATCGCCGTACATGACCGCCACTCGGCAAGGCAGGCGTTGGAGGTCCTCGCCGCGGTTCTCAAAGCGCAGCTTCTCAAACATGCGATCGTCGAACTTCCAGCTAAAGCCGCCCGGCACCTCCGTCACGGAGTGCTCGGCGATATAGCGAAGGATGTAGCCGTTTTCACAATCCTGGGGCGGCATGAGGCGGAAGCGCCCCTCCGCCGTGGCCCGGTCTGGATAAACGCGTTTGGCCCGGATGGGGGAGCGCTTGGGATCGCGCTCCCAGGCGTAGTCCGGGGGCCGCACGGGGGAATCGACGAGCACCACGCCGCCAAGGTCATGGCCAAAGCGCAGCGCCGTCTGAATGGTCACAAAGCCCCCGAAGCTGTGGCCCACGACGATCCTATCCGAGCCAAAGCCCGCATCCTGGGCCACGGCCATGACCTCGTCGGCAAAGAGTTCGGGGCTGTAATGCTCCCGGTGCCCCGAATCCCCCATGCCGGAGAGATCGAGCGCGGCCACGCGGTATTCCTTCAAAAAGAAGGGCGCGATAAAGCGCCACCAGTGGGCATGGGCCCCGTTTCCGTGAACGAGGACGAGGCCCGGTAGCGTTTCCCGCTCCGCCCAGTACAGATAATGAATGGGCGTTCCCGCGACCGTCACTTCCCGATCCTCGAAGGGCGCCTTCAGGGCCCGGCGGAACCATCCCGGGGCCTCCTTGCTGTCCTGCTGGGTCATGCCATTGCTCCCGTTGCTTGGACGCCAGTTTACCCCGCTCCCGGGGGACTGGCGCAGCCTGCCCCGCCCCGTACAATCCCCCCTCCCCCACCCGGGCGAGGTGCGCCATGACGGAACGGCTTGATGAACTCCTCCAGGTCCTCGATCTCGAAGAGCTGGAAATCAATCACTACCGGGGCCGAAGCCCCAACGACGCTTGGCAACGGGTCTACGGGGGGCAGGTGCTCGGGCAGGCCCTTGTGGCCGCCTCGCGCACCGTGGACGACACCGATCGAAGCGCCCACTCCCTGCACGCCTATTTTTTGCGTCCCGGGGATCCGAACCACCCCATCTTGTACACCGTGGACCGCATTCGGGATGGCCGCTCCTTCACCACCCGGCGCGTGGTGGCCATTCAGCACGGCCGCCCCATGTTCAATATGTCCATCTCCTTTCAGACGGACGAGCCCGGCCTAGAGCACGCCTTCGCCATGCCCGAGGGCATCCCGGACCCGGAAAGCCTGACTCCGGAGCGGGAACTGCGTCGGCAGCACGGGGAAGCGGCGGGGCTCGATCCCGAGGTGCTCGCCCACTTCACCCGGGAGCGACCCATCGAATACCGGGCGCTGAATCCGCAGAATGATTTCAAGCCGGAAAAGCGGGCGCCGAAGCAGATGGGCTGGATGCGGGTAAAGGAACCCATGCCCGACGACCTTCGCCTGCACCAGTGCGCCCTGGCCTACCTGTCGGACTGGACCCTGCTGGACACCTGCACCTGGCCCCACGGCGTATCCTTCATGCAGCCAAACTTCCAGACCGCGAGCCTGGATCACGCCATGTGGTTCCACGGCCCCTTTCGCGCTGACGAATGGCTCCTATACGTGCAAGATAGCCCTGCTGCGGGCGGTGCCCGAGGGTTCAATCGCGGCCTCATTTACAGCCAGGACGGCGCGCTGGTGGCGTCCGTGGCCCAGGAAGGCCTGATTCGCCTCCACGGGGACCCAAAAGCATGAGTGACACCCGCCTGGCCTTCGTCAGCAGCAAAAGCCCCCAGTCCCAAGCGGCCCGGGAAAGCCTCGAAAAGCGCTACGGCCAGGTGCCGGCGGAGGAGGCGGACGTCATCATCGCCCTCGGCGGCGATGGCTTCATGCTGGAGACGCTCCACCGAAGCATGCACCGTAGCGTGCCCATCTACGGGATGAATCGGGGCACGGTGGGCTTCCTGCTGAACGCTTATAACGAGGATGATCTGCCGGAACGCATCGACCGGGCCGCCCGGGCCATCCTCCACCCCCTCGCCATGACCGCCATCAGCGATTCAGGCTCGGAGCAGCAGGCCCGGGCCATCAACGAGGTGTCCCTCCTTCGGCAGACCCGGCAGGCAGCGAATCTGCGTGTGGCCATCGACGGCAAAACCCGCATCGACCGGCTCATCTGCGATGGGGCCCTGGTGGCTACGCCGGCGGGGTCCACGGCCTATAACCTTTCCGCCCACGGGCCCATCCTGCCCATCGGCTCCCAGGCCCTGGCCCTAACCCCCATCAGCGCCTTCCGGCCCCGGCGCTGGCGCGGCGCCGTGCTGCCCCTCACGGCGGAAATCACCTTCGAGGTTCTCGACCACTACAAGCGTCCCGTCTCCGCCGTGGCCGATGCCACGGAGGTCCGCAACGTGGTGGAGGTGCGCATCGCCCAGGACAACGAGACCGAGCTGCATATCCTCTTCGATCCTGAGCACAACCTAGAAGAGCGCATCCTTCAGGAGCAGTTCGTCCCATAAAAAAACCCCCGAGCGCACACCGCGCCCGGGGGCTTTCTTACCGCGCCTAGGCCTTAGGCGTTGGCGAAGTTCGCCTCGGCGAAGGACCAATTGATCAGATTTTCGAGCACCGCCTCGCAGTACTTCGGCTTGGCGTTGCGATAGTCGATGTAGAAGGCGTGCTCCCAGGCATCGATGGTGAGGAGCGGGGTCTGCCCGGAGGTCATGGGGTTGCCCGCATCGTGAAGCGACTCCACCTTCAGCTTGCCGTTATCCAGCACGAGCCAGGCCCAGCCAGACCCGAAGTGCGTGCCCACGGCGTCGGCGAGGGCCTTTTTGCAGGCCTCGAGGCCGCCGAGATCCCGGTCGATGGCTTCCGCCAGCGCACCGCTGGGGGCACCGCCACCGTTCGGGGACAGGGAATTCCAGTAGAAGGTGTGGTTCCAGATCTGCGCCGCGTTGTTGAACACGCCGCCGCTGCTGGTTTTGATGAGCTCTTCCAGGGAAGCGTCCGCTTCCGGCTTCCCTTCCACCGCCGCATTCAGCTTGTCGACGTAGGTCTGGTGATGCTTACCGTAGTGGAAGTCGATGGTCTCGGCGCTGATGTGGGGCGCGAGGGCATCACGGGCGTAGGGCAGAGCGGGCAACTCAAAAGCCATGGCATGACTCCTTGCTGGTGAACGAATGAGGGTCGCCGGGCATGGTAATCAGTCCCTCGCTCCCTGGCGACCCCTTGACCTTACCCCCCGGGCGGCACCACGCGCTGGGCCGGGTTGCGATAGCGGTCCCGAAGCTGCAGCTGACGGGAACCGGGGGCAAAGCGCTGGCCCTCAATCATGGTCCAGCGGGCCCAGCTCGTGAGCTCTAGGGGATCGCCGGTCCAGAGCACCAGGTCGGCGCGATAGCCCGGGGCGATCTGCCCCAGCCGATCACCTTCCCCCCA
>JAURCQ010000079.1 GCA_030828335.1 Gammaproteobacteria bacterium
CTCTACGCCACGGATGATCTGGCGGCGCGTACGGACCTCTGCCTGTCCTGCCACCTGGGCACGGAAGACAAGTTCGCCACCCACCGCATTATGGGGGCAGGCCATCCGCGCCTCGCCTTCGAGCTTTCGACCTTTACGGAGCTTGAGCCGCCGCACTGGGCGCGCGACGCGGACTACGCCGAGCGCAAGCGCCTGGAAACGCCCGTAGCGACCTGGACCACGGGGCTCCTGGCCTCCGCGCGGCACACGCTCTCCTTGCTAGAAGGGCGCCTGGTGCACGAGGCCGGCCTGTTCCCGGAAATCGCGCTCTTTGATTGCCACGCCTGCCACCACCCCATGAGCGATAAGCGTTGGGCGCCCACGCGCCTGACCCAGGGGCTCGATCCCGGCGCGATCCGCCTGAACGATGCCCAGTTCGCCCTGCTTCTGCCCGTGGCAGAGGCCGTGGATAGCGCGGCCGCCGCGGAGCTCCTCGCGGGCCTGCAGGCCCTGAACGCCTCCGTGGCCACAGGCTTTGGCGCCTTCAAGGCTGCCACGACCCAGCTGTCCGCAGCGGTGGATCGGCTTGAGGGCGCCCTCGCAGCGCCCCTCAGCGCTGAAGCGCAGGAGGTTGCGCTGGCCGCCCTCATCCGCGCTGGCGCCCGGGGCGACTATCGCGACTACGTGCTCGCCGAGCAGGCTGCCATGGCCCTCGACGTGCTGCTCCTGTCCACGGCCCGCTGGGATGCCAGTCGCCCCGCCATGGACCGGGTTTTTGCAAGCGTCGACGACGAAGATCGCTTCGACGCCGGCGCCTTTGCCCAGGCCGTGGCGGCCCTGTCCGCCGGCCTGCAGGTGGGCACGCGCTAGCAGGCGCGCGCTAGCAGGCACGCGCTAGCCAATCTTATTCGGGGCGCCTGGGGAGGGGCTCCGGTTGCTGTCGGGAAAGGATGCCCACGGTGTACTACTCGCAGAGGCCCCTGCGCGCCTGCGCAGGGCCTCCTTACCGTAGTCTTGGGAGGGTTCCATGAAAGCATCAGACCTGTTCGTAAAGTGCCTCGAAGAAGAGGGCGTGGAGTACATCTTCGGCGTGCCCGGGGAAGAAAACGCCGACTTCATGATGTCCCTGGAGCAGTCGGAGAAGATTCGCTTCATCCTCTGCCGCCACGAGCAGGGGGCCTCCTTCATGGCGGAGATCTACGGCCGCCTCACCGGGGAGCCTGCGGGGTGCCTGGGTACGCTTGGCCCCGGGGCCACGAACCTGATTACCGGCGTCGCCGATGCCAACATGGACCGGGCGCCCATGCTGGTGCTCACGGGGCAGGGGTCTTCGGACCGCCTGCACAAGGAATCGCACCAGGTGATGGACGTGGTGCAGATGTTCCGCCCGGTCACCAAGTGGGCCCACCAGATCATTAACGCCAACAATATTCCTGAGGTGGTGCGGAAAGCGGCGCGCCTGACCCGCACGGAAAAGCCCGGCGCCGTGCTGCTGGAGCTCCCCGAGGATATCGCTGAGCACGAAACGAACGCCGTGCCCATTAAGCCCCGGCGCTTCCGCCGCCCCGTGCCCGACGACAAGGTCATGGATCGGGCCTTCGCGGTGCTGAAGGAGGCCAAGCGCCCCGTGATCCTCGCTGGGAACGGCGCGATCCGGAAGCGGGCGTCGAAGCAGCTTCGGCAGCTGTGCGAGACCACGGGTATTGGGGTGGCGAGCACCTTCATGGCCAAGGGCTGCGTCGATATGGACGCGGAGTACTGCCTCTACACCGTGGGGCTCCAGGCGAAGGACTTTATTTCCCGGGCCATCGATGAGGCGGACGTGGTCCTGACCCTCGGCTACGACATGGTGGAATACCACCCGCGCCTTTGGAACGACCGTGCGGACAAGCGCATCATCCACGTGGACTTCCTCCCCTCGGAGATCGACGACCACTACTACCCGGAGGTCGAGGTGGTGGGGGACATTGCCCACACCCTGTGGATGCTCAACGAGCGCTTTGCCAAGGATGGGGTGCCGGACTACGACCTGTCCGGCCAGCGCTCGGCCCGGGCGGACATGAAGGCAGAGCTCGAGGAGCACAAGGACGACGACACGGAAGGCAGCATTCGTCCCCAGAAGGTGCTCTGGGATGCGCGCCAGGTGCTCGGTCCGGAGGACGTGCTGCTGTCCGATGTGGGCGCCCACAAGATGTGGATCGCGCGCCATTATCACTGCCACGAGCCCAATACCTGCCTCATTCCCAATGGCTTCTGTTCCATGGGCTTTGCCCTTCCCGGCGCGCTGGCCGCGGCGCTGGTCCATCCCGATAAGCGCATTCTCGGTATTTGCGGGGACGCGGGCTTCCTCATGAACGTGCAGGAGATGGAAACGGCGAAGCGCCTGAACCTGAACCTCACGGTGATGGTGTGGGAAGACAAGGGCTACGGACTCATCAAGTGGAAGCAGGAAAACCACTTTGGTCGTCACACCGATCTCGATTTCGGCAATCCAGACTGGATGCAGCTGGCCTCGGCCTTCGGCTGGAATGGCTTCCATGTCACCCGCAGCGCCGATCTCCAGAGCGAGCTGGCCAAGTCCTTCGAGACCCCGGGGCCGAGCCTCGTGGTGGTGCCCATCGATTACCGGGAAAACCGCCTGCTCACCCAGCGCCTCGGCAACATTGCCGTCGCCATCTAACGCCGCTGACAGGGAGAGGCCCATGCTTCGGGAAAGCTACCCCTTCTACCTCGCTAACCGTGCGGAGATGCCGAACACGGATCTTGAGGTCATCGACAAATACAGCGGTGAAGTGGCCACCCGGGTGGCCATGGCCTCGGCGGAGGATATCGACCGGGCCATCGCCGCGGCGGAGGCCGCTGCCGAGCCCATGGCGCGGCTCGCCAGCTACGAACGCAAGGCCGTGCTTGAGCACTGCGTGAAGCGCTTTCGGGAACGCTTTGATGAGCTGGCGGAGGCCCTGTGCATCGAGGCGGGGAAGCCCATTAAGGATGCGGAGGGGGAGGTCACGCGCCTCATCGACACCTTCGTGGTGGCCGCGGAGGAGTGCACGCGCATCGGCGGGGAGATCATGCCCCTCGATATCAGCCCTCGGGCCCGGGGCTATCAAGGCTTTTTCAAGCGCGTGCCCATTGGCCCCTGCTCCTTCATTAGCCCCTTTAACTTTCCCCTGAATTTGGCGGCGCACAAGGTGGCGCCGGCCATCGCTGCAGGGTGCCCCTTTGTGCTGAAGCCGGCGAGCCTGACCCCCATCGGTGCCATCGTGATCGGGGAAATTCTCGCGGAGACGGACTTGCCCCTGGGGGCCTTCTCTATCCTCCCGTGCCGCCGCGACGGGGCGGATCTGTTCACCACCGATGAGCGCTTTAAGCTGCTGTCCTTCACCGGTTCCCCGGGCGTGGGCTGGGATCTAAAGGCCCGGGCGGGCAAGAAGCCCGTGGTGCTTGAACTCGGCGGCAATGCGGCGGTAATCGTGGATGAAGACGCCGATCTCGAGGACGCCGTGGCCCGGGTGGTCTTCGGCGCCTTCTACCAGTCGGGGCAATCCTGCATTGGGGTGCAGCGCATCCTGGTGCACGACGCGGTCTACGACGCCTTCCGGGATAAGCTCGTGGCGGCCACGAAGGCCTTGAAAAAGGGCGATCCGAAGGATCGGGAAACCTTTATTGGCCCCATGATCTCGACGAAGGAAGCGGCCCGCCTAAAGGGTTGGATTGATGAGGCAGTGGCCGATGGGGCGACGCTGCTCTGCGGCGGGGACTGCGAGGGGGCCATGCTTGATGCCACTCTTCTCGAAAATGTGCCTGAGCGCTGCCGGGTCAACACCGAAGAGGCCTTTGGCCCCGTGGCGAACCTCCTGCGCTTCTCGGACTTTGATGAGGCCCTCGCCGCGGTGAACCGAAGTAAGTTTGGCCTTCAGGCAGGCATCTTCACCCGCGATCTCTACAAGGCCCAGCGGGCCTGGGATCGCCTCGAGGTCGGGGGCGTGGTGATCGGGGATGTGCCCTCCTACCGGGTGGACAACATGCCCTACGGGGGCGTGAAGGACTCGGGGTTGGGTCGGGAAGGAGTGCGCTTCGCCATCGAGGATATGACGGAGCTGCGCCTCATGGTGGTGCGGGATCCGAAGGCCTAAAAAAGCCCTTGCGAGCCTCGGGCGTCTAGGATAAACGCACCTAGGCGCCTCCCTTAGGCCCCTTCCGCGTAAGTGTTCGCTTACAGTGCGAGAATTTTACTTATGCACATTCGGGAAAGGCCTCGGTATCACTGTCGGATAGATGGAAACCTTAATATGTCGTTTTTATTAAGCGCCATAAGGGACTGAAAAATATAGATTTTCGGAATTCACCGAAATTTGGCCGGGTGTCCTGGACGTTTCCCGTCATCCTGGGGTGGATGTCGACGAAAAAGTTATCAACGAAGTTATCCACAGCCTTTGGGCGCCTACATCACGTAACCTTTGAGATCAATCCTTGATCTTTGGTGATCCATGGCCTTTGACCCTTGGCCGCGAGGACTCAAGCGCTTTGCTAAGCGCGGCGCCAAGCTTGCGGCGGATAAAAAAGCGCTGGCTGCGGTGCTCGCTGAGCTGCGGGCGCGGCGCGACGGCAACGGCGGACCCTTAGCTAAGCTCGGCGACGATCTTAAAACCCTTCTGCGGCTTCTTGATGCCACCGTGTCCGGCCGCTATCCGGCCCTGCCTCAGGGGGTGATGACCGCCGTGGGTGCGGCCTTGCTGTACTGGCTGATGCCCCTCGATCTGATCCCCGATCCGATCCTGGCCCTGGGCTTTATTGACGATGCGGCCATCCTCGGCTGGGTTCTAAAGCGCCTTTCCGATGACCTCGCGGCCTTCCGCGCCTGGGAAGCGGAGCGCGCGCTTGAGGATAAGCCTTGACCTCACCGCGTGAGCCCGCTTAATTGGGTCTTTGTGCGGTAAACATTCGGGCGGGGGAGAAAACGATGAACGCAGCGCAGCGATGGCTGGTAGGCGTGTTGGGGGCGGCGCTGCTGAGCGCCTGCGGCGGGGCGCCGGAGCCCGCGAAGGATCCGGCCCAGGCGCTTCGAGAAGCGCTTCTGTCCGCGGAACCGGGCAGCACCGTCACCATTCCCGAAGGGCATTTCACCTTTGATCGTAGCCTGTCCCTTGGGGTCAACGGTGTGACCCTAAAGGGCGCTGGCCAGGATAAGTCCGTCCTGGATTTCGCCGGGCAGCTGGCCGGGGCCGAGGGGCTTCTGGTGGCCGCGGAGGATGTGACCCTCGAAGGCTTCGCCGTGCTCGATGCCAAGGGCGACGCCATCAAGATGAACCAGTGCAAAAACCTGGTGGTGCGGGGCGTGCGGACGGAATGGACCGGTGGCCCGAAGAGCACGAACGGCGCCTACGGGCTCTATCCCGTGCAGTGCGACGGGGTCCTGATCGAAGACTCCATCGCCATCGGCGCGAGCGACGCTGGCATTTACGTAGGCCAATCGACGAACATCGTTGTGCGGCGAAACCAGGTGGCCTTTAACGTCGCCGGCATCGAGATCGAAAACAGCACGCAGGCGGACGTTTACGAAAACACCGTCGTGGACAACACCGGCGGCATCTTGGTCTTCGATCTGCCTGATCTGCCCGTGCAGGGCGGGCGCCAAACGCGCGTGTTCCACAACACCGTGGCCCATAACAACACGGCGAACTTTGCCCCCGAGGGCAACATCGTCGGCACCGTGCCCGCGGGCTCCGGGATCATGGTGAATTCCAACGACGATATCGAAATTTTCGAGAACACCATCACGGACCATCAAACGGCGGCAGTGCTCGTGGTGAGCTACCTCATCACCGGCCGGCCCCTCGATGATCCGAACTACGATCCCTTCCCGGAGCAGATCTCCATCCATCACAACACCATTGAGAAGAGCGGCTACGACCCCGATTCCGAGCCCCTCATGGCTCTGAAGACGGCGGCACAGCTGCCGGCCCTGCCGGCGATCATCTGGGATGGCTTTGTCCGTTCGGAGCAGGAAGGCCCCGTGGTCTGCGCCCACGATAATGGCGAGCTCGGCACCGTGGCCCTCGATGCGCCGAATGGCTTTGCAGCGCCGGACTTCTCTGGTGCGGCCTTTGCCTGCACCCGGGAGGCGCTGCCTCCGGTCGCCTTGGGAGGCGCGGAGTAATGAAAACCGCTGGGCTCCTCGCGCTGTTGGCTCTGCTGGTGGGCTGTGGCCCTTCAGGGCCCGTGCGCGAGGGGCCCTGGCCGGAGCGTCTCTCCGAGCTGGCCGTGCTGGCCCAGGAGAACGGCACGTTGGCGCCCCGCGCGGGCTTTGCCTACACCCTGGCCCATCCGCTTTTTAGCGATTACGCCTGGAAGTACCGCACGATCAGTCTTCCCGAGGGCGGTGCCGCGTCCGTGGTGACGAACGACGACACCCTCGCTTTTCCCGTGGGGACGATCATTACGAAGACCTTCGCCTTTCCCCAGGGCGCTTCTGGCGCCGTGCGTACGGTGGCAGCCGAGCCCCTCGCAAGCCCCTCCGCCGCCTTTTCCCTGGAAGGCACGCGCTTGATGGAAACGCGCGTGCTGCGCCACACCGCCGCGGGTTGGGAAGCCGTTTCCTACCAGTGGAACGAGGCGGGAACGGAAGCGTTCTATGCCCCCGCTGGGGCCCTGGTGGCCCTGACCACGGAAGGGGGCGAGCGCTTTCCATACCTCATCCCCGATAAGAACCAGTGCGCGGGGTGCCATGAGACCGCCATGGGCACGAAGATCTTGAAGCCCATCGGGCCGAAGCCCGGCAATTTGGCCGCGCACGCCTTTGCCGACGGGGGCTCGCAGTTTGAGGCCTGGCGCGATGGGGAGTGGGTCGCCGCCGCGGCGCCCGCAACGCCCTGGGCTGCCCCGGGAAGCGGCATGGCAGCAGAGGCCCACGCCTACCTGGATGCGAACTGCGCCCACTGTCACAGCGACACCGGCGCCGCGGATACGGCGGGGCTCGATCTGCGCATCACCGCGAGCGAACTGGGCCGGGGGCGCTGTAAAACCCCCGTGGCCGCGGGGCGGGGCTCGGGGGGGCGCGCCTACGATGTATGGCCCGGTCGCCCCGAGGCGTCCATCTTGCCCTTCCGCCTGGGCCACCGGGATCCGGGCATCATGATGCCGGAGCTCGGCCGTAGCCTGGTGCACGAGGAGGGCGTCGCTTTGGTGGAGGCTTGGATCTCGGCGATGGACGGGGATTGTGCTGCAAGCCTTAGCCTTTAAGGCCTGGTCGGGGCGCTTAGGGTTCCTAGCGCTTTTCTTCGCTCTCGCGCTGCTTTCTGGCTGCAGCACCACGCGGCTGTACAACAACGCCGATCGTTTGCTGGCCTGGCGCGCCGATAGCCTCCTGGGCCTGTCTGGGGAGCAGCGCGGCGCTTTCCGCGACGACCTCGGCCCGGTGCTGGCCTGGCATCGCCAGACCCAGCTCCGTCGCTGGGCCGACGCCGTAGAGCGCCTCGCGCTTGCCGTAGAAGACGATGCCGTGTCGCCGGGGCTCGTGGAGACCCTCGAGACGGACCTTCGGGCGGACGTCGCCGAGCTCACCCGCGCCCTGGCGCCCGCTGCCCTGACGCTGCTCCGTAGCCTGGAAGATGAGCAAGTGGCGGCCCTGCCCGAGCGCTTCGCCGAGGAAGATGCGGACCTCAATGAAGACTACGAGGGCCTGGCCCTCGAGGCTCAGCGCGAAGAATGGGCGCGGTCCCTGGAGGAGGGGCTAGAGGATTGGGTGGGGCGCCTTACTCCGGTGCAGCAGGGGGCCATTGCCGCACTTAGCCAAGAGATTCGCCCGGGCAACGCGGACTGGGTGGCCTATCGCCAAGCCTGGCAGCGGGCCTTTCTGGAGGCCCTGGAGCGTCGGGATAGCCCGTGGTTTGCGGCCGTGCTTCCTGTGCTGATGGTGCACCGCAGCGCGTTCTACACCCCGGCCTATGCAGCACAGCGGGCGCAGAACGATCCGGCCTACAGCGCGTTCTTTCCGGCCTTTCTTGGAAGCCTCACGGCCCCCCAGCGCGATCGCCTGAGTGGAAAGCTCCGGGACCTTTCGGAAGACTTTGCCGCGCTGGCAGCGTCATAAAAAACCGCCCCGGGAGAGGGACCCAGCCCGGGAGCGGAAAGGGAACGGTAGGGGGTTGCGGCCCCTAGCAGGTGCAGCGACGATCGAGCACAAGCCAGGCAAGGACATAGCCCAGGACGGTTAGGGTTGTGGCCGTGAGGAGCCCGAAGATCGCTAGCAGTCGCAGCCAGATTGGCGAGATCCCCATGCGCTCAGCGATGCCCGCGCACACGCCGGCGACCCAGCCGTGGTAGGGATTGCGATAGAAGCCGCGATGCTCGCAGGAGGTGCGCTCGCGATGGGAATACGTCATGGTTTTATTCCTTTTAAGCTCAGGGAGTTCCCTTGAGTCAT
>JAURCQ010000007.1 GCA_030828335.1 Gammaproteobacteria bacterium
GGCATAAAGGTATGCGCCGGGCACCAAAGTCACGCCAGCAAAGGTCACCGCCACGTCCCGATCCCCCAGCCCACGCTTAACGCTTTTCCGGGGATGGGCAAAGAGCGCCTGGATGCCAAGGTCTATCTCCGGGAAATCCTGCACATCCCGAACCGCGCCATAAACCACGATACCGGCCCAGCCGTTGTTCGCCGCCTTCCGCGCGAGGTTGTCCCCCAGCAGGGCGCAACGGTCGGAGGCGCCGCCATCCACCACCAGCACTCGCCCCGCCCCGGGTTCCTCCACGGCATCGGCCACCAGGGAGTTGTCTTCGAAGCACTTAATCGTACTGATGGCTCCCCCGAAGGCCCGGCGAGCCCCGAAGTTCCGGAACCTTGGTGCCAACACGGTCACCGCATCCCCATGGACGTCGCATAGGTCCGGCAGAATGATGTCCATCACTGATCCTCGCTTAAGCGCAGGCGTAGCCCGGCCCAATCATCACGGTAGCTAACGGTTCGCATCCGGAGTCCATCCCCCGGCGCCTGCGAAGGCGTTGGGGACAGGCGCGCGCCCGTCTCTAAGTCGAAGCAGAAACCATGCTTGGGACACCACAGGCGATGTCCATCGCAGTCTCCCTTGGCAAGGGCCGCTTCAAGATGGGGGCAGCGGTCTTCCAGGCCAAAGGCCCGCCCGCCTTCCACAATTAACAGCCAGCGCCGCCCCCGATGGCTTCGGGTGATGCGAGCGCCGTCGCGAAGGGCCTGGGCCCGTGCCATGGGCAGGAAGCCATCGTCCTGCAGCCCCGGCACGCCCCAGGCCATGCCCCCCCCTAGCCTCGCTCGGCGATGGGGGTGACGGACCGCGGCTCGGCGCCGATGTAGCCCGCACTCGGACGGATGATGCGGTTGTTGCTCCGCTGCTCCATCACGTGCGCAGCCCAGCCTGTCAGGCGAGAGCAAACAAAGATCGGCGTGAAGAGCTTCGTGGGGATGCCCATGAAGTGGTAGGCCGAGGCGTGGAAGAAGTCAGCATTAGGGAAGAGCTTTTTCTCATCCCACATGAGCGTTTCCACGGCGCAGGAGACGGGATAGAGCACCGTATCGCCCACGGACTCGGCGAGCTTCTCGGACCATTTCTTGATGACGGCATTCCGCGGATCGGAGGTGCTGTAGATCGCATGGCCGAAGCCCATGATCTTTTCCTTTCGCTCCAGCATGCCCTTCAGGCCCTCGACCGCGGCGTCCACGGAATCGAATTTCTCGATGAGCTCCATGGCGGCCTCGTTCGCCCCACCATGGAGGGGCCCCCGCAGAGAACCGATGGCGCCAGTGATGCAAGAGTGCATGTCGGACAGGGTGGACGCGCACACCCGCGCCGTGAAGGTGGAGGCGTTGAACTCGTGCTCCGCGTAGAGGATCAGGGAGACGTTCATCACCGCTTCGTGGAGTTCGCTCGGCGCTTCCCCAAGAAGCGTATGGAGGAAGTGGCCGGCGATGGAGTCATCGTCCGTCGCCTCATCGATGCGCACCCCGTCGTGGGAGAAGCGATACCAGTAGTTGATGATCGAGGGGAACACGGCAAGAAGCCGATCCGCAGCGTCTTCCTGCTGGGAGAAGTCCTGCTCCGTTTCCAGGTTGCCCAGCATGGAACAGCCCGTGCGCATGACATCCATGGGATGGGCGCTAGCGGGAATGCGCTCGAGCACCTCCTTCAGGGCGGGCGGGAGGCTCCGCAGGCCCTTGAGCTTCGCCCGATAGGCATCGAGCTCGCTTTGCGTGGGGAGCTCACCCTTGAGGATCAGATGTGCCACCTCTTCAAAGCAGGTGTGCTCGGCCAGATCGGTGATGTCGTAGCCCCGATAGGTGAGGCCCGTGCCCGTTTTACCCACGGTGCAGAGGGCCGTTTCCCCGGCCACCTGGCCCCGGAGGCCCGCTCCGGTCAGTTTCTTTCCTTCAGCCATTAGTTCGACTCCTTAGCGTTGTCCCCGAAGAGGGCGTCAAGCTTCCCTTCGTATTCGTGATAGCCGAGGAAATCGTAGAGGTCCATGCGGGTTTGCATGGTCTCCACGACGTCCTTTTGATGCCCCTTCTCGCGGATGGAGCGATAAACGTTGAGCGCCGCCTGGTTCATGGCCCGGAAGGCCGACAGGGGGTAGAGGGCCATAGCGATACCCACGGAACCCAGCTCTTCGCAGCTGTAGAGTGGGGTCTGCCCAAACTCCGTAATGTTGGCGAGCACGGGCACGTCCACCGCATCGACCACCTCCTTATACATGGAGAGGTCGGTCATCGCTTCGGCGAAGATGGCATCGGCGCCGGCTTCCACGAAGGCCTGAGCCCGCTCGACCACAGCGGAGAAGCCCTCCACGGCCAAAGCATCGGTGCGCGCCATGAGAATGAAGTTCGGGTCGGTCTTAGCGTCGGCCGCGGCCTTTAGGCGATCGCACATCTCTTCCGTGGATACGATGGCTTTATTGGGCCGGTGCCCGCAGCGCTTCTGCGCCACCTGGTCCTCAAGGTGCACCGCGCCTGCGCCGGCGCGGATCATCTCCTTAACGGTTCGGGCAATGTTGAATGCCCCACCCCACCCGGTGTCGATATCCACCAAAAGAGGCAGCTCCGTGGCCGCGGTGATCCGGCGCACGTCTTCGAGCACGTCGTTCATGGAAGTAATGCCCAGATCCGGGAGGCCATAGGAGGCGTTAGCCACTCCGCCACCGGAGAGATAGATGGCGCGGTAGCCCACCCGCTCCGCCATCATCGCGGCGTAGGCGTTAATCGTGCCCATTACCTGAAGGGGGGCTTCTTCCTTTAGAGCCCGCCGAAAGCGGGCCCCTGCTGAGTGTTGTTCGGCCATGCCTGTGTCTACTCCTCTCCAGTGTCTGCCGCACGAAGCTGTGCCGCGTAAAGATCCTCGATGTTTCTCCTGGCCTTAGCGATGTGACGGCGCATGAGTTGCTCCGCAAAATCCCCGTCCCGCTCGCGCATCGCATCGACAATGGCTCGGTGTTCCCGAAGGGCCGTTTTTGACCGGCGCCCCTGGGCCACGAAGGTGCGACGGTAGAGCCGCATCAGGTGGTAAAGCTGATCGCACAATAGGGGAATAAGGGCCGGGTTCTCACTGGCCTGAGCGATACGAAAATGGAAGTCTAGGTCCCCTTCATCCTGCAGATAGGCCGCCCCGGCATGCAATGCCGCCCCCTCCTCGTGCTCATCAAGGAGCCCTGCGAGGGCTTCAAGCGTGGGCGCCGGGGCGCGTTCCGCCGCCAAGCGACAGGCCATACCCTCGAGGGCCTCCCGCGCATGGTAGAGGTCAATGAGCTTTGGAAAGGATAGGGTCACAACCCTGGCGCCCTGATGCACCGGCCGCTCGATCAGGTGACGCTCCGCGAGGCGAGCTAAGGCATCCCGAAGAGGACCCCGGGACACCCCGAAACGGGCGGCCAGGGCCGGCTCCAGGATACGCTCCCCAGGCACCATCGCGCCGGTCACGATCGCTTCGCGCAGACGCAGAAACACCTGGTCGGCAAGCGTGCTTGAGCCCGAGGATGACAAAATGGCGGAAGGGGTTGCTCCCATTGTGCGCGCCCTACCCCTCTTCAGTTAACACTTGACGTGGACCGAGAGCCTAGGGGGCCTAGGCTCTTATGTCAACAAAAAGGTATAAAACTATTTATATCAGTTATTTAGCGTTATTTTGGAGATTTTACCTAGAAACTACCTTGCGGCGTTCCCGCAAGAGGTGTTAACACTACCTAGCCTAACCGGAAGGCAGCCTCCTCCAGGCGAGCTTTCAGTTCGTCGTAAGTCTCCGCAGCATCGAACTGGGGAAAGGCATCCTTAACGTTTTGCGGCGCCGAGAAAAAGAAGCCCGCATCGGCCTCCTCAAGCATCGCCGTATCGTTAAAGGAATCCCCGGCGGCCAGCACCGTATATTTAAGATCATGGAAGGCTTTAACCGCGGCACGCTTGGGGTCGGGCTGACGCAGCCGATAGCCGGTGATGCGCCCGTCCTCAGCCACCTCAAGGCGGTGGCAGAGCAGGAAGGGATTATCGAGCTTAGCCATGAGCGGCGTGGCGAACTCGTAGAAGGTGTCCGAGAGAATCGCCACCTGGAAGGTCTGCCGGGCCCAGCGCATGAACTCCACGGCGCCGGGCAAGGGATCCATTTCCTCAATGACCGCCTGCACATCGCGCATGGTAAGCCCGTGGGCCTCAAGGACGGCGAGGCGCCCCTGCATCAGCTCGTCATAGTCGGCGATATCTCGCGTGGTGAGGCGCAAGGCCTCAATGCCGGTGCGGTCCGCCACCCCCAGCCAAATCTCGGGAATGAGTACCCCTTCGAGGTCGAGGCAAAGCAGCTTCATGGGTCCGGCTCCCTAATCAAATGGAAGGGGACAGTTTAGTGCCCTACCCCCTTACTGGCTATGACGAGACCATGACAGACCCGGGCCCTAGCGCTCGGGAAGATGGATGCCCTCAAAGAGCGCCTCCCGCGTGGCCCGGTCCGGGGCCGCAATGGCGGCGTCGACCTGGTTCGCGGAGAGCTGGGGCGCGAAGAGCTCCAGGAACTCATACATAAAGCGCCGAAGGAAGGTGCCCCGGCGAAAGGCAATGTAGGTCACGGAGGGCTCGAAAAGCTGCCGGCCCGGCAAGGCAACCAGATCCTGGTCGAGCTCCGGATCGTAGGCCATCTCCGCAAGAATGCCGATGCCGAGCCCCAGCCGCACGTAGGTTTTAATAACGTCCGCATCGGTGGCGGTGAGCACAATGCGGGGCGAAAGCCCCGCCTCTGTGAAGGCGTCGTCGAGCCGCTTGCGCCCCGTATAGCCTTGCACATAGGTGACAATGGGATAGCTGGCCAAGGCTTCGAGGGACGGCTGCGCCAGCGCCGCAAGGGGGTGGCCCTTGGGCACGATAATGGTCCGATTCCACCGGTAGCAGGGCATCACCACCAGCTCATTCACCGCACTTAACGCCTCCGTAGCGATGGCGAAATCCACCGTGCCCTCCGCGGCCATGGCGGCGATTTGCGTAGGGCTACCCTGGTTCATGTGCAAGGCCACGTCCGGATAGCGATCCCGGAACCGAGCGATCACGGAGGGCAAGGCGTAGCGCGCCTGCGTATGGGTGGTGGCAATGGTCAGGGCGCCCTTGGCCTCGTTGCTGAACTCCTGCGCGACCCGCTTTATGCCATCAGCGCGGCGGAGAATTTCCCCGGCCATTTCGAGAATGACCTTCCCCGCGGGCGTCACGTGGGTCAGGTGCTTCCCGCTTCGCGCGAAGACCTCCACCCCAAGCTCGTCCTCAAGGAGGCGAATCTGCTTGCTAATCCCTGGCTGGGAGGTAAAAAGCGCCTGCGCCGTCGCAGACACATTTAAATCGTGATGTGCGACCTCCCAGATGTAGCGAAGCTGCTGGAGTTTCATCGCCGGCCCCTTTTAGATCTTATTGATTTATCAGGCGGCTTTCATATAACCAAGCATGAAAGCTGGGTGCAAGCGGGGGCGTCGCCCTTAGGCAGGGGTTTCGTTAGCGATCCCATGGGGAACGTGGCCCGCGGCGACGTGATCTCGGGCCGAGTCGCAGTGCAGCGCCTGGTCATCGAAGAAGATGTCTGCGCCAAAGGCCTTCAAGAATGCGCCCTTAGACCACCCGCCGAGAAAGAGGCTTTCATCTAAGCGAATATCCCAGGCCCGGAGCGTACGAATCACCCGCTCATGGGCGGGGGCGGAGCGCGCCGTCACAAGGGCCGTACGAATGGGGCAGGCGTCGGGGGAGAATTCCTGCTGAATGCGATGCACCGCGGCAAGGAAGGCCTTAAAGGGCCCCCCCTGCAGGGGACGCTTGGCCGCATCGCGTTCCGAAGACCGAAAGGCCTCGAGCCCCTCGCGCTTAAAGACCTGCTCCGCTTCGTCGGAGAACAGCACTGCGTCCCCGTCGAAAGCGAGGCGAAGCAAGTCGTCTCCGCCGCTCTGAGCCTTCGAGGGCAGGAGCGTCGCTGCAGCCACCCCCGCCGCCAGAGCATGTCGCACATCCTCGGCAACCGTCGACAGAAAGAGGTCGCAGCCGAAGGCCTCCATGTAGCGATAGGGACTTTCTCCCCCGCAGAAGGCCGCCCGCTCGATGGCGAGCCCGTGATGCTGAATCGAGTTAAACACGCGAAGGCCCGTATCCGCCGCATTGCGGGATAGCAAGATCACCTCAATGCGACCGGGAAGCTGGGCGTTCAGGCGGGAGAGCTTCTGCACCAAGGGAAAGGCAACGCCGGGTTCGAGAGGCTCATCCTCGCGGGCAATTTGATACTGGCGATAGGCCTCGACCCCCTCCTCCTCGAATACTCGGTTACTCTCATCGAGGTCAAAAAGGGTGCGCGACGACAGCGCAACGACGAGGGGCGCCGTGTCTTCCGTGCCAGCGGCCATAGCGAGGCCTCCCTAGGCGTCCAAATCGGGGATGAGTTTGCTCTCGAGGCGGGCGATCATATCCTTCAAGCTGAGCTTGCGCTTTTTCAGCCGCTGAATTTGCATGAGGTCACTATGGCGATGGGTTTGCAGCACAACGATCAGATCGTCGAGGTCGCGGTGCTCGGTGCGAAGCTCATCCAACCATTGAAGCAATTGCTCTTGATCCATAGTGCCCGTTCTCAGCCGCCGCGGGCCCGCCGCCAAAGACCCCAGGGCAGTCTAATCCATGACGGCCCTCAGAACACCCACAATGCGCCCAGGAGGGCTGTCGCCCCATGCTGATCCGCCTGCTCCTATTGCTCCTTCTTGGCCTGCTGCTGGGCGCCCTGAGCCGGCTCCTGTGGTTGCGTCTTAGCCCTAGGGGACGGCGCAACCTGCTGTTTGGGGTGTTCACGGCGCTGGTGCTACTGCTTATCGGCGCGGCGTTGCTTGGGCGCCTCTCCTGGCTGGTGCCCGCCGGGGCCGCGGCCCTGCCGGCCCTCCGGCGCCTTCCCTGGCTCTTCCGCCTGGGCCGCGCGGCAAGGGCCTTCCGAGCCATGGGCGCCCTGCCCCTGCGCCCAATCGTTTTGATGGACGGGCCTTACCTCCTCGATGGCGAGGTGCTCACCGGCCCGGCCAAGGGGCAGGCCCTAAGCGCGCTCAAGCTAGAGGTCCTGGCTGACCTTTGGCGAACCCTCCACCGAGACCCCCTCGTCGGCCGACTCCTTCCGCTGTACCTCGTGGAGCGCTTCGGCGCGCAGTGGTTCGAAAGGCCACCCTTTCCTCCGGCGCCAACGCCCGGGGCAACCCTCGGCCCCCTCCGCAAAGGGGATGCCCTAGCCCTGCTCGGCCTCAGCGAGGGAGCGGACGCGGCGGCGGTCCGGAACGCCCATCGGCGCCTCATGCACCGCGCCCACCCCGACCACGGGGGCAGCGACGCCCTCGCAGCGCTCTTGAACGCTGCGAAGGATCAGCTGCTGAAGGCCTAGGGCTCGAGAATCGTCGCGCCCTGGGTTTTGCCCGACTCCAACAGACGGTGCGCATCTGCGGCGGCTTCCAAGGGGAAGCGCTGATGAATTTCCACGGAAAGGGCCCCGCGAGCCACGCGCTCGAAGACGGCCCCTGCGAGGCCTTCGAGTTCCTCCCGGGTCTGCGCATAGCTCGCCAGGGTGGGCCGGGTAAAATAGAGGGATCCCTTCGCCGCCAGCACCGCCGGCGTCACATCCGGGGCGGGGCCAGAGGCATTCCCGAAGCTAACGAACAGCCCCCGGGGGGCGAGGCTATCGAGGGAGTCCTGGAAGGTGGCTCGGCCCACCGAGTCATAGACCACGGGAACCCCCTTCCCATCGGTAAGCTCGCGCACCGTCGGGGCGATGGGATCACGGCCCCGAAGCAGAATGTGATCACAGCCATGGCGCGCAACGATTTCCGCCTTCTCTTCGCTTCCTACCACGCCGATCACCCGCGCGCCCAGATCCTTTGCCCACTGAAGCATGAGCAGACCCGTACCCCCAGCGGCGGCGTGCAGAAGAATGGTGTCGTTGGCCGTCAGCACTCGGGTTTGGGTCAGAAGATAGGCTGCGGTCATGCCCTTGAGCATGATGGCCGCTGCCGCTTCGTCGGAGACGCCCTCGGGGATCGGTAGAAGCTGCGCTTCGGACCGAAGGGACGCCGACGCGTAGGCCCCGAGGGCGCCGGAGCCAAAGGCCACTCGATCTCCTACGGCAAAGCGCGTCGCGCCCTCCCCCACGGCCTCCACCACGCCGCTGGCCTCAAGGCCGAGGCCGCTGGGCAGGGGCACGGGGTAGAGCCCGGAACGATGATAGGTGTCGATGAAGTTCAGGCCCACGGCCCGATGCGCAACCCGGACCTCCCCGGGCCCCGGCGCCGCAAGCGCCTGGCTTTCGACCTTAAGCACCTCCGGGCCGCCGGTCTCGTAAAAGCGAATCACCTGCTCTGTCATCTGCGTTCTCTCCCCTAGGCAAATTCGAGGCACAAAAAAGGCCGCGTCAGCGGCCTTTTTACCACGGTGGGGGCACCCTTAGGAGGCGAGCGCGGCCCAATCCGTAACCACAATACCGGCCGCCATGATGACGACGGAAAGCCAACCCCAGGCGATGAAGGCCTTCATCACGAGGTTCTGCTCGAAAAAATCTTCCACGATGGACCAAAAAAGACGCATGGGGTTCTCCTCGCTGTGGGCCATGGCGCGGGCCTTCCCCCGCGCGCGGCGCGACTATACCAGGGCCTCGGCATAGCGCCCAGCCCCTAGGCCTTGGGTCGCAGGCGCCCTTCCAAATCGTGCTCATCGCTGGCCACGATTTCCACCGTGAGCCGATCCCCGGGGCGGGCCTCCACCCCGGGCAGATACACCACCCCGTCGATCTCCGGCGCATCCCCCGGGCCGCGAGCAATGACGCCGTCCTCGCCGATCTCGTCCACCAGCACCTCGAGGGTTCGCCCGACCTTTTGCGCGAGGCGCCCGGCGCTGATCTCCGCCTGCACCGCCATAAAGGCGTCGAGCCGGTCGGCCTTCTCCGCCTCCGAAATCGCCCCGGGGAAGCTGTTGGCCACGGCGCCCTCCACGGGGGAGTAGGTGAAGCACCCCACCCGATCGAGCTGCGCGTCCTGTAAAAAGGTCAGGAGCTGCTCAAAATCGTCCTCCGTTTCCCCGGGGAACCCCACAATGAAGGTGCTGCGCAGGGTCAGGTCCGGGCACTGCTCGCGCCACCGGTGAATACGCTCAAGCTGCCGCTCCGCCGCCGCAGGACGGCGCATGGCCTTGAGCAGGGTCGGCGATGCGTGCTGCAGCGGCATGTCCAGGTAGGGCAGGAGCCGACCTTCGGCCATGAGGGGAATCAGCTGATCCACGTGGGGATAGGGGTAAACGTAGTGCAGGCGAACCCACACCCCCAGAGAGGCCAGCGCCTCGCAGAGGGGATTCAGGCGACTGGCCACCGGACGCCCGCCCCAAAAACTTGTCTTGTACTTTAGATCTACGCCATAAGCACTTGTATCTTGGGAGATCACCAAGAGCTCCTGGACCCCCGCAGCCACCAGCCGCTCCGCCTCCTCCAGGATCTCTCCGGCGGGCCGGGAAACCAAATCCCCGCGCATGGACGGAATAATGCAAAAGGTGCAGCGGTGGTTACAGCCCTCGGAAATCTTCAGATAGGCGTAATGTCGGGGCGTTAGTCGAATACCCTGTGGCGGCACGAGGGACGCGAAGGGATCATGCATGGGGGGCGGCAGGTGCGTATGCACCGCGTCCACCACGGCCTCGTAGGCGTGAGCACCGGTGACCGCGAGCACTTCGGGAAAGCGGGTTTGAATGCTGGCCGCGTCAGCGCCCAGGCAACCCGTGACAATGACCCGCCCTTGCTCCGCAAGGGCCTCGCCGATGGCCTCGAGGGACTCCTCGACGGCAGCATCGATAAAGCCGCAGGTATTGACGATGACCAGGTCCGCGTCGGCGTACCCCCCCACCAGATCGTAGCCTTCGCCGCGAAGTTGGGTGAGGATCCGCTCCGAATCCACCAAGGCTTTCGGACAGCCCAAGCTGACCATACCAATCCGGCCACCGCCAACGGTTGCCGCGCCTACTCCACCCATGGGCCTGCTCTCCTAGAAAAATTCAGACCCGGGCGGGGGCCTCCCGACCGGGGGCCTAATAGTAAGCGTTTTCCTTCACCGTGTGGTCCGTGGAGTCGCGCACACCCTTCAGCTCCGGCAGCTGCGATAGGAGCGTTTTCTCCACCCCCTGCTTCAAGGTCATGTCCACCGCCGCGCAGCCTTGGCAGCCGCCGCCAAACTGAAGCACGGCCTCCCCCTCCACGATCTCGATCAGGGACACCATGCCCCCGTGGGCCGCCAGGGACGGATTGATCTCGTTATAGAGGATGTAATTGACGCGATCTTCTAGGGGACTGTTCTCATCCACCTTCGGGACCCGGGCGTTCGGCGCCTTGATGGTGAGCTGTCCGCCGAGCTTATCCTCCTGAAAATCCACCACCGCTTCAGCGAGAAAGGGCTCGCTGCGCTTTTCAAACCAAGCGGTGAACCCGGTGAAAGCCACGGGAATGTCATCCTCCTGCGCTTCGCCGGGACGGCAGTACGCAATGCAGGTTTCCGCCGAGGGCGTACCCGGGTTGGCCACGAACACGCGGATGCCCGTGCCTTCGGCCTCCTGCTTCTCCAAAAGGGTCCGCAGATAGCCCTGTGCTGCCTCGGAGATCTCAATCATGGCCGTGCCCCTGAATATCCAATCACTTGACTCGGGTATTCTACGCCCTTCCCGGCGCCTAGGCGAGGCCCGGGGCTATCATGAGCCCCCTTCAAGTCCGACGGAGCGCCCCTCAAACCCCGGGGAAGGGGCCCCTGGTACCATCGCGCCCTTGCGAATTTTGAGAGGTGGTTATGACCCGAGCGGACCGCATTAGCGCCCTACACGCTGCCCTCGCGGAGCGCATTTTGATCCTCGATGGCGCCACGGGGACCATGTATCAGCGCTATGGACTCGGGGAAGCGGACTACCGGGGGGACGCCTTCGCCAACCACGGCCAGGATCTCGCCGGCGACAACGAGCTGCTGACCCTCTCCCAACCCACCATCGTGCGCGAGGTCCACGACGCTTTTATCCGGGCCGGCGCAGACATCATTGAAACCAATACCTTTGGAGCAACCCGGATCGCTCAAGCGGACTATGGCCTTGAGGAGGAGGTGCCGCGGCTGAACTTTGAGGCCGCCCGCATTGCTCGGGAGGCCGCCGATGCCGCGGGCCGCCCCTGCTGGGTAGCCGGCGCCCTGGGCCCGACCAATCGCACCGCAAGCCTATCCCCGGACGTGAACGACCCGGGCTTCCGAAACGTCAACTTCGATCAGCTCGTCGCCGCCTACGAAGAGGCGACCCTCGCCCTCATCGAAGGCGGCGTGGATCTCATCCTCATCGAAACCATCTTCGACACGCTGAACGCCAAGGCGGCGATCTTCGCCGTGGAAAACGCCTTTGAGAAGAGTGGCGTTACCCTCCCCCTGATCTTGTCCGGCACCATTACGGATGCCTCCGGGCGCACGCTGTCGGGGCAGACCACGGAAGCCTTCTGGGCCGCCCTGCGCCACGCCAAGCCGCTGGCCATTGGTCTGAATTGCGCCCTCGGCGCCGAGGAGCTCCGCCAGTACGTGGCGACGCTCAGCCAGATTGCCGACGTCGCCGTCAGCGCCTATCCCAATGCCGGGCTCCCCAACGAATTCGGGGAGTATGACCAAAGCCCCGAGGCCATGGCCAAGGTGGTGGCGGAGTTTGCCCAGAGCGGTCTGGTGAACCTGCTCGGCGGCTGCTGTGGAACAACGCCTGAGCACATTCGGGCCATTGCCAACGCCGTGCAGGGGTGTCCGCCCCGCGCCCTTCCAAAGCGGCCTCCGGCCCTGCGCTTGGCGGGCCTTGAGCCCTTCACCGTGGATGGGGCGTCGCTCTTCATTAACGTCGGGGAACGCACCAACGTGACCGGCTCCCGGCGCTTCGCCCGCCTCATTCGCGAGGAGCGCTACGACGAAGCTCTGGCTGTGGCGCGCCAGCAGGTCGAGAACGGCGCTCAGATTATCGATATCAACATGGATGAGGGCATGCTCGACTCGGAAGCCGCCATGGTGCGCTTCCTGAATCTTCTGGCGGCCGAACCGGACATCGCCCGGGTACCCCTCATGCTCGACTCTTCGAAGTGGAGCGTCCTTGAGGCTGGCCTCAAATGCACCCAGGGCAAGGCGATCGTCAACTCCATCAGCTTGAAGGAAGGGCCCGAGCCCTTCCTCGAGCAGGCAAAGCTCGCTCGGCGCTACGGTGCCGCCGTCGTTGTTATGGCCTTCGATGAACAGGGACAGGCGGACACGCTGGCGCGAAAAACGGAAATCTGCGCCCGCTCCTACGCACTCCTCACGGAAACCGCCGGCTTCCCGGCGGAAGACATCATCTTCGACCCGAACATTTTCGCCATTGGTACGGGGATCGAAGAGCACAACAATTACGCCGTGGACTTCATCGACGCCTGCCGCTGGATCAAGGACAACCTCCCCCACGCCCTCACCTCCGGCGGCGTTTCGAACGTGTCCTTCTCCTTCCGGGGCAATGACCCGGTGCGGGAGGCGATTCACGCAGTTTTCCTCTACCACGCCGTTAAGGCAGGGCTGCGCATGGGCATCGTGAATGCCGGGCAACTCGCCATCTACGAGGAAATCCCCGCGGCACTCCGAGAGCGCGCCGAGGATCTCGTGCTAAATCGTCGACCCGATGCCACGGAGCGGCTCCTTGAAGTCGCAGACCAGTTCTCTGGCCAGGGGGGCAAGGCTCGGGAGGAGGACTTGAGCTGGCGCGAGGCCCCAGTTACGGAACGCCTCCGCCACGCTCTGGTGAAGGGCCTCAATCAATACATCGTTGAGGATACGGAGGAAGCGCGGCTCACCGTCGATCATCCCCTCTCCGTTATCGAGGGACCCCTCATGGACGGCATGAACGTCGTCGGAGATCTCTTCGGAGAAGGGAAGATGTTCCTGCCCCAGGTGGTGAAAAGCGCCCGGGTGATGAAGCAAGCCGTCGCGCACCTCATTCCCTTCATCGAGGCTGCCCAGGATGGGAAGAAGGAGAGCAAGGGCACCATGGTCATTGCCACGGTCAAGGGTGACGTGCATGACATCGGGAAAAACATCGTGGCGGTGGTGCTCCAGTGCAACAATTTCGAGGTCATTGACCTCGGAGTGATGGTGCCCACGGCGAAGATTTTGGAGAAGGCGAAGGAAGTGAACGCCGACCTCATCGGCCTCTCTGGCCTGATCACGCCGTCCCTCGACGAGATGGTCAATGTGGCTGCGGAAATGCATCGCCTGGGCTTTAAGACGCCCCTTTTAATCGGGGGTGCCACCACCTCGAAGGCCCATACGGCAGTGAAAATTGCGCCCGTCTATGACGGTCCCGTGGTCTACGTCACGGATGCCTCCCGCAGCGTCGGCGTGGCGAGCGCGCTCATGAGCGAGCAGCAACGCCCCGCCTTCCTTGCAAGCCTGGATGCGGAGTACACCCAGGTGCGAGCGCGCCAGGCGGGACGGCGCCCCAACCAGCGCTGGCACAATTTCGAAGCGCTAAAGGCCCTACCCGCCCCCCTAGCAGCGGCGCCTGCGCCCCCGCCGCGCCAGCCTGGCGTTCAGGTGCTTGCCCCCTACCCCCTGGAAGATCTGGTCAACTACATCGACTGGACGCCTTTCTTTATGACCTGGGAGCTTGCGGGCAAATTTCCCGCCATCCTGACCGACGAGGTGGTCGGTGAGGCCGCGACCCAGCTCTTCGCCGATGCCCAGGCCATGTTGAAGCGCATCGTCCAGGAGCGATGGGTGGAAGCGCGAGCGATTTTTGGCTTTTGGCCTGCCGCTCGAGCTGGGCGCGACGACGTGACGCTGTACGGGGATGACGACCGTACGGAAACCCTGGCCACGCTCCACTTCCTTCGACAGCAAACGATTAAGCCGGACGGCAGCGCAAACCTGAGCCTGGCCGATTACGTGGCGCCGGAGGGCGACTGGGTAGGCGGCTTCGCAGTAACCGCGGGGCTCGGCGCAGAGGCGCGTCTCGACGCCTTCGAGGCGGACCACGACGACTACCAGAGCATTCTCTTAAAGGCCCTCATGGACCGCCTGGCCGAAGCCCTCGCGGAGCGGCTCCACGAGCGAGTGCGCACGGAGTTCTGGGGCTATGCCCCGGGGGAGCAGCTGGAGAAAGACGCCCTCATTCAGGAAGCCTATCAAGGCATCCGCCCCGCGCCGGGCTATCCGGCGTGCCCGGACCACACGGAAAAGGCCACGCTCTTTGATCTTCTCGGAGCCGACGCCCAAGGGCTCTCGCTCACGGAAAGCTTTGCCATGGCGCCGGCGGCCAGCGTCTCAGGCTGGTACTTTGCCCACCCGGAGGCACGCTATTTTGGCGTTGGCAAGATTCAAAGGGACCAGGTGGCCGACTACGCGGCGCGAAAGGGCTGGACCCTCGAAGAGGCCGAGCAGTGGCTCGCCCCGAACCTGGGTTATGATCCCCGCAAGCGCGAGGTAGCTTAGGCACCCAGGGGGGAGAAAAAGGTGACGGACGCAAAGCCCGAGGAAAGTGCGAAGGACCCGCAGGATGGCCAGGACCGCGGGTCCCTGACCTTTTTTAGCGTGGTCATGAGCACGCTGGCCGCCGCCATTGGGGTGCAGTCGAAGGCAAACAAAGAGCGGGACTTTAAGCACGGCTCAGCCGGGCCCTTCATCGTTGCAGGCCTCATCTTCACGGCGCTCTTCGTGGGGACGCTGGTACTGATTGTCCGCTTCGTCCTGAGCGCCGCCGGGGCCTAAGGCCCTGGGCGCTCCGGGGGATGCTTTCGCCGGTAGCCTTAGCCGTTAACGACGAACCACAGCACCCCGGCGGTGAGGGCTAGGAAAACCACGAAGGCTCCGACCGTATCAGCCTTGCTGTCCGGCCAAAAACCACTGCTTTGCTGCTCTGCCCCGTCGCTCATAATGCTCTCCTCTAGTTAGGCGCGGGCGAATTTTAGAGCCAACCGCGCCAACTTGCTACGCTGTGTCGCAATAAAGGCACTTATCTTGGGGCCGGTCCATGGATCATCAGCTGCTGTCAGCGTTTTTCTGGATTTTCTCTGGGGCCGCGGTCCTCGCCACGGCGGCATTGTTCACTCGCCAACCCATGATTGTCGCCTACCTGGCCCTCGGCGCGCTCCTCGGCCCCTACGGCTTCGGCTGGGTCACCGATGGGGCGCAGCTCCGCGCGATTGGGGAGATCGGCATCATCTTTTTGCTGTTTCTCCTGGGCCTTGAGATGCAGCCGCGCAAGCTTCTGGTGGTGCTGCGGGAATCGCTTTGGGTGGGGCTGCTCAGTTCCGCCCTCTTCCTCGCCCTAGGCACGGCCCTCGCCCTGGCCTTCGCCTTCTCTCTGCAGGATGCCCTGCTCATGGGCCTGGCCGTGAGCTTCTCCTCCACCATTATCGGGATCAAGCTCCTGCCGACGACGGCTCTGCACCACCGCCACATAGGGGAACTGGTGGTCAGCTTACTCCTGCTCCAGGACTGCCTGGCCATTCTGGCGCTCGTGGGCCTGGCCCACTTTGCCCCCGGGGTGGGCGAGGCGAAGCCCCTATGGGTCACGGCGCTGGCCCTACCCGCCCTCCTGGCCGTTGCAGCCGCGGGGGTTCGCTTTATCCTCCTACCGCTGATTGCCCGCTTCGACGTGATTCAGGAATACGTTTTCCTGCTTGCCGTGGGCTGGTGCCTAGGCCTTGCTCAAGTCGCCGAAGCCCTGGGCCTCTCCCTTGAGCTTGGCGCCTTCATCGCGGGAGTGACCCTGGCCACCAGCCCCATCGCCCTATTCCTTGCCGAAGCCCTAAGGCCGCTTCGGGACTTTTTCCTCGTGCTGTTCTTCTTCACCGTCGGGGCGGGGCTGAACCTCGCCCTCCTTCCCTCCATCCTGGTGCCGGCCCTGGCCCTCTCTGCATTGGTGCTTCTCGGCAAGCCCGTGATCTATCGCGTGCTTCTAGACCGATTCAAGGAGCAAGGATCCCTTGCCTGGGAGGTGGGTTTTCGCCTAGGGCAAATCAGCGAGTTTTCTTTGCTGCTGGTGCTCCTTGCGGGGCAAGCAGCGCTGCTGTCAGAGGGGGCCATCACCACCATCCAAACGGTGGCGGTGCTGACCTTTATCCTCTCCTCCTACGTGGTGGTGCTGCGCTACCCGACGCCCATCGCGCTCGATGAGCGCCTACGGCGCCGCTAGCGCCGAGGAAGACCTAGGCTAGGCCCCCTGAGCGGCCGTGCTATGGATCAATAGGCCCCGACCCACCATGTCTCCGGCCAAAATGCGATCCAGCGCATCGGACAGGGTTTCGAGGCTCAGGGGCTCTACGAGCGTTTCCAAGGCCGGGAGCTGCCACTCCTGTGCCAACCGCCCCCACAGGCGTTTCTTCTCCGCGAGGGGCCACTGCACAGAATCGATGCCCAGAAGATTCACGTGGCGGAGAATAAAGGGCAGCACGGTGGCAGGAATGGCCGGGGACGCTACGAGGCCGCAAGCGGCCAGGGAACCGCCATAGCGCAGGGACTTCACCGCATTAAAGAGCAGCTCTCCCCCCACCGTATCCACGGCGCCGGCGTAGCGCTCCGCCAAGAGGGGCTTTGCCGCCCCCTCCGCCAGGGCCTCCCGGCTGAGCACCTCGGAGGCCCCAAGGCCCTTTAGCCACTCAGCTTTGTGGGCCTTGCCGGTGACCGCCACCACCTCGTAGCCGAGTTGGGAAAGAAGCATGACCGCCACGGAGCCAACGCCTCCCGTAGCCCCGGTCACCAGCACGGGACCCTGAGCCGGGCTAAGCCCGCCCATGCGTTCGAGCTTGTCCACGCACTCCGCCGCGGTGAAGCCCGCCGTACCCAGGGCCATGGATGCCCGCAGCGACAGCCCCTCGGGGCGCGCTACCACCCAACCGGCGGGCACCCGGATACGCTCCCCAAAACCACCGGCGGTGCCCATGCCGAGATCAAAGCCGATGACGATGACCTCGTCCCCGGCGGAGAACTCGGGAACGGCGCTCTCGAGGACCACCCCAGCCGCGTCGATGCCTGGGGTATGGGGAAAGGCGCGGGTGACGCCCGGATTCCCCGTAGCCGATAGGCCGTCCTTAAAGTTAAGGGAGGAGTAGTGAACCTCGATGAGAACCTCGCCCGCAGGTAAGGCCTCCGAATTGAGCGTTTCCAGGCGACGAACCAGCGCGTCCCCCTCCCGATGCACCACCATTGCGCGGTAGGTCCCCATGGCACTCCCTCCTTTCAAAAGCATTAGCGAAGCCAGCTGCTGCGGTTCAATACCCGATTCAAAGCCCCTTCAAGGGCGCGATTCACGGTGCCCTGAGCCCCCTGCAAAAAGCGATCGAGGGGGCTTTGGGGCACGGACCAGCGAACCTCAAAAAGCTCTGCGTCGTCAGCACGGCGGAGCAGATAGCTATCGCTGGTTTCAAGGTGATCGCAGAGGCCCCGGGCCAGCGCATCCGTGCCAAACCAACTTTCCCCCGTGGCCACCGCTTCGACGCTGAGACTTGGCCGGGCCGCTTGCACCGACGCCTTAAAGAGCCGGTGCACATCCTCCAGCTCTTCGACAAATTTTCTCCGCCCCTGCTCCGTGTTTTCCCCGAGCACGGTGAGGGTGCGCTTATATTCCCCAGCGGTAAGCACTTCCACGTCCACGTCATTCTTCTTCAGAAGCCGATGAACATTGGGAACCTGAGCCACCACCCCAATGCTTCCTAGAATGGCAAAGGGGGCAGCCAAGATCCGATGCCCCAGCGCGGCCATGAGATAGCCCCCACTCGCAGCGACGCGATCCACGCAGACCGTCACGGTCAGCCCTTCCTTCGCCCGGAGCCGTTCCACCTGGGAAGCCGCAAAGCCATAGCTGTGGACCATGCCCCCGGGGGACTCAAGGCGGAGCACCACCTCATCGCCCTCCCGGGCCTCAAGGAGCACGGCGCTGACCTCTTCCCGCAGGGCCTCCACCGCCGAGGCCTCGATATCGCCCAGAAAGTCGAGCACGAAGGCCCGGGGGCGCTCCCTGTCGTCTCCAGCCCCTTTTTTGTCTCGCGCCTTGCGCGCCTTTTTTTCCGCCTTTTGCTGCTTCTTAAAGCTGGCGTCATCGAGCACGGCGCTTTGCACGGAGAGGCGGAGATCATCGAAGCGATCGTTCAAGCGCTTCACCTCGATGCTCCCCTCGGGCGCTCCCCGGCGATTGCGCAGGGCAAGGCCTGCCATGGCCGAGAGCAGCACCAAAGCCACGAGCAAAAAGGTCAGGCTCTTCGCCAGGAACAGTCCGTACTCCGCAAAAAAATCTGCCACTCAAGGCTCCTTTCCCTAGAATTCAGGCCCTCCCTTGGGGGGATGCCCCCAACCGCGCGAATGTACCCCTCCCTCCCCGGGGCGTCCAGGGACGTTCCCCCGACGCCCATCTCCGGGGTAGCATCGCCCCCGTCGTCCATGGAGCTCCCCATGCTTGAACTCACTCTTGAAGCCCTTGAGGCTCGGCTGCGCCCCCATTTTCGAAGCGAGGCTAGCGTCGATATGCATCGCCTCTATCAGGTGGTGATTGCCGAAACCCCCGCCTTCTACCTGGCGGTGGAACACGGCGCCCTGGCCCTCGGCCTTGGAGAGGCCCCGGAGTTTGGCTGCCCTCGTGTACGTTTCTACTATCCCTCCCTCGAGCTTGCCTTCGCCATTCTGGAGGGGAAGGCAAACCCCATGGAGGCCTTCATGGCAGGGGATGTGCGTAGTGACGGCCACCTCATCATGGCGCTCCAGCTCGGGCTTCTTTTTCCACCAAAAGCCCGCAGCTAACGCCTTTCAGCGCAACGGGAAATCAGGTAGGGTCCAAGGCGTTTTGCGCAGCCCCCCCTCGATCTGTTTTAGGAGTCAGCGTGACGCAAGCCCTCTGGCGGAATTTCCTCGGGAGCGCCCCCGACTGGTACAAGCAGACCCTGCTTGCGTTCTTGGTCCTGAATCCCGTGGCCTTTTTGATTGCAGGGCCATTTATCACGGGTTGGATTTTGGTGGTGGAGTTCATTTTCACCCTGGCCATGGCCCTGCGCTGCTATCCCCTGCAGCCCGGTGGGCTACTTGCTTTGGAAGCCGTCCTGATCGGCATGACCAATACGGAGAGCATCCGCGCCGAGGTCTTTGCCAACTTCCCGGTGATCCTGCTGCTGATGTTCATGGTGGCCGGCATCTACTTCATGCGCGAACTGCTGCTCTTCCTCTTTACGAAGATCCTGCTGGGTATTCGCTCGAAGATGCTCCTGTCCTTCATGTTCTCCATTTCCGCGGCCTTCCTCTCGGCATTCCTCGATGCCCTTACGGTGACCGCGGTGGTGATCTCCGTAGCCGTGGGGTTCTATTCGATCTATCACAAGGTCGCCTCGGGTAAGGGCTTTCACCACGACCACGACTATGGCTCGGACCATGAAGTAGGCGAAATACACCGGGAAGATCTCGATGGGTTCCGCAGCTTCCTTCGCTCACTCATGATGCACGCGGCCGTTGGCACGGCCCTCGGTGGGGTGTGCACCACCGTGGGTGAGCCCCAAAACCTGCTGATTGCGGGCAAAGCCGGCTGGGAATTCGTGGAGTTTTTCGTGCGCATGGCGCCAGTGACCATGCCCGTGCTCGTGGTGGGGCTCGTGACTTGCCTAGCTCTCGAAATCACCGGCGCCTTTGGCTATGGCGCGAAGCTTCCGGCACCGGTGCGGAAGATCCTCGAAGACTACGACACCGAGGAAACGAAGCGCCGCACGCCTTCACAGGTCGCCCGGCTTGTGATCCAAGGAGCGGCAGCGCTCATTCTCATCGTCGCCCTGGCCATGCACTGGGCCGAAGTGGGCCTCATTGGACTCATGGTGATTGTGATTCAGACGGCCTTTAACGGTGTGATCGAAGAACACCAGCTTGGAAAGGCCTTTGAGGAAGCCCTCCCCTTCACCGCGCTCCTGGTGGTGTTCTTTAGCATCGTCGCCGTGATCCACGACCAGCATCTGTTTACCCCGGTGATCAGCTGGGTGCTCGCTCAGAAGGAAAGCCTTCAGCCGGGGCTCTTCTTTATCGCCAACGGCGTGCTCTCCGCCATTAGCGACAACGTCTTCGTTGCCACGGTCTACATCAACGAGGTGAAGCAGGCGTTGGATATGGGCACCATCGGCCGGGAGCACTTCGACAAGCTCACCGTGGCCATCAATACGGGAACGAACATTCCCTCCGTGGCCACGCCCAATGGCCAGGCGGCGTTCCTGTTCCTTTTGACCTCCTCCATCGCCCCGCTAATCCGCCTGTCCTACGTGCGCATGGTGGTGATGGCCCTTCCCTACACCATCACCATGGGGATCACGGGGTTTCTAGCCGTGCAGTTCCTGCTCTAGGACGGGTCCCGGCGCCAGAGGGGCGGCGCGCCCGCCGCCTTCTCCATGGCCTCCAGGTACGCGTGGTGCGCCGCTTCCGCCTCTGGCGGAAGGGACGCCCGGGGTGTCTTAGGCCACTGCTTGGGCGCCGCAAGGGTGACCTCGCGCGCCCGCCCTGCCCCTTCCCCATCCTCCGCTCCGAGACCGAGCGCGGTCTGCCCCCCGGTCATGGCGAGGAATACGTCCGCTAGCAGCTCCGCATCGAGGAGCGCGCCGTGGAGCGTACGCTCCGTGTTATCGATGTCATAGCGGCGGCACAGCGCATCGAGGCTGTTCTTTTGCCCGGGATGGAGACGGCGAGCGAGGATGAGGGAATCCGTTATCTCGCAGAGGGACGCTGTATTCTCAGGCCCCTGCGCCAGGCGCCGCCACTCCGCATCCAAAAAACCCACGTCGAAGGGAGCGTTGTGAATGATTACCTCGGCTCCGCTCAGGAATGCCTGAAGCGGCTCGGCGATATCGGCAAAGCGCGGCTTATCCGCTAGAAACTCCGCCGTCAGTCCATGCACCGCCTGCGCCCCCTCATCGATCGCTCGATCGGGGTTCAGATACTGGTGGAAATGCCGGCCCGTCAGACGCCGCCCCACGATTTCCACCGCGCCGACTTCAATAATGCGATGGCCCGCCTCGGGCTCAAGCCCGGTCGTTTCCGTGTCGAGAACCACCTGTCTCATGCGCTCACCATGGTTTCGTCCTGCCCCGTTTGCCCAAGGAGGGCGAAGGCGTCCACCCCGCGATTGGCCAGCGCATCCGCCAACTCGTTGCCGGGATCGCCACTGTGTCCCTTTACCCAAACCCATTCAATGCGATGGGGCTCTGCCGCTGCCACCAGGGCCTGCCATAAGTCGACGTTCAGCACCGGCTTTTTAGCAGCCGTGCGCCAGCCGCGCTTTTCCCAGCCCGCCACCCATTCGGTCATCCCCTTCAGCACGTAGACCGAATCCGTATGAAGACGAACGGCAACGGGGCGCTGAAGCGCGCGCAATCCCTCGAGGGCGCCGGTCAGCTCCATGCGATTATTGGTCGTGTCCGGGGCGCCCCCCCAGAGGTGCTTCTCCCGGCCGCCATAGCGCAGCACTGCCCCCCAGCCCCCAGGGCCTGGGTTTCCTCGGCAGGCGCCATCGGTCCAAAGCTCAACGGGCGCGGTCATCGTTTTCCGGGAAGCGCAGGATCGAACCCGATTGCCGAGCGGCGCTCGGCGTCCCGGCCACGACGCGTCGACCCCGCCGCAGGAATCGCGCCTCGGGAAGGGCCAGGGCCGGCGCATGGCGCGCCTTAAGCACCCAGGCCGCCCCCAGGGGCGGCTGAAGCCAGGCCTTGAGGGCCTTGAGCCTCGGATGCTCCCAGGCCTCCCAGCCCCAGGGCTCGGGGAGGCGGTAATGGACGTAGCTCAGATCGCCCAAGGTGAAGTCCAGCACCGACAGCCAGTCCCCAACCCGCCGTGCATTCAAGAAATGGGTATTCCAAGGGGCCTGTCGCGGCGTCAGAAACCGCCGCAGCCCCCAGCTGCTCCAGGGGTTGAAGCCGGTCATGAGGAGCCGTCCTCCCGGCGCGAGCACCCGGCTGAGCTCTCGAAGCGCCTGCTGGGGTCGATCGGCGAGGTCCAGCCCGTGGAGGGCCACCACCACGTCAAAGGCGTCGGTCTCAAAGGGAAGATTCGCGGGATCGGCGACCGTAATGGCCCCGCTGCTGATGGCTCGACGGCGGACTGGAAGCACATCCTCCGCAGCGCTCAGACGAACAATGTGGCGGCGAGCCACGGGGAGCGCGTCCGCGAGGCGCTCATCTACGCCGGCGGTCAGCACCAGGGCTCGGGCTCCGGCACAGCCGGAGAGGCGCTCCCGAAGCGCTGCGAGCTCCGCTTTTTCTAACCGTTGCCCCATGGGGGAGGCGAAAAAACGGGCCGTTTGGCTGGCGCGAGGCGCGTCAAAGGCTGTTTCAAATCGAAGGGCGCACATGTCAGCCTCGTGAATTGCGTCTAGAGTCCCTGGACAAGCTTCCCTATCATACGGGGTTTTCCGAGCCCGGCAGGGGTATTCCATGGAAGTTTTAGCCGTCCCCGCATTCCAGGACAACTATCTGTGGCTACTCCACGACGACGAGCGCCGAGCTTGGGTCGTGGATCCCGGGGATCCCGCGCCCCTAGAGGCCGCGCTGGAAGCGCGCGGGCTGACCCTGTCCGGGGTGCTCATCACGCACCACCACTTTGATCACACCGGGGGCGCCCTTCAGCTGGGGGAGCGCTATGGATGCCCCATCTACGGTCCTACGGGCAGCCCCTTTGAGGGCATCACCGACCCTCTGGAGGACGGCGCGACCGTAACGCTCGGAAGCACTTCCTTTACCGTTTTGACCGTTCCTGGCCATACCCTTGACCACATCGCCTATTACAGCAGCGAGGCGGGGCTTCTCTTTTGCGGCGATACGCTTTTCGCCGGGGGCTGTGGGCGAATGTTTGAGGGCACCGCACCCCAAATGCATGGCAGCCTGGCACGCTTAGCGGCGCTCCCCGGGGACACGGCGGTGTACTGCGCTCACGAATACACCCTGGCCAACTTGCGCTTCGCCAAAGCCGTTGAACCTAACAACGCCGCCCTCCTTGCGCGCATTGAGGAGGCCGAAGCACTGCGTGCAGCAGGAACCCCTACCGTGCCCACGACCATTGCTCTTGAACGGGCGACAAACCCCTTCCTACGTACGGAGGCCCCTGCGGTTCGCCAGGCCCTGGCAGCGCAGGACGAAGGCCTGGGAAGCGCCGAGCCCAGCGCCTGCTTCGCAGCCCTACGCAGCTGGAAGGACCGCTTCTAGATGCGCGCCGTCGGCCTGGGCCTTGGCGCCCTCCTGAGCCTTGGGGGTTGCAGCACCTTGCCCCAGGAAAACGACGTGCCCCAGCTTCAGCTGGCGCCGTCCCTCCTTCCAAGCCTCAGCTATGAGCTCGTGCCCTACGCCCCTGCACCCCTGCCACCGGCGGATCTGTGGGAGCGCTTGCGCCGGGGCTACGCCCTTCCGGAACTCCACCATCCCCGCATCACCACGGAGCTCAATTGGTTTGCGCGCCACCCCGATTATCTAGAGCGGACCTTTACCCGCGCCGAGCCCTATCTGCATTTCGCGGTAACGGAGGCCGAGCGCCGGGGCATCCCCCTGGAACTGGCGCTGCTTCCCGTGGTGGAAAGCGCCTTTGACCCCTTTGCCTTCTCCCCCGCCCGGGCCTCCGGGCTATGGCAGTTCATGCCGGCCACGGGGCGCCTCTACGGCCTCCAGCAGGATTGGTGGCACGATGAACGCCGGGACGTGCTGAAGGCCACGGAGGCTGCCTACACCTTCCTAGAGGACATGCACGGGCTTTTCGAAGGGGATTGGCTGCTGGCACTGGCAGCCTACAACTCGGGCTCGGGCAATGTCCGTAAGGCTCAGCGTCGCAATCAGCGCCGGGGCAAGCCCCTGGACTTCTTCTCCCTAGACCTCCCCCGGGAAACGGAAGCCTATGTTCCTAAGCTTCTAGCGATCGCCCGCCTAGTGCGCGACCCGGAGGCCTATGAGCTCGCGCTCCATCCCCTGCCCAATGCGCCGCAGTTTGCCGTGGTGGAAACCGGGGGCCAGCTCGACCTTGCTCGTGCCGCGGACCTCGCGGGCGTGGACATGGACACGCTTTACCGCTTAAACCCCGCACTGAACCGCTGGTCCACCCATCCTGACGGGCCCCACCGGCTGCTCCTTCCCCGGGATAAAGCTGAGGCCTTCCGCACGGGCCTTACCGCGCTTGATCCTTCCGAGCGCGTGGCCTGGGTGCGGCATATCATTCGAGAAGGGGAGTCGCTTTCCGTAATCGCAGCGCGCTATCGCAGCAGCGTGGAAGCCCTCCGCCGCGCCAACCAGCTCCGGGGCAACGTCATTCGCGCCGGGGATGCGCTCCTCGTGCCGCAGGCCAGTGCGACGGAAGAGCGTTATGCCCTTAGCGCCGATCAGCGCGAGCGGCGCACAGCGCCGGCGGTAGGGCGCGGCACCCGCTTTGAGATCACCGTTCGTCCTGGGGATAGCCTCTGGACGCTTGCCCGAGCCTACGGTACCAGCACGGCCAACCTGGCCCGATGGAATGGAATGCGGGAGCGGGATGTGCTTCGCGAGGGGCGGTCCCTTGTGGTGTACCAGGAAGGGCCTGCGCCCACGGCGCTGGAGGCGCTGCCGCCGAAGCGCAACGCGGTGTCTCGACGAGTCGCCTATCGCGTCCGCCAGGGTGATTCCCTTGCGCGCATTGCGAAGCGCTATCGGGTAACGGTGGCCGACATCGTGGGCTGGAATTTGCTGGATCCGAAAGCTTATCTGCAGCCGGGGCAACCGCTGACCCTCTTCGTCGCGGTTACCGCCATTAACTAAGCGCGGCTCGCCCCGCCCGGGGCGCGGCCGGTCCC
>JAURCQ010000080.1 GCA_030828335.1 Gammaproteobacteria bacterium
ATTGCATGCCGAGACGATTGAACGCTGGATGTCGGGTGATGACCTGGCAGAGATTGTGACACGCTGTGTCGCTTACGATGGCGAAGATACCTATTTGCAAAAGGCCAGAGATGCCGTGGCCTATGCCTCGCCCTTGGCGATGCGCTGCGCTTCCTTGGCAAGGTAGGTGGGGTGGCAAACGTTTCCGGGCTCGTCCCCGAGGGTGCGCGTGAGAGCGATGCCCTTGGCGAGGGCCTCGGCTCGGCCGAGGGCCTTCTGCTGGGCGGCGCTGGCCCGACCGCTTTGCAGCAGGGCGAGGCTGGCCGCGGCCACGGGCTTCGCCGTTTTAAGGTAGCGATGGAAGCGATAGCGGGCGTAGTGCGCGGCAAGCACCGTTTCCTCCGTGAGCACGGCGGTGTCGAAGCCCGCTGCACTCCCGTCGCTGAGGAGGCATGCCAAGGATTTCGCGGGGCCCTTGCAGGCGGCGCCGAAGGCGGCGGCCAGTCCTTCCCGGAGCCCCTCTAGGGCGCCGTCATCGCCGCACTGAAATAGCAGCACCCGGGCGGCCTTCAGTCCCCCGGCGATGGGCAGCAGGAGCGTGGCCCCGGCGCTGGTGCCGAGATCCCCCTGGGTGAGGCAGCGGCCCGCAAGGCCGCCCAGAGCCGCATCAAGATCGAGGGCCCGGCCTTTTAGGGCCGCACCGAAGACGGGAACCAAGAGGAGGTCGCAGGCGTGCTTTGCGGGATCACCCGATTTGAACGCGATTTTCATGAGATGCCTTCTTCGCTGGCCAGGGGATGCGCCAGTCTAGCGGAGCTGGGCGAGGGAAGCAGCGCTAGGAGGGGTGGTGAAGCACCACGCGGGTCCCGGAGGCGCGATCGCTCCAGCTGCGCTTCATGGGATCGAGCAGCATCATCCAATAGCCGAGGCCAAAGGCCAGGAGCGAGGGGTAGGCCACGAGGTAGCGCTTGAGGGCCGCGAGGAGCGTGATGTTGTGTCCTTCGCTGTCCTGCACTCGGAGGCGCCAGGCCTGCATGCCCAGAGTTCGACCGTAGCGCACCCAGAAAAAGGCAAAGAAGGCGAAAATTTCGATGAAGAGCACGCTGGAGAGCAGGGGGCCGGTGACCGTCTGCATGCCCTCAAGGGAGGCCGTGGTGGCGTCCGGGGCCAGCTCCGGGCGGGGCGCAAAGAGATTCGCAAGGCCCGTGGTGGTGAGCACGATGGCCAGCACCAGAAGGCCGTCGTAGATCATGGCCATCAGGCGCCGAAGGAGGCCTGCCGGGGGCAATTCCTCAAGGTTCGGGGTCGCAGCAGGCACGGCTGGCGAGGCTCCTTAAGGGGGAGGATGGTGCCGGAGGTGGGACTTGAACCCACACCCCCTTGCGGGGACCGGATTTTGAATCCGGCGCGTCTACCAATTCCACCACTCCGGCGTGGGAGCGGGATCATACCTAGCTTCGATCTTCCCGCCAACGCGAAGGCAAGGCAGCACCACTGGACGGGAGCGTGCTGGCGGTGTCTCATGGCGCCCTGCTGAGGCGGCAGGAAACAAGGGAGAAGAGCCTTGAGGAACGGGGTGGCGTGGCACCTGGTGGGCGTAATCGGTCTCTGTGGGGCCCTGTGGGGCTGTGGCGGCGGTGGGGCCCTCGGGGAGAGCAACGACGGCCGCTTGGTCACGCGGAGCACGGTGGCCCTTCGAGGCACGGCGAGCCTGGGGACTGAGGCCGCGCTGGCCGGCGGGCAGTGCGTGGCCGTGACCCTAGAAGAGCAGGTGCAACATACGGCCACCGTGGGCAGCGACGGCGCCTTCCTATTGCTCGTTCCGCCCACCTTTGAGGGGCGGCTGCGCTGTTCCCTGTCCGCGTCCTCGGGCCTCTATTTGGAGCGCTACGTGGATCTGACCGGCGCCCAGGAGGGAGACGATCGGCTGGGGTTGGACCTGTCTCCCTTGAGTACGCTGGTGGCGCGAAAGCTGGTGTTTGATCGCCTAGATGGTCGTCTTACGGCGCCTGCGGAGGCGCAGGGGGTGGCCTTGCTGGAGGCGCCGGGGGCGGACCTTGCTCGCCTAGCTGAGGGGCTGGATGCGGTCTTCCAGCTGCTTCGGGACGACGCCCTGACCTTGGATACGGAAGCGGTCATGCTCGATCTCTTCGCCGATGGGGTCGCGGATCTTGCGCCCCTCGCGGACCGGGCCGAGGCCCTGGCGACGGCGCTGGCCGCCTCCGGCCCCCATGCCGAGGCCTTCCGCGCCACCTTTCCACCCCTAGCCCTCACCCTGCTGCACCACGCCGGTGGGGCCTCTGCCTTGCTGGATGCGGGGGATCTGTCTTCCGAGGCGCAGCCCGTAGGGGGAATCGGGCGCTTCGTCACCGCCCTCCGGGCGGCCCAGGACGCTGCCCCCGGCGCCGTGCTCACTGTGAGTGCGGGCAATCAGATTGCGCCGAGTAAGGCGTTGGCCGTGAGTTTGGAAACGGGCGCGGAGTTTTATGACGTACGGGCCGTGGAGCAGGTCGGCTACGACTTCATCGGCGTGGGCTCCCGGGACCTGTCCCTGTCGCCGTCCCTCTTCGCGGTGTTCGCTAATGATCTCGAGCCTACGGTTCCTGTGGTGAATTCGGTCATTGACGGCACCTTCGAGCAAAGCTGGCAGCGGCTGCGCACGGAAGGGCGCCTGGCCAATGCGCTCCTGACCCGAGCCGCGGGGCGGCGCGTGCTGGTACTCGGCGCCGTCGACCCTGACCTGGCGCGCCGTACCGCAACGCGCCAGCTCCGCCTGCCAGCCCAGGATACGCTCGTGGCTACCCTACAGGCTCGCATTGACGAGGCGGCACTGGCGGGGGCTTCGGTGGTGCTCCTTCTCGTGGACCAGGGGAGCCTCGAAGCCGACCTTGCCCTGGGGGCTAGCCTCTCTGGCGTGGATGTGCTGATTTCCGCCACTCCGGCGGTGCTGGCCTCGGAGGACGATCTTCTAGTGCCCGGGGATGGGGTGGCGGGACCCTACCCCACCCTGGGCACGGACGCCGCCGGTGCGCCCCTGGCCCTGGTGGCCACGGCGGATCGCTACCGTTATCTCGGGCGTTTCCAAGCCGAGCTTGATAGCTTCGGGGTCTATGCCCAAGCCCTAGCCCCCAGCGGCCCCCTGCGCATTCTGGGCGCTCCCTCGGAGGACGGCGTCGAAGCAGACAACACCTTGCAAACCTCCGTGCTGGATCTGCTCGCGAGTGATCTTGCGGTGCTGGAGGAGGCCACCGCGGCCACCCTCGGCGTCGACCTGGATGCCCAGGCGGCAGCCCTTCGCACCGGTGAAACGAACTTTGGGGATCTTGCGGCCGACGCGGCCTTTGCGGCGGCCCGGAGCACGGCCTTCAACGCTGGCGCCCCGTCGCCCCAGGTGGGGGTTTTGGATGCGGGGAGCCTACTCTCCGACGCCGTGCTGCCCGCCGGACCCCTGACCCGGGGGGCGCTGTTTGATCTCGTGTCCAGCGAACGCACCCTGGCCGTGCTGAATCAACTGTCCGCTGCCTCGTTGAAGGCGCTTGTGGAGCGGGGCCTAGCCGAGCCGGGCAGCGACGCTTTTCTTCAGTTTTCGAACCTGGAGCTCGAGGCCGATCTGACCCAGCAGGCCCAGGTGCTGGCGGAGGATGGAACGGTGGCGACCGCCGGGGCCCGGGTGCGCCGCTTGGCCACCCCTGGCGGCGTGGTGCTGGTGGAAGACGGCGCGATCTTGACCTCGGCGCCGGCGCTCAACGTCGCCGTGACCGACGCCCTTTTTGCGGGGCGCTATGGCCTGCGATTGCCGGAGCTCGATGGCGCCTTCGTGGGGGTTGATCTGCGGCAGGCGGTCGATAGCTATCTGGTGAACAACCTCGCTGGGCAGGTCGCCGCCGATCGTTTCCCCGCGGAGGGCTTAAACCGGATCGTCTTTGTCAGCGCCGATTAATTGCTACACTCCGCGCCCCCGGGCCCGTAAGTCCGCTGGAGCGCCTCATGAAAACCTCAGATTTTGACTATGCCCTGCCGCCGGCGCTGATCGCTCAGCATCCCCCGGCGGAGCGGGGCCGAAGCCGCTTGCTCCACCTCCCGGGCGGCGCTGCGCCCCTCGAGCATCGGACGGTGGGGGCGCTTTCGAGCCTGCTTCGCCCTGGCGATCTCCTCGTGTTTAACGATACCCGCGTGATTCCCGCTCGGGTGTTTGGCCATAAGGCTACGGGAGGACAGATCGAAGTGCTGCTGGAGCGTGCGATCGACAGCCACCGCGCGCTTGTGCAAATCCGGGCATCAAAGGCCCCTAAGGCCGGCAGCGAACTTTTCCTGGGGCCCGGGGCGCTCCCCGTGTCGGTGCTCGGCCGGCGGGAGGCGCTCTTTGAGCTGGCCTTCCCCGCGGAGCAGGAGGTGTTGCCCTTTTTCGAGACCGTGGGGGAAATGCCCTTGCCGCCCTACATCGAACGGCCGGCGGACTTAGGCGACCAAGCGCGCTATCAGACGGTCTACGCGCGGCACCCCGGGGCCGTGGCGGCACCCACGGCGGGGCTCCACTTCACTGATGCCCTGCTGGCGGAATTGGCAGAGGCGGGTATTGCGCAAACCACCGTGACCTTGCATGTGGGGGCGGGCACCTTTTCCCCCGTGCGCGTGGAAGACGTGACGGCCCATCGCATGCACGAGGAACGCTATGTGCTGCCGCCGGAGGCCGTGACGGCCATCGAGGCCACGCGGGCGCGAGGGGGGCGGGTGGTCGCCGTGGGCACCACGGTGGTGCGGGTTTTGGAGGCCGCCGCCCGACGCTCCGAGGGCCTCGCCCCCCATGCTGGAGAAACGGACATCTTCATCTATCCGCCCTTTCCCTTTCGCGTCGTGGACGGGCTGATGACCAACTTTCACCTGCCCCAGTCCACGCTGCTGATGCTGGTGTCCGCCTTTGTGGGCTGGCAGGCCGTCCGCGAGGCCTATGAGACGGCGGTGGCTGAGGGTTATCGGTTTTTTTCCTATGGGGACGCCATGCTGTTGTGGCGGGCGCCGGCAGGGGAGGCGGGGGCATGAAATTTGAGCTGCTGGCGCAGGATGGGGCGGCTCGGGCCGGGCGTTTGCACCTCGTTCACGGGGTGGTCGAGACGCCCATCTTTATGCCCGTGGGCACCTACGGCACGGTCAAGGCCCTGACCCCCCGGGACCTTGACGCCGCCGGCGCCCAAATCATTCTCGGGAACACCTTCCACCTGATGCTGCGCCCCGGGGAGGACATCATCGCCGAGCTGGGCGGGCTCCACGGCTTCATGGGCTACGACGGCCCCATCCTCACCGATTCCGGTGGCTTCCAGGTGTGGAGCCTGGGCGCCCTGCGCAAAGTGCGGGAAAGCGGGGTGACCTTTCAGTCCCCGGTGGACGGTCGGCGCATCGAGCTCACCCCGGAGCGGTCCATGGAAGTGCAGCGCGCGCTGAACTCCGACGTGGTGATGTGCTTCGACGAGTGCACGCCCTTTCCCGCCACGGAGGACGAGGCGCGGATCTCCATGGAGCTGTCCCTGCGCTGGGCGGCGCGGTCCAGGGCGGCCCACGGCGATAGTCCGAACGCCCTTTTTGGCATCGTCCAGGGGGGCATGTACCCCGCGCTGCGCCGGGCTTCCCTCGACGGATTGCAGGCCCTGGGCTTTGACGGCTACGCCATTGGTGGCCTCTCCGTGGGAGAGCCGAAGCCGGCCATGCTTGGGGTGCTGGAGCAGCTCATGCCCCAAATGCCTGAGGCAGCGCCGCGCTACCTCATGGGCGTGGGTACGCCTTCTGATCTGGTGGAAGGGGTGGTGCGGGGCGTGGACATGTTTGACTGCGTCATGCCGACCCGTAACGCCCGCAACGGCCATCTGTTCACCCACGGCGGCGTGGTGCGGATTCGCAACGCGCGCCATCGCCGCGACGACAGCCCGCTGGATGAGGCCTGCGCCTGCTACACCTGCCAGAACTTCTCCCGGGCCTATCTTCATCATCTGGATCGCTGCGGGGAAATGCTAGGGGCGCAGCTGGGGACCATTCACAACATCACCTACTACCTAGCGCTCATGGCGCAATTGCGGGGGGCTATCCGCTCCGGTACATTGCCGACCCTCGTGAAAGCGCTCTACGAGCGCTGGAATCTTGAGCGGCCTGAAGCGGCCGCAGACCCTTGGAGCGTGGCATGAATTGGTTGATTTCCCCGGCCCAGGCCGCCGAGGCCGGCGCTCAGGCGCAACCCGATTGGTGGGGCTGGGTATGGCTCGCCTTCCTGATCGTATTTTTCTACTTCTTCCTGATCCGGCCCCAGCGTAAGCGGGAAAAGGCTCAGTCGGCGCTCATGGCGGCCCTGAATAAGGGGGACGAAGTGGTCACCCAGGCGGGCTTGGTGGGCGTCATCGCTAAGGTCGAGGACGACTTTGTGCAGGTGAAGGTGGGCCCCACCACCCTGCGCTTCCAGAAGGCCGCGGTCGTAGGCACCCTGCCGAAGGGCACGCTGAAGCAGCTCGACGCCGAGGGGGGCTGATGAGCGAAGGGCCCCGCGCCGGAGCCCCCGGCGCCTTTCTGGGCGGCGCAGCCCCGCGGCGCCGCGCCCCGGAGCAGCTGAACCGCACGGGGTGGGGTAAGCGCATTACCCTTCTCCTAGCCCTCGTGTTTGGCGTCATCTACGCCATCCCCAATCTCTATCCGCCGGATTATGCGCTTCAGCTCTCCCCCCGGGAGGAGGCGGAGCGGCCCCTGTCTGACGCCTTTGCCGCGGCCCAGGCGGCCCTCGCCGAGGCGGGGCTGGCAAGCTTCGGGGCGACCCTGGAAGGCCGCGCGGCGCTCCTGCGCTTCGAGAGCAACGATGCTCAGCTGCGGGCTCAGGAAGTGGTCAAGGAGGCGCTGGTTCGCGGCGGCTTCGGCGACAATTTCATCGTGGCCCTAAACCTGGCCTCCACCACCCCCGCGTGGCTCGAGGATCTAGGCGCCCAGCGCATGAACTTCGGCCTTGATCTTTCCGGAGGGGTCCACTTTCTCCTCGAGGTGGACATGGAGCGGGCCGTCGCCGATCGCCTTCGCGCCTTTGAAGACGAGGTGCGCACCCTGTTCCGCACTGAGCGGCTCCGCTATCTGCGCCCCGTGCAAACGGAGCAGAGCGCCCGCCGCATGACGATTCGTTTCCGCGATGAAGCCGATCGTGATGAGGCGCGGCGCCTCCTCGCCGATCGCGTGCTTGAATTTACGGTCACCGCAGAGCGCATCGATGAGGCCCCCGCGCTCCAGCTGACCCTGCGCCCGGAGGTGGTGAAGGACATCGAGGACTATGCGATTGATCAAAACCTCGTCAGCCTGCGCAATCGGGTCAACGAGCTTGGGGTGTCCGAGCCCCTGGTGCAGCGCCTCGGTCGCAATCGCATTGTGCTCGACCTTCCGGGGATTCAGGACTCCACTCGGGCTAAGGACATTATCGGGAAGGTGGCGAACCTCGAGTTTCGCCTCGTGGCGGAGCCCGACGCGCCGCGCTCGGACGTAGAAACTTACGACTACGAGTTTCGGGCGATCGATCTCGAGAGGGCGCTGATTGTGTCTGGCGACCGGGTGTCCAACGCGCAAGCGGGCTTTGATCCGGAAACCTCCATGCCCCAGGTGAACATCACCTTGGATGGGCGCGGCGGGCAGCGTATGAACGAGGCGACCCGGGGCAATATCGGGCGCTCCATGGCCATCCTCTTTAAGGAAACGCGCACGCGTACGCGCTACGTGGAAATCGACGGGGAAACGGTGGTTCGGCAAATTCCCTACGAGACCCAACGCCTCATTAGCGTGGCCACCATTCAGGCGGCCCTGGGTAATCGCTTCCGGATTACGGGCATTTCCCAGCGAGAAGCTTCGGACCTGGCGTTGCTGCTCCGGGCCGGCGCCCTCGCCGCCCCCATGTATATCGTGGAGGAGCGCACCGTAGGCGCCTCCCTGGGGGAGGACAATATTCGCGCGGGCATGCTGTCCGTGGCCGTGGGCTTCGGGCTCGTGCTGTTGTTTATGCTGGTCTACTACCGGCTCTTTGGCTTGGCAGCGAACGTGGCCCTGGCGGCGAACCTGGTGCTGTTGACGGCGGTGATGTCTCTTCTTGGCGCCACCCTGACCCTTCCGGGCATCGCGGGCATTGTGCTGACCGTGGGTATGGCGGTGGATGCGAATGTGCTGATCTTCTCCCGCATTCGGGAAGAGCTGGCTAGCCGCTCGCCCCAGCAGGCGATCCACTCGGGCTTCGACCGAGCCTTCATCACCATTTTCGATGCCAACCTCACGACCTTCCTCGTGGCCATCGTGCTCTACGCCATCGGCTCTGGGCCCGTGAAGGGCTTAG
>JAURCQ010000081.1 GCA_030828335.1 Gammaproteobacteria bacterium
CGCTGCCCCGTTTTCCGCCGCCGAGCCACGGCGTCCGGGCGGTTCTCATCCAGGCCAAAGCCGTGCCGTTCGATGACTTCCGCGAGGTCCGGGCGGATATGGTCGAGATCGAGGTCGGCTTCCCGTTCTTCGCGTTCGGCGGCCACCTCCGCCGGGGTGAGGGCGGCGAGCACCGCACCTTCCAGGACGGCGTCGCCGGCCGCGCAGTGAAGGCCGGCAATGAGTCCGGACTGAGGCGCGCGAATCTCGTGCTCCATCTTCATGGCGTCCATCACGCAGAGGAGAGCGCCCTCGGCCACTGCGTCCCCCTCCGCCACGGCCCAGCTCACCACCGTGCCTTGCATGGGCGCCGGGAGGGCGACGTCGCCGGCGCTCAGGGCTACGGCAGCCACCGCCTCCGGCGCGTCCTCCTCGGCGCGGGGGGCGGGCTTGAAGCTCTCTGCGGCGGCGACGAGCGCCTTTGCATGCCGTTCGACGAAGGTGGTGTCGATGCGGTTTTCCTGCACCGCTGGGTCGCGAAGGAGTGCGCGGAGCAGGGGCAGGGTGCTTTCAATGCCCCGGAGGTCGAAGCGGCCCAGGGCGGCTTCGAGCTTGCTTAGGGCTTGGGCATAGCTGCCTGTGGCACTGTGGGTGATCACCTTCGCGAGGAGGGAGTCGTAGCGCGGCGAGGGCCGAAGCCCCACTTCCCCCCAGCCGTCGACTCGAACCCCCGGACCCGTGGGCGGGGTGTAGCCCGTCAGCGTGCCCCCCTGGGGCTTGACGTTTCCGTCTTCATCGAGGCTTTCCAGATTAACCCGAGCCTGGGTGGCAAAGCCTCGGTAGGCGGGGGGGTCGCTGAGCCCTAGGCTTTCCAGGGTGGCGCCGGCGCCAATCGCGAGCTGGCAGGCCACGAGATCCAGCCCCGTGATCATCTCCGTGACCGTATGCTCTACCTGCAAACGGGGATTTGCCTCCATGAAGGCGAAACCCTCAGGGGCTGCCGGATCCACCAGGAATTCAAAGGTCCCGAGGCTTCGGTAGGCGAGGTGCTTCGCCAGGGCGAGGGCGGCTTCAAGAATGCGTTGGCGCAGGCCCTCGTCAAGGGTCGGGCTCGGCGCCACTTCTAAGAGCTTTTGTCGTCGACGCTGGAGCGTGCACTCCCGCTCCCAAAGATGCACCACGCCCCCCTGGCCGTCGCCGAGGATCTGCACCTCGATGTGGCGCGGGGCCAAAAGCGCTTGCTCCAGATAGAGCGCCCCATCGCCAAAGGCCTTCTCTGCCTCCTGGGCGCAGCGGGTGAAGGCCTCCGTCAGACCCTCGCCCTCCGCCACGGGCCGAATGCCCCGTCCGCCCCCGCCGCTGACGGCCTTCAGCATGAGGGGGCCGGGATGGGCTTTCTGAAAGGCCAGGGCGTCCTCGAGGCTCGTGGGCCCTTCCGTGCCCGGCAGCAGGGGAACGCCAAGGGCGCGGGCCAGGGTCCGGGCCTCGGTTTTCGAGCCGAGGGTGCCGAGCTGGGCTGGGGTAGGGCCAAGAAAGACCAGCCCCGCGCCTTCGCAGCGCTCGGCAAAGGCTGCGTTCTCCGACAAAAAGCCGTAGCCCGGATGAACAGCGGTGGCGCCGCTGGCCTTGGCCGCGGCGAGGACGGCGTCCTGGTCGAGGTAGGCCGCCGCGCCGGTGCCCGGTAGGGGCTCGGCGTGCTCAGCGAGGCGAACCCAGAGGCCAGCCGCGTCGTCCTCGGCGTAGAGGGCAACGCTTTCCACCCCCTCGCTGCGGAGGGTTTCCATGATGCGAACGGCGATCTCACCGCGGTTAGCGATCAGCACACGAGCAGGGGTCATGAATACGGTCTCCAGGCGCTAGGCGGACTTAGTGGCTAGGGGCGGCGTCCCCAAGGATGGATACGCGCTCGCCGTAGCGGCGCTCCGGGTAGTAATCCCAGAGGGCGTGGTGCTGCGTGCACCGGTTGTCCCATAGGGTCAGGGTGCCGGGCTGCCAGCGCACCCGGCATTGGAAGCGGGGGTTGCGTTCAATATGGCGGAACAGCAGGTCAAGAATAGCCCGGCTTTCCTCGCGCTTAAGCCCCTCGATGTGGCTGGTGAAGCCGCTGTTCACGTAGAGCAGGCGCTTGCCCGTCACTGGATGGCGGGGGGCGATGGGATGGCGGGTGCGGGGATAGTTACTCCCTTCGGGGGGGGCGATCCCGTAGGACCCGACGTAGGGCAGGGCCCCGTCGTGCACCGCGAATTTATCTTCTAGGAAGGCTCGAAGGCTTTCCGAAAGGGTCTCCCAGGCCAGATACATACTGGCGAAGAGCGTATCGCCGCCGCCGCTGCTCGGCACCTCCGTAAGGTAGAGGGCCGAGCCGAGGGGCGGGATGGGATCGCAAGAAACGTCCGTGTGCCACGCGTCGCCCGCCGTATATTTGGAGTCGGCGTCGGTTTTGACCACGAGGATTTCGTCGTCTCCGCCGCGAGCGTGATTGAGCGGATGGACGTGGAGCGTGCCAAAGGCGCGGCCGAAGGCCTTGTGCGCCTCTCGATCCAGTGTCTGCTCCGGGAAGGTCAGCACCAGATGCTGGGCCCAGGCGGCCTTGATTTCTTCCAGCTGCGCTGCTGTCGGCGCAGCGAGATCAACCCCGCGGACCACGGCACCCAGGCTCGGGGCGAGCGGTTCAACTTCAATATGGCGCCAGGGCGCCTCGGCGATGGCTTTGCGCATGGGTCTCCCTCCCTTGTCTCCCTGCCCTAGACCTTACGCCAGGGCCCGAGGTGGGCCAAGAGGGGAAGAAAGGGGGGTGGTGTGGCGGTGGAGGTTTAGTAGACTCGGGGCTCCGCAGCGCATCGAGCGCCCGCGGCACCGCGCCCCGGGGGGGCGACCGGCGCACCTTTCATTGGGAGAGAATTGGGTATGGATAACGCCAAAAAGTTTTATATCAACGGCGAGTGGGTGGATCCCATCGGTACGGAAACGATGGACGTGATCAACCCGGCCACGGAAGAGCCCATCTGCGCCATCGCGCTGGGCAACAGCGCCGACGTGGACCGCGCGGTGGCCGCCGCGAAGGCTGCCTTCGAGACCTTCTCGCAGACCACCCGGGAGGAGCGCATCGCCCTTCTGGAGAAAATCATCGCCTGCTACAAGGCGCGCATGGGCGATATCGCCGCCGCCGTGTCCCAGGAGATGGGCGCCCCGGTGGGGCTGGCCAACGCGGCGCAGGCGCCGGCGGGCCTCGGCCACCTCATGTACACCTTGAACGCCCTGAAGGAGTTCTCCTTCGAGCAGATGGTGGCCGGCAACAAGATTGTCCGGGAGCCCATCGGGGTTTGCGGCTTGATCACGCCCTGGAACTGGCCCCTGAACCAGATCGCCGCCAAGGTGGGTCCGGCCATTGCCGCGGGATGCACCATGGTTTTGAAGCCCACGGAAATCGCGCCGATCAATGCGCTGATCTTCGCTGAAGTGATGCACGAGGCCGGCGTCCCCGCGGGGGTCTTCAATCTCGTGAATGGCACGGGCCCGGACGTGGGCGTGGCCATGTCCTCGCACCCGGATATCGACATGATGTCCTTCACGGGCTCCACCCGCGCGGGGATCTCCGTGGCCCAGGAAGCAGCGAAGACCGTAAAGCGCGTGACCCAGGAGCTCGGCGGCAAGTCCCCGAACATCATCCTGGACGACGCCGACTTCGCTGCCGCCGTGTCCCGAGATATGGCGGGCATGTGCATGAACACGGGGCAATCCTGTAACGCGCCCACGCGCATGCTGGTCCCGGCGTCGCGCATGGATGAGGCCGCAGCCATCGCTAAGGCGACCGCCGAGGCCATCGTGGTTGGCGATCCCAGCGATGCGGGCACTCAGGTGGGTCCGCTGGTGTCCCAGATGCAGTTCGACAAGGTGCAGGCACTGATCCAGAAGGGCATCGACGAGGGCGCTAAGCTGGAAACTGGTGGGGTGGGCCGCCCCGAGGGCATGAACCGGGGCTACTTCGTTAAGCCCACGGTGTTCTCCCATGTCACCAACGACATGACCATCGCCCAGGAAGAAATCTTCGGGCCCGTGCTGTCCCTCATTGGCTACAAGGACGACGAGGATGCGGTCCGCATCGCCAACGATACGGTCTACGGCCTGTCGGCTTACATCTCGGGCTCTCCGGAGCGGGCCAAGGCCGTGGCCAGCCAGCTTCGCGCGGGCAACGTGCACCTGAATGGCGCTGGGGTGAACCCTGGGGCTCCCTTCGGCGGTTACAAGCAGTCGGGTAACGGCCGGGAGTTCAGCGTCTGGGGCCTCGAGGAGTTCCTCGAGACCAAGGCCGTGATTGGCTTCGACGCCGCTTAAGGCCTTTCGCCTAACCGTAGGTCCCCCAAAGTAGGTCGAAAGCGCCGGCGTCCGCCGGCGCTTTTTTTTGCCCCACCGCGCTATGCTAAAGCCCTTCCGCCTTGGCTGGGACTGGACCATGACTGCGCATTTTCCCCACCCCCTAACGACCCTGCGGGCGCTTAGCCTTGTGCTCGCCCTCTTTCTTGGGCTGGCCCTGGGGCCCCGGGCTCTGGCCCTCGATGCGGCCGCTTTCGACGGCGAGCTTCGGGAGGCCATGGCCGTCTGGGGTGTGCCTGGGCTGGCGGTCTCCGTGGTGGATAAGGGTTCCCTGGTTTTCGCCCGGGGCTACGGTACGACAGCGGTGAGCGGCGGCCGCCCCGTCACCCCCGATACGCTCTTTGCCAACGCCTCGACCACGAAGGCGATGATTGCCGCCGCGGCGCTTATTCTCGTTGATGAGGGACGGCTCTCCTTGGACGATCCCGTGCAGCGCCATCTGCCGGATTTCCGCCTCGGGGATCCGCGCATGGCTGCGGAGCTGACGGTTCGGGATTTGCTGACCCACCGCAGCGGTTTACCAAGTACGGACTTTCTGGTGTTCAACCAGGGCATGTCCCTGGATCTTCAGTTGCCCTACCTGGGGAACCTAAAGCCGGCGATGCCGCCCCGGAGCGCCTTCATCTACCAGAATACGGGCTACCAGCTGGTGGCCCGGGTGCTCGAGCGGGTGAGCGGTGAGCCCTGGCCCGTGCTGCTTCAGACGCGCCTTTGGGGTCCCCTGGGCATGGATCGCACCTTTGCGAAGCGCGGCGCCATCCCCGACGCCTTGCCCCGGGCGCGGCCCCACGACGAGGTGCGAGGCGTGCTCCGGGAAATTGATCATTCCTTCCTTCCTGAGCAGCCCAACGCCGCCGGTTCCGTGTGGTCCACGGTGAACGACATGGCCCGCTGGGCCCAGTGCCTGCTGGCCGGAGGAGTGAATCAAGCGGGGGAGCGGGTGTTGTCCGAAGCCGCCGTGGCCACGCTCTTCGAGCCCCAGGTAATGCTGTCCGAAGATGAGTACTACCCCACCGCGAGCCTCACCGAGCCGGCCTGGCGTAGCTACGCCCTCGGCTGGTACCAGCAGGACTTTCAGGGCCGAAAAATCGACTACCACACGGGCAGCCTGAGCGGTTTCGTGGCCCTGCTGGGGCTCGATCGAAGCCAGGGGCGCGCCATCATGGTAATGGCGAACCGGGAGGGGGCGGAGCTTCGCCATGGTGCCCTCTGGCGCGTGATGGATGACCGGGCCGCGGGGGCGCGTTCGCCCTGGTTTGCGGCGGTTCGCGATCTTTATCAGGCTCGGTCCATGAAGCGCATTGCGGCCTGGGAAGCGCTAACGGGTCGCCGTCCCTACGCGCCGCCCACCGTGCCCCTTCGGGCTTACGCGGGGCGCTATTTCAGCGACACCGCGGGTCCGCTCAATCTAGTGCTGGCCGATGATGGCTCGCGCCTTACGCTGGAAACGCGCACTCGTCGCTACGGTCTGGAGCCCTGGCACGGCGATACCTTTTTGGTGACCTTCAAGGATTGGAACCGGGGCGCCTTTGCTCGCTTCGACCTCGGGCCCGACGGCGAGGTGCGGGGGCTTAGCGCCTTTGAAGCCACCTTCCTCCGCCAGCCAGGGCCGTAACGTAGGCGCCCATCACGGTAATTTCGAGCAGCGCGGACAGCCCTTCCCCGAGGCCTAGAGCCTCCAGCCCCGTGCTGATTTGGCTGAGGCCCAGAAACAGACCGGCCAGGGCCATCCCCGCCAGCAGCCAGCCCCGTGCTCCCTGAAGCGCTGGGCGCTTGGGGTCGGCCTCGGGGATGAGCCGATGCCCCAGCCACCATCCGAAGAGGTAGGCGCTAAGCCCAAGGACGCCCCCGGGACCATCCGGCTCGGGCCAAATCATGGGGAGCACACCCAGGGGCGCGAGCAGCACGGCTCCCTGAGGCAGCCAGGGGAGCCTTTCCCAGCGCGCGGTGAGCGCTTCCCGGTAGCGGGCAAAAAGCAGCAGGCTGAGGCCGCCCAGCATAAGACCGCCCACCACGTCCTCAATGTCATGCACGCCCAGGTAGAGCCGGCTCAGGCAGATGCCGATGATCATGACGGCGGCGCCGACCGTTGCGGCGCGGGTGCCCGCGAAAATCGCCAGGGCGCCCCAGGTCACCACCGCCAGCTGGGCATGGCCGCTAGGGAAGCCGTAGCTGCCGCCCACGCGCCCATCGAGGGCGAAGGCCACATCGGGGCGTGGGTCATCGAAAAAATCCTTTAGGAAGCTGTTCAGCAAGGCGCTCAGAATCAGGAAAGCCACCAGCTGGTGACTTTCCCGGGGCTTCCAAAGCCAGTACGCCAGGGGCAGCAGCGCGAGGTAGAAAAGGGGGTAGCCCGCGAGCGTGAACGCCTCAAAAACTGCCGTCAGGGCGGGATGGCGCAGGGGAAGCACCCAGCTAAGGTCATGCCAAAGGGACATAGCACCTCCTCAATCGGAACGGTAGTGACGAATGGGGGCCCAGAGCGCCGCGATGGCCAGGGTCGCCCCAAGCGCGAGGACCGCGCCCAGGAGCATGCTCTCCCGCGCGCCGAGCCACCCCGCAAAAAAGCCGATCCAGAGCGTACCCAGATTATTGGCCGTTTGCGCGGCCAGGATCATGAGGGCATAGGCTCGGCCGCGCATGGCGTCCGGCGTGGTGAGCATGACCGTGCTATGGCGCACGGTGACGGTCACCGCGTCCGTGGCGCCGACGAGGGCAAGGAGCACGCAGCCGAGCCAGAGGTGTTCCGCTAGACCAAAGGCGAAGAGGGTGGCGGCGTAGGCCAGGGAGGCGTAGAGCACCAGCCGGCCCTTCGCCCGGTAGGCGGCAAGGAGTAGCGCCACCGCGGAGCCGGCGATGGCGCCCGCGGCGTTGGCAGAACCCAAGAGCCCCGTGGCGCCGGCGCCCCCGGCAAACATCCCGAGGGCCAGCACGGGCAAAATTTCTCGGTAAAAGGACACCACGGTGATGCCCGTATCCAGAAGGAAGAGCCCGGGCAGAATGGGGTGGCGGGCCACGTAGCGCACCCCAGCCACCGTGTCTTGCCAAGCCGTGCTGGGGGCGCCCCCCTCGGCATGATGTCCGGAGCAGCGCAGCGTGAGGGGCAGGAGGGCAGCGATGGCCGATAGCGCCGCCGCCACGAGAAAGGTGCCCCCGAGGCCCAGCTGGGTGGTTAGCATGGCGAAGAGCAGGGGGCCCGCCACGGCGCAGGCGTTCCCCGTGCCGTTATCAATGGAGGTGCCTCGCATCAGCTGTTCCGGCGGAAGCACCGCCGCGGCCAGGGCGGCCCGGGCGGGGTTGGCAAACATTTGCGTCGCGGCGGTCAGCGCAATGGCAAGGTAGATGAGATCGCTGGGCATCTTCCCCTCGGTGCCCAGCAGCCCGAGCAGGCCCATGGCCGCGGCGCTTAAGCTGTTGGCCCCGACCATGAGCGTTTTGCGATTCACCCGGTCTGCGAGCGTTCCCCCCCAGAGCAGGGCGGGAATCTGAACCACGAGCTGGATGGCGCCAATGAGCCCCACGCGCCAGGGCTCCCCTTCGCTTTCCAGAAGCGCCTGCGCCGTCCCCAAAATGCGCAGCCAAAGGGCGATGCCGCTGGCGACCAGAAGGCCCCAAAGTAGGCGATAATCCCGATTCTGTAGGAGCCCCTGGGCCATGAATGCGCCATTCCCAAATGTGAATAATTCCCATTCTATGCTAGTCTTCGGCCCTCTCGCCCCTCTGGAAGGAGTGTCCTCATGTCCCAGCCGCTTTGGGCCCTAGGGAAGGGTCAGCGCGCTCGTATCCGGGACCTGAGCGAAGACCTCCCGGGACCTCAGGTGCAGCGTTTGAAGGAGCTCGGCTTTCTGCCCGGGGCTATGGTGGAGTGCGTCCATCGCCCGGCCTTT
>JAURCQ010000082.1 GCA_030828335.1 Gammaproteobacteria bacterium
GAGCAGTGCAATCTCAAGGTGGTAAACAATGCTGTAGCCCACCGCCGGATCCGTGAGTGCCGGACCCAGGACCCCCGCCTCAGCCAGGCTCGCAAAGCCATCGCGAAGAGCTCCGCCGGCGCCCACCGCGAGGCCCATGGCCGTCGCCTGCACCGCGCCCCAGGCACCAAGGGCAAGGCCGCTATCGGCATGCTCCGCCAGGGCCATGGCGGCGGTGAGCGTGCCAATGGCGAAGAATCCGCCACCAATCCCGATGAGCACCGTTCCTAGGCGGAACAGCCCGGGCATGGCCAGGGGCCCGGAAAAGACCACCAGAGCAAAGGCAAAGATGCCGAGAACGGCACCAAAGGCCGCCAGGCGATGAGGATCTTCACCCAAGGAGAGTCGTTTCGAAGCCACCACAAAGGCGAGGAGCGATCCCCCAGCGAGAAGCGCCGTGAGGATGGTGGTCTGACCCACGTTCAGGGCAAGCACTTCGCCACCGTAAGGCTCAAGCAAGATGTCCTGCATGCTGAAGGCCGCGGTCCCCAGGCCCAGGGCGAGAAGGAGCCGGCGGGCCGTGCGATCGGCAACGAGCTCCCCCCAGGCTTCCCGGAAGGGGCGCCGGGGTCTATCCGCGGAGGTCAAGTCCGGGCGACGGACCTCCTGCTTCCAGAGGGCCACCACGTTCAGCACGAGGGTGACCACCGCCGCGCTCTGAATCACTTGGATCAGGCGGAGCTGGCTAAAATCCGCCAGAGCAGACCCAAAGGCCAAGGCACTGATCACCATGCCGAGAAGCAACATGACGTAGAGAAAGGCCACCACGCGCGGGCGGCTGGCCTCCGAGGCAAGATCGGTAGCGAGGGCTAGGCCCGCGGTTTGCGTGATATGCAGCCCGCTGCCCACGAGTAAAAAAGCCAGGCCGCTTAAGGCATAGACCACGGCAGTGCTCTCCCCCGCCTCAGACAACACGAGCAAGGCAAAAGGCATCATCCCTAGGCCAGCGTACTGCAGCATCGTACCGAGGCCGATAAAGGGCACCCGGCGCCAGCCTAAGACTGAACGGTAACTGTCGGAGCGGTGTCCGATGAGCGCTCGGAGCGGCGCAATCAGCAGCGGCACGGACACCATGGTAGCGACCAGCCAGGCGGGAACGGAGAGCTCCACGATCATGACGCGGTTGAGCGTGCCGTTGAGCAGCACCAAGGCCATGCCAACGGAGAACTGGAAAAGAGACAGGCGAAGCAAACGGCTCAGGGGGAGCGTGGCAGAGGCGGCATCTGCGAAGGGCAGCCAGCCGGGGCCGAGGCGATTCAGCACCGAGCTAAATAGCCGAGCCCCTGGCGTGGTCATGGCGAGAAGCGCCTCCGCGTCGGGTTGGCAATGAGTTCCATCGCCTGTGACGTGTAGAAGCCCTGGGAAATCCGTTGGCAGCCTCGAGTTTGCCACCCGCGCAGCTCTGAATGGGCGGAAATCAGCCGACGTAAGCGAGGTTCGGCCACCGGTTCGATGGCCGGGGCCCGGTCGCTTTGGGGGAAGAAGCGCCCGGCGCCGTGGGCGAGGCCCAGCAGCGGCGTCCAGGGTGCGAAGGTGAACAGCATGCCCTGGCGCGTCCGCGCCCCGAGCTGGGCAAGGCTTCCGACCACATCCCCGCAGTCGTAGTGGATGAGGGAATCCATGGCCACCACGTAGTCGAAGTCTCCCAGGGAGGGGTCGAGCATGTCACCCGAAAGGAAGGTGAGCTTGCCCTGGGGCGCCACTTCCGATCCCCGAACCCGGGCGATATCTACTAAGGAGGGGGAAATATCCACGCCCACCACGTCGGCGCCGCGCAGGGCGGCCTCCACAGAGAGGGCCCCGGTACCGCACCCGGCATCGAGTAGACGAGCCCCGGAAAGGTCCTGCGGTAGCCAGGCCAGCAGGGTATCGCGCATGCGGTCCCGGCCGGCCCGGACCGTGGCCCGAATACGACCCACGGGGGCATCTGAGGTGAGGCGAGCCCAGGCCTCAAGGGCCGTACGATCAAAATAGCTTTCGATCTTGCCCCGCCGTACTTGGTAATCACCGGTCATGATGGTCATGGCGCCAACCTCCCTGGTATTTAGGGCCAGTTTTGGCCCCGGGAAAGGGAATGTCAAATCATTTTGACGTCAGCTTTTATTGACACCTTCCGTTGGTCAGCTCAGTCGTAGCCGAGCAAGTCGAAGATTTCTCGATCCTTTAGGGACCGAGCTTCATCACAGGGCGTGACCCCATCCCAAAGGGAGGCCGCAAGGCGCAAGTATTCTTTCTGTACGGCCTCAATCTCCGGCGAGGGCACCATTTCAAAGAGCGTTTGCTTCATCAGCCGGCTTTTGCGGATTTCGTCGAGGTCTGGGAAGTGGGCCAGCGTTTTCATCGAAGCGCGGCTGTTGAAACGCTCAATTTGATCCGTGTCCGCGCTTCGGTTCGCAATCGCCCCAGCCAACTTAACTTTATAATTCTTGGATTTAGCACCAATAGCTTGAACAATTCGATTCATGGCAAAGATCGAGTCGAAGTCATTCGCCGTCACGATCAGGGCCCGGTCCGCGTGCTGCAGGGGCGCGGCGAAGCCACCGCAGACCACGTCCCCAAGCACATCGAAGATCACCACGTCGGTGTCCTCAAGCAGGTGGTGCTCCTTCAAGAGCTTCACCGTTTGCCCGACGACATAACCGCCACAGCCCGTGCCTGCCGGGGGCCCCCCGGCCTCGACGCACATCACCCCGTTGTAGCCTTCATAGACGAAGTCCTCGACCCGAAGCTCCTCGGTGTGAAAGTCAACCTCCTCCATAACGTCGATCACCGTGGGCATGAGCTGCTTGGTGAGCGTGAAGGTCGAGTCATGTTTGGGGTCACAGCCGATCTGGAGCACGCGCTTGCCGAGCTTCGAGAAGGCTACGGAAAGATTGGAGGAGGTGGTGCTTTTTCCAATGCCCCCCTTGCCGTAGACGGCGAAGACCTTTGCCCCCTCAATCTGCAGGGAGGGATCCTGGTGCACCTGCAGGCTACCCTCACCATCGGGCTGCATCGTGCGTACGGGAATGCTGTTCATGGTCGAACTCCTCAATGTATCCGATGTTGGTTAGGCCGCCGCAGCGCCGTCCCCGTCGAGCCCCTCTAGCCGATCTTCAAGCGCTTCCCGCGCCGCCTGCAGGGCCTCCAAGGTGGCCTCATCGGCCTCCCAATAGGACCGTTCCTTCGCTTCGAGCAAGCGGTCCGCCAAGCGCAGGGCAGCCCCGGGGTTGAGGGCGGCCATGCGTTCGCGCAGCGCGTCATTCAAAATGTAGGTTTCCGAGAGCTGGTCGTAGACCCACTTATCGACAGCCCCGGTGGTGGCAGACCAGCCGAGCGTATTGGTGACATGGCTTTCGATCTGACGAACGCCCTCGTAGCCATGGCTTAGGAGTCCCTCGAACCATTTCGGGTTTAGAAGTCGGGTGTGGCTCTCTAGGGCGACCTGCTCCTGCAGAGTTCGGATTTGCTCCGTACCCCGGGTCTGATCCCCGATGTAGACAGGCACCGCCGCCCCCTGAGCTGTTCCGGCCGCTAGGCTGATGCCGCCGAGGGTGTCGAAGTAATGATCGATGGTGGTAACCCCAAGCTCGAGGGACTCGAGGTTTTGGTAGGCCAAATCGACCTTCCCAAGAATGGCGCTTAAAAGCTCAGGCTGGGCCGAAGCCACGCCCGTTGCGCTGTAGGCAAAGCCCTTGCGATTTTTATAGGTCGCAGCGAGCTCCCCTTCGCTTTCCCAGGCGCCACTCTCCAGCATCTGATTCACATTCGAGCCGTAGGCGCCCTCGGCGTTGGAGAACACCCGCAGCGCGGCGTCTTCCAAAGAGCATCCCCTCTCCGCCGCGTAGGCTCGGGCGTGTTTGCGAAGGTAGTTGTCTTCGTCGGCCTCCGGCGCCAGGGCCGCTAGGCACGAAGCTTCAGCCAGCAGCTTCGCCTGAAGGGGCAGGAGGTCTCGGAAAATGCCGGATAAGGTCATGATGACGTCGATGCGGGGCCGGCCCAGCTGCTCAAGGGGCAGGAGCGTCGCACCGGCTAGGCGCCCATAGCTGTCAAAGCGGGGCGCCGCGCCCAGGAGCGCCAGGGCTTGCCCCAGGGGCCCGCCCTCCGTCTTCAGCGTATCCGTGCCCCACAGTACCAGGGCCACGCACTCAGGCAGGGCCCCAGTGGCCTGGCGATGATGCGCCAGGAGCTGCTCGGCCTGGCGCCACCCCGCCGCCACCGCGGCAGCGCTAGGCAAGCGGAAAGGATCAAAGCCGTGAATGTTTCGCCCCGCAGGAAGGACCTCGGGATTGCGGAGCAAATCGCCCCCCGGCGCAGGCGCGATGAAGCGTCCATCCAGCGCCGCCAGCAAGGCGGGTAGCTCGTGGTCCTCGGACAGGAGCGTGCGCATCCGTTGAAGGGCTTTCCAGCTTTCCTGCTGAGCCTCCGTCAAGGCGGGAATCCGCCGATTGCGCAGGAGCGCTTCCAGCGCGGACTCCGGCAGGGCCGCCTCGCCCAGGGAGAGGTTCACGGCCTCAAGAAGCTCCCCCTGCCCCGCCTCCCCCAGGGGCTCTCCCACCACGTGGAGGCCCTCGGGAATGAGGGTATCCTCGAGTTCCAGCAGACGGTGCTGAAGATCCTGGAGCGCGTCCTCCGCAGCGTCCCGAACCCAGGGAGGCTCGGCGTCGCAAAGATCCAGCGCCGCCGCCTCAGCCTGAAGCCGGGGGAGATTTCGTTCCGGGGTATCGTCGCGCTGGCCCTGGGCCAACGCCTCGCGCCAACCGTCGACCTGCTCCCGGAGGCTGCTTAGGGCACCATGGAGCCCGGCCCGGGCAAGGGTTGGCGTGAGGTAACTGATGAGCGTTGCCGCCCCCCGACGCTTAGCGAGGGCGCCCTCTGAAGGGTTATTCGCCGCGTAGAGATAAAAATTCGGCAGGGCCCCGAGGAGCCGTTCGGGCCAACAGGCGCCGGACAGCCCCACCTGCTTGCCAGGCATAAATTCCAAAGCGCCATGGGTGCCAAAGTGGAGCACGGCATGGGCCGCCATCTCCTCCCGGAGGTAGCGATAGAAAGCGGAGAAGGCATGGGTTGGCGCAAAGCTGCCCTCGAAGAGCAGGCGCATGGGATCACCTTCGTAGCCGAAGCCCGGCTGGATGAGTACGGAAACGTTGCCGAAGTTCGCCCCAAGGACGAAGAGCTCTGCGCCGTTGGTGAGATGCTGCCCCGGAGCTGGCCCCCAGGCGGCCTCGAGAGCCTCAAGATGAGGCTCCTCCTCTAGGTAGCGGTTGACGGGGATGGTGGCCAGAACGTTGGCATCCGTGCCATAGCGCGCGGCGTTCCCCTGCAGCACGGCCTGGCGCAAAGCGTCCGGATCCTCCGGTGCGTCCACGGTGTAGCCCGCACGCTTCATGCCAGCCAGCGTATGGGCCAGGGAGCGCCACACGGAAAGGTGCGCCGCCGTACCCACCGAGCCACCCTGAGGCGGGAAGTTGAAGAGCACCACCCCCACCCGGCGCTCCGCCTTAGCCGTGCGCCGCAACGCGGCCAGGGCCGCCACCCGATCAGCGAGGCGCGTAACGCGTTCCTCGATGGGCTGCATGTCCGTTTCCCCGTCCCCGCCCTGCGGTCGGCCCCCGAACACCGTCGGGACCGTAGCCCCGTCGAGCTCGGGGATGGACACCATGATGGTGGCCTCCACCGGGGCGAGGCCCTGGGCACTCCCCTGCCACTGGTCGATGGGCTGGAACTCCAGGGCATGAGCCGCCAGATAGGGCACGTCGAGACGCTTCAGCACCGCCTCCGCAGCATCCGAGTCGTTGTACGCCGGCCCGCCCACGAGGGAAAAGCCCGTCAGCGATAGGAGTGCTTCGATGGGAGGCCCGTCGGAATTGAGGAAGAAACGATCAATCGCCGGCCGGGCATCCAGCCCGCTGGCAAAGATGGGTACGGGGGAGAGCCCCCGGGCTTCCAGCGCCCGAATCACGCCATCGTAGTGCGCCGTATTCCCGGCGAGTAGGTAGGAGCGCATGAGCAGGACGCCTACCCGCGGGCCCTCCCCCAGAGGAAAGGCTTTGAGGTCCTCAGTAAAGCCGCCGGGGAGGTCCGGGTGGTAAAGCCCTACGTCAGGATAGATCAGCGGCGCCTCCGCGGGCACCGTACCCCGAAGCGCTGCCCGGGGCCCGCTGGCGTAGCGATCGACCAACATGCGAACCATCTGCTCGACGTTGCTTTCCGAGCCCGCCAGCCAGTAGGAGAGCGTCAGGAAGTAGGCGCGCAGATCTTGAGCCTTCCCAGGGATGTATTTCAGGATTTGGGGCAGGCGACGCAGCAGACTCATCTGCTGGGCGCCGGCGCTCGCGCCCCCGGTGCTTTTGGGCTTGAAGCGCTTCAGAAGGGCCAGCGCGGGGCTTTCCTTCCCGTCCATCTCCAAACCACCGCAGCGCGTAAGCTTGGTGATCTCCGGCGCCGCTAGGCAGCCCACTAGGGCGTCGCAGCGATCGCGCTGCGCCGCCAACACGGGAAGAATGCGCTGCACGTGGGCATCCATGAACAGCATGGTGGCCACGATGATGTCGGCGCTTTCGCAGTCGCTGCGGCAGCGCTCAAAAGCGAGATCGTCGTGGTCCCAGTCCGCTGCCGCATGGTGCCTTAGCGTGAGACCGGGCACCGCCTTCTGCAGCCGCTCCTCAGCCCGATGCACCGCCCCAGCAAGGTGCTGATCGAGGGTCACGATGACCACTCGCACCGGAGGGGCCTTAGCGGGCGAAGTGCGCTTTGGCATCGTAAAGCGTCTCCACCGTTATCTCCCCAAGACCATGATCGAGGGCAAATTGCTCCGTATTGCGACGGGCCTTCTTACGTACGAAGAACGGGATTTTCTTCAGCTCAGCTTCCGCCTGGGGTGCCCAGGACAGGGGTGTCTCCGCGACCGCCTCGGGGCTGGAAGGCCCTTCGGCGGCGACCTTAACGCCCCGCGGCGCGCTTGCTGGAGACGGCACGGGCGCTAAGTGACTGGCATGCCCAAGGTGCGAAGGCGCCGCATCGTTAGAGAACTCAAAGTCCTCGCTAAACATGCCCAGGAGGTGCTCCTCCAGGCCCATGGTCAGGGGGTGGATCCAACTATCGAAGATGACGTTCGCGCCTTCGTAGCCCATCTGCGGGGCATAGCGCGCGGGAAAGTCCTGAACGTGGACGGGGGCAGAAATGACAGCGCAACCAATGCCTAAGCGCTTGGCAATGTGCCGCTCCATCTGGGTCCCAAGGATGAGCTCCGGGGCCGCGGCTTCGATGGCGGCTTCCACCTCGAGGTAGTCGTCGGTGATCAGGGCTTCCAGACCCAGGGCCTCCGCGGCAGCCCGCAGGGGCCGGGCCATGACCCGGCTGTAGCTTCCCAGGCCCACGACTTCAAAGCCCATTTCTTCCTGCGCGATGCGTGCCGCGGCAAGGGCGTGGGTACCATCGCCAAAAATGAAGACGCGCTTATCCGTAAGGTAGTTTGAATCAACGGACAGGCTGTACCAGGGCATGCGCAGGCGCCGCTCGAGCGCGAACGCCGGGGCTGGATCAACGCCGGCGCAGGCTGCCACTTCGGCGATGAACTCGCGGGTTGCGCTGACGCCCAGGGGTACCGTTTCCACCATGGGCTGCCCAAAGCGGCGCTTCAGCCACTCCGCCGCGGGCCGGGCAAGCTCGGGGTAGAGCACGATATTGAAGTGCGCTTCCCCGAGGTGGGTGATGGCCTCGGGGTCGGCGCCAAGGGGCGCAACGGCATTGACCCGAACACCGAGGGCCTCGACTAGGGACCGCACTTCCTCAAGATCATCGCGATGGCGAAATCCGAGGCTCATGGGCCCCAAAATGTTGCAGCTGGGGCCCGGCAGCGCCGCTCTCGCCTCCGCCGCCGTTTCCGGCGTCACCCGGCCCGCCAGCTGGCGCACCAACTGATAGAGGGTTTCGCTCGCGCCCCAGTCCTCTTTCTTTTGGTAGGCCGGAAGCTCGAGGGGAACGATGGGAATGGATAGATTCAGGGCCTCGGCCAGCCCTCCGGGATCATCCTGGATCAGCTCCGCCGTACAGGAAGCGCCCACCAGCAGCGCCTTCGGCTGGAAGGTCTCCACGGCCCGGGCCACCGTGTCCTTAAAGAGCGTAGCCGTATCGCTCCCCAGATCCCGAGCCTGGAAGGTGCTGTAGCTCACGGGCGGACGACTGGCCCGGCGCTCGATCATGGTGAACAGGA
>JAURCQ010000083.1 GCA_030828335.1 Gammaproteobacteria bacterium
TGCCGTTCCTTCAAAGCGGCGCCGGCGTCCTGGGCCCAGCGATCCAGGTCCTCCGGTGCGATGCCGAGCCAGAGATCGCCGCAGGCGTCTCCAACCCAGGCTTGTTCGTGGGGGCTGAGCTCAGCGATGAGCAGTTCGCCGTCGGCGGCGAGGGCGCGCACCGCGGCCCGGGTAAGGGCCGCGGGGGTTTGGCTGTGATGTAGCACCATAGCGAGCACCACGATGCCCTGATCCTTCGCCGCTGCGTCCTTTGCGCCCAGCTGTTCAAAGGCCCCGCAGTGGAAGTGGGGGAGGGCGTTGCCGTCCTTCGCGAGGCGCTGCGCGCAGCGGCGAAGCATCTCCTCGGAGCGATCCACGGCCCACACCGTGTCGAAGCGGCCGAGGAGCGCGGGGAGAAACTCCCCAAGCCCCGGGCCGATTTCCAGGGCCTTGCCGCCCCGCGCCGGGAGCCATTCCGTCAGCACCGGCAGGTAGCGGTCGGGCAGGGCAATGAGATCCTGGCTGGCCTCAAAGGCTTCCGCGTTCCGCTCGAAGAAGGCCCGGCTGCGGGCGCCGCGGTCGGCAATCACCTGGGCGACGCCAGCCTCCAGGGCCGGACCTAGGGGCGCGCCGTCGAGTTCCTCGAAGAGGGCGGCGAAGGTGCGATCCCCCGGGCCTGGGGGGCTCGGACGCTGGGCTCGGCGGTAGAACCGGTGCGTGCCGTCCCGCTGCTGCCGAAGGAGCCCGGCATCGATCAAGGCCTTTAGGTGGTGACTCACCGTGGCCTGCCCCAGCCCGAGAATGGTGCCCAGCTCCTGAACGCTGTAAGCGTCCTCGGCCAGTAGTCGGAGGATGGCAAGCCGCGCGCCATCGGCGCAGGCCCGGAGGCCGGCGAGGAGCTGAGGATCAATGGTCGCGCTGGGCAGGGCGTAGGCCTTGGGCACCGAGCAGCCTCGGGAAAACCGTGAAGGCGCGCATTCTGCGCACCGCCGAGGGCCTTGGCAAGCCTTTATCGATATTCATCGATGAATTTTCCGGGCCCCGGTGTTCCCCGGTCCCCAGCCTGCGCTAAGCTGCGCAGCCGGCGTGTTTTCGCGCGCCCTAAGCCACTGTTGGGAGAGCCTCCATGAGCCAAACCGTTAGCCATGCCTGGGTCCTTAAGCGCCGTCCCGCGGGCCGCATTACCCGCGACGACTACGACTGGTTGGAAATGCCCCTCGACGCCCCGAAGGCTGGGGAAGTGCTGGTGCGTACGGTCTACCTCTCCCTGGACCCGACGAACCGCATTTGGGCAAGCGATATGGCCCAGTACATGCCACCGGTGGAGCTTGGGGAAGTCATGCGGGGCGGTACGCTCGGCGTGGTGGAAGCCAGCGGGGATGAGAATTTCGCTGTGGGCGACGTGGTGCAGGGCATGTGGGGCTGGCGCTCCCACGCGCTGCAGCCGGCCATGGCCCTAAACAAGCTCCCGGCTCAGCCCGGCGTGCCCTGGGACGCCTACATGAGCGTGCTCGGAGCCACGGGCATGACCGCGTACTTCGGCCTCATGGATATCGGTGCGCCGAAGGCCGGGGAAACGCTTGTGGTGTCGGCGGCCGCCGGCGCCGTAGGCTCCCTCGTGGGACAGATCGGCAAGATCATGGGCTGCCGGGTGATCGGCACCGCGGGGAGCGACGAGAAGTGCGCACACCTCATCAACGATCTCGGCTTTGATGCGGCCATCAACTACAAAACCGCCGATCTCGGCGCTGCGCTCGATGAGGCGGCCCCGAACGGCATCGACATTTACTTTGAGAACACCGGCGGCCCGGTGACGGACGCGGTCTACCCGCGCCTGAACCTGAATGCGCGCATTCCCCTCTGTGGCCTCATTGCCCACTACAACGATGAAGAAACGGGCGAGGGCACGCCGGGGCCGAAGAACTTCCAGATGGCGCTCATGCGCCGGGCCCTGATCAAGGGCTTTATCGTGATCGACTACCTGCCCCGCTTCCCGGAAGGCATTGCGGCCATGGCCGGGTGGCTGGCAGAGGGCAAGCTTCAGTACCGAACCGATATGGTGGATGGGCTGGAGAACGCCGTGGAGGGGGTGAATCGCCTCTTTGACGGCGCCAACACGGGCAAGCTTCTGGTGCGGTGCAGCGAAGCGCCGGCGACGCCGTGACCGAAGCAGCAGTTGCATCGGAGGCGCTTCCGGCGCTCGAGAGCAAGCTTCCGGCGGTAGGGACGACCATCTTTACGGTGATGTCCCAGCTGGCTCAGGCCCACGGCGCCCTGAACCTGTCCCAGGGCTTTCCGGATTTTGACGGGCCCGCGGCGCTGCTCGATCGGGTGAGCCACTACCTTCATCACGGCGCCAATCAGTACGCGCCCATGATGGGGGCGTCGGCGCTGCGGGAGGCCCTGGCGGAAAAAATCGCGGCCGATTACGGCGCCGTCGTGGACCCGGACCAGGAAATCACCATTACCTCCGGCGCGACGGAAGCGCTGTTCTGCGCCGTGCAGGCGGTGGTGCGCCCGGGGGACGAGGTGGTGATTTTCGATCCGGCCTACGATTCCTACGATCCCGCGGTGGTGATGGCCGGCGGCACGCCCGTGCACCTGGCCCTTGCGGCGCCGAGTTTTGAGATCGACTTTGATGCCCTGGAGGCGGTGCTGTCCTCCCGCACCCGCGCCGTGGTGATCAATACGCCGCACAACCCCACGGGCACGGTCCTTTCCGAAGCGGCGCTGCTGCGCCTTGGGGCCCTGGCGGAGCGCTACGGCTTCTGGATCCTCTCCGATGAGGTTTACGAGCACATCATTTTCGACGGGCAGCGTCATGAAAGCGTGCTGCGCCACCCCCAGCTGGCGGCGCGGAGCTTCATGGTGTCCTCCCTGGGGAAGACCTACCACACCACGGGGTGGAAGATCGGCTACTGCGTAGCGCCAGCGGCGCTCACGGCGGAGTTCCGGAAGATCCACCAGTACGTGACCTTCTGCACGCACCATCCGACCCAGCTGGCCCACGCGGACTTCCTCCGCGAGCATCCGGAGCATCATCGTGAGCTTCCGGCGTTCTACGAGGCCAAGCGCGATCGGCTGGCGGAGCTCCTGGCCCCTTCGCGCTTTCACTTCACCCCGAGCGCGGGCACCTACTTCCAGCTGATCGATTACCGGGACATCTCCGACGAGCCAGACCATCTGCTGGCCCCGCGCCTCACCGAATCCATCGGCGTGGCCACCATCCCCGTGAGCGTGTTTTACGCCGATCCGCCGAAGGACCAGCGCCTGCTCCGGCTGTGCTTCTGTAAAGATGAGGCAACGCTTGAGCAGGCCGCGGAGCGCCTGTGCGCGATCTAAAGCTGGCGCTGCTACAGCGGGCCACGGCCTGGCACGACCCGGCGGCGAATCGAAGCGCCCTCGAGGAGAGTCTTGCCCAGCTTCCTGGGGGGCTTGATGTGGTGCTCCTGCCGGAGATGTTCACCACCGGCTTTACCATGGCGCCGGAGACCCAAGGGGAAGCGCACCCGGGCCCGACGCTGGCCTGGCTCAAGACTCAGGCCGCGCGCCTAGATGCCGCCGTGGGCGGGAGCGTTGCCGTTCAGGCGGAAGGGCAAGGCGCGCGGAATCGTTTCTACTTCGTCACGCCCGAGGGCGAGGTGACCTTCTACGACAAGCGTCACCTCTTTCGCATGGCCGGGGAGCACGAGCACTACGCGCCGGGAACGGAGCGGGTGGTGGTGCCCTGGCGCGGCTGGCGCCTCGCGCTGCAGGTCTGCTATGACCTTCGCTTCCCCGTGTTTATGCGCAATCGGGGGGATTACGACGCGCTCCTCGTGGTGGCCAACTGGCCGGCGCCGCGGCAGGAACAGTGGCGCGCGCTGCTGCCGGCCCGGGCCATCGAAAACCAGTGCTGGCTGGCGGCGGTGAATATCGTCGGCGAGGATGGGGCCGGAAAGGCCTACCGCGGGGGCACCACGGTCATCGATTGCCTTGGGCAGCGCCACGGGGAACTCCGGGAGAGCCCCGGCGTGCTTCTGGGCACCTTTTCCGCGGCGCACCTCGCCGCGCAGCGGGATGCCTTTCCCGTGGCCCAGGACGCGGACGACTTTGAACTGCGGAGCCCCGGGCTCCAGGCATAAACTAAAAGCACTAAGGGGAATTCATGAGTTACGCCTTGAGTTGGGAAGCGGCGCTGGCGGAGATCACGGCGCCGGGCACGCCCCATGAGCTCACCCAGCGGGATTTCGGCGCCTACCAGGTGCCCAGCTTTAAGCACCTGCCTGGCCATCTTTCGGACATCTATCGCGCCGCCGCGGAGACCCACGGCGACAAGACCTTCCTGGTTTACGAGGACACGCGCTTAACCTTTTCCGAAGCCTGGGCCCAGGCCCAGGCCCTCGCAGCGGGGCTCGCGGCGCGCTACGGCGTGGTGCGGGGCGATCGGGTCGCGCTGGCCCTGCGCAACTACCCCGAATGGATCCTGGCCTTTATGGCCGCTACGGCCCTGGGTGCGGTGGCCGTCCCCGTGAACGCCTGGTGGACGGAAGAGGAGATGGCCTATGGCCTCAAGGATTCCGGCGCCAAGGTGGTGGTGGTTGACGACGAGCGCCTCGTCCGCCTACCGGCGGCGCGGCAAGAGAATCCTGAGCTGGTGGTGCTGACGGTGCGCAGCAGCGCCGCGGACCCCACCACGGCACCGGTGGAGGACCTCCTCGCGGCCTTTGCCGGCGAGCCCTGCCCGGCCCCCGGGGGCGCGGTGGATGACGACGCCATGATCCTCTACACCTCGGGCACCACGGGGTTCCCCAAGGGCGCTGTGTCGACCCACTACGCCGTGCTGAGCGCCGTGCTGGCCTTTGAGTCGAACCAGGCGCTCTTTGCGCGGCGGGCGCCGCCGGCGCCGGAGGCCCCGGTGCTCGACCCGGCCATGCTCGTGAGCGTGCCCCTCTTTCACGTGACCGGAAGTAACGCGATTTTCCTGACCGCCTTCCGCCCCGGGCGCAAGCTGGTGCTCATGTACAAGTGGAATGCGGAAGAGGCGTTGTCCCTCATTGAGCGGGAACGGGTGACCTCCTTCACCGGTGTGCCCACCATGACCTGGGAAATGCTCCAGTGCGAGAACTTTGACCAGTACGACACCTCCAGCCTCCAATCCATCGGGGGCGGCGGGGCGCCGGCACCGCCGGAGCAGGTTCGTCAGGTTGAGGCCCGCTTTAAGGGCCGCCCGGGCATTGGCTACGGCCTCACGGAAAGCAACGCCGTGGGCGCCCAGAACAACGGTGATGACTACCTCGCCCGGCCGAGAAGCACAGGAAGGCCGCCCTGCGTGGTGGCCATCGAAGCCTTTGACGATCAGGGGCAGCAGTGCCCCCGGGGCATGCTTGGCGAGCTCTGGATGAAGGGCCCGCACCTCTTTCGTGGCTATTGGAATCGCCCGGAGGCCACGGCGGAAGCGCTCCAAAATGGTTGGTTCAAGACCGGGGACATTGGCCGGGTGGACGAAGACGGCTTCGTCACCATCGAAGACCGGAAGAAGGACATGGTCCTCCGGGGCGGGGAAAACGTGTACTGCGCCGAGGTGGAGGGCGCCCTCTACGAGCTTCCCGGCGTGAGTGAAGCGATCGTCTTTGGCCTGCCCCATGAGCGCCTGGGGGAAGAGGTGGCCGCGGTGATCGTGGCCGCCCCCGGCGCTGCCTTCGAAGCCGAGGCCGTGCGCGCGAAGCTTCGCGAATCCCTGGCCCACTTTAAGGTGCCCTCCCAGCTGTTCTTCCAGGAGGACCCGCTCCCTCGCAATGCCTCGGGGAAATTCCTCAAGCGGGAGGTCCGGGCGGCCCTGCTCGAGGCGGGCGCGGTGGGCGCGTGACGGGACGCCGTGGCGCGCTTGGGCGCGTCCTCGCCGTCGCGGGGGGGCTCGCCGTAAGCCTAGGGGGCTGCGGTGGGGATGGCGCCTCGGGGACGAAGGCGCAAGCGCGTCCCGTGCCCCCGGCGCCGTTGGCCTCGAGCTATCGTCGCCATTGCCAGCAATGCCATGGGCTCGGGGTTGCCGGCGCCCCGGCCGTGGGCGACGCGGTAGCCTGGGCGCCGCGGCAAGCGCAGGGCTTGCCGTCGCTCCTCGCTCGGGTTGAGGCGGGGATTCCCCCGGCCATGCCGCCCCGGGGGGGGTGCCTGCGCTGCGACGACGCCACGCTGGAAGCCCTGGTGCGCTGGATGGCCTTCGAGTCCCTAAACGCAGGTGCCAACGATCTCACGGAGGGTTAGGCCCATGGGAAGCCCCGTCACCTTGCTCGATCACGGCTTTTTCCGAGCCCGGGCGGTTAGCCCCGTGCTCAGCCTGGCCCAGCCCCGGGATAACGCCCGGGCCCTCACGGTTGCGGCGCAGGCGGCGGCGGAGGCCGAGGTGGCCCTGCTCCTGACCCCGGAGCTCAGCCTCACGGGGTATAGCTGTGAAGATCTCTTCCTCACCGAACCGCTGCTGGCGGAAACCCGGGAGGCCCTGGCCCAGCTGCTTCGGGACACGGCGGAGCTGCCCCTGGCCTTGGTGGTGGGCGCCCCCTGGCCTGTGGCCGATGGCCGGGTGTTCAACGTGGCGCTGGTGCTCAGCGCCGGCCGGGTGGTGGGCGCCGTCCCCAAGGGCGCGCTGCCCACCTACGGGGAGTTCTACGAGCAGCGCTGGTTTGATAGCGGTGACGGCGTCGCGCTCACCGTGGAAGATCCGCGCTTTGGGACCTTTTCCCTGGCGCAGCAGCTGGGCTTTGAAACCCTAGGGGTGCGCTGGGCCCTTGAGCTCTGCGAGGACCTCTGGTCCCCATCGCCCCCGGGGGTGGCCCATGCCCTGGCCGGGGCCCAGCTGATATTGAACCCCTCGGCGAGCCCGGAAGGGGTGGGGAAGGCCGCCTATCGCCGGGACTTGGTGCGCATGGCCAGCGGTCAGCGCCTGTGCGGCTATCTTTATGCCGGCGCTGGCCCCTTCGAATCGAGCAAGGATCTGGTCTACGGGGGACACCTCCTGGCCGCGGAAGCCGGGTCGATACTGGATGAAGGGGCGCGCTTTGCCCTCGATGGCGCGGCCCTGACCGTGGATTTCGACGTGCAGCGCTTGGCCTTCGATCGCCGGCGCAATGGCACCTTCCGGCGCCAGGCCAGAAGCGACGGGTACCGCTTTCTGCCGGCGCCGGCTCAGCCCGCGGCCCTTGCCGGTCCGCTTTTCCGCCGGATCGATCCTAAGCCCTTTGTCCCCGGAGACCGGGAGGAAGCGGCCCGGCGCGCCGAGGACATTCTCGCTATTCAGGCGACGGGCCTCGCTCGGCGCATGCGTGCCGCAAAGGCTCCGGCGCTGGTGATCGGCCTTTCCGGGGGCCTCGACTCCACCCTCGCGCTGCTCGTGGCCCTGGAGGCCCTAAGGCGCCTTGGCCTGCCGACGTCGGCGCTGTGCGCCCTCACCCTTCCGGGCCCCGGGACCAGCGAAAAAACCCTCGGGCTCGTGGGGGCCCTGGCCGAGGTGCTGGGCCTTTCTCTCGAGCGCATCGACATTGGTCCGGCGGTGGCTCAGCACCTCGCCGACCTTGGGCACGATGGGGTGACGCCGGACGTGACCTTTGAGAACGCCCAGGCCCGGGAACGTACGCAAATTCTCTTCAATCGCGCCAATCAGCTCGGGGGGCTCGTGGTCGGCACGGGAGACCTTTCCGAGCTGGCCCTGGGGTGGTGCACCTTCAACGCTGATCACATGGCGAGCTATAACGTGAATAGCAGCGTGCCGAAGACGCTCATCGCTGATTTGGTGCGGGCCTATGCAGCGCAGCAGCACGACGAGGGCCTGTCCCAGGCGCTGGAAGCGGTGCTGGCCTTGCCGATCTCCCCGGAGCTGATTCCCGGGGACGATCCCCAGGAGGTGGGCCAGCTAACGGAAGCGGTGCTCGGGCCCTACGAAGTCCACGATTTCTACCTGTACTACGCCCTGCGCTTTGGCATGGGGCCGGCAAAGCTGCGTTTCCTCGCCCGCCGAGCCTTCGCCGATCGCTACGCGCCGGAGGCCCTCGATGAGTGGCTCGATCGATTCTTCAGCCGTTTCCATGCCATGCAGTTCAAGCGCACCACCCTGCCCCCGGGGCCCAAGGTCGGCACGGTGAGCCTGTCCCCCCGGGGGGATTGGCGCATGCCCGA
>JAURCQ010000084.1 GCA_030828335.1 Gammaproteobacteria bacterium
GGACCCAAGCTGACATCAAGAGCAACGCAAACCAACATAAGGCGGTGCCAGGTGTCATCGTAGCTCCCCTCGTGCCCATACGTGGCGGAGGAAGCCGAGCGCCACCCAGGGGGTCACAAATACGGTATAGGCGAGGTAAAAAAGAATGGAGCCCAGCAAGAAGAAGGAGAAATAGAACGACTCACTCTTGCCTTCCGGGAGCTGCCAAAGGAGCGCGAAAATCACCCCTACGGCCAGCGCGCCGGAGAAAATGTAGGGGCGGCGTCGGCCCCAGCGGGATCGGGTATGGTCCGATAGGTAACCCATGAGCGGGTCTGTCAGCGCATCCACAAGCCGCGGCAGGGCACCTAGCAAACCCACGAGCGCCGGGTCCATGCCCAGCCCAAGGTTCAGCACGATGGTCATGCCACCGATTGCCGCGGCAAGTAGATTATTGACGAAAGCCCCGGCCCCGTAGGCCAGCTTCTGCCCTAGGGAGACGCGATCGGCCTCCCTCACCGCCAGCACGCTATGCGACATGGCACTCCCCCTTTTGTTTTTCCGAGCAGAGCAGCCCATGACAACGTTGTCAATTGCCATGCGCCCGTCACGGAGCTGTGCGATTCTTTCCCTTCGACTCACCGCTGGACTGCACCATGACCCCAGATCGCATCATCGCCATTCCCGGCGCCGTCAACCTTCGCGACTTCGGCGGCTACCCAGGACACCACCAACGCGCCATCCGTCGCGGAAAGCTCTTTCGCTCTGGCGCCATGGACCGCTTAGGGGACGACGGAATTGCTCAGTTCAATGCCCTGGGTATTCAGACGATCTGCGATCTGAGACGCCCCGAGGAGCGAGAGCAGGAACCCACGCCAGCGGCCATTCGCGCTGAGCGGGTGGAGATTCCCATGGATCCAGGCAGCGCCATCGCCATGCGCGCCGCCCTCGCCAATGAGGACCTCGACGCTCAGGCACGGATCGACTTTATGGTGGCGATCAATCATGAGCTCGCCGCCAAGCACCAGGACGACTACGCCCTACTATTCGAGGCGTTGCTGCACACGGAAGACGGGGGCTTTCTGGTGCACTGCGCCGCAGGAAAGGACCGCACGGGGTTCGCGGCCGCGCTGATTCTCCATGCCTTGGGCGTGGATGAGTCGATGATCCTATCGGACTACCTGTTCACGAACATGGCTATCGACCTCGAAGGCCATGTGCTTCCGCGCATGCGCCGCTACTACGGCGACCGCCCCCTGCCGGAGCTCGAGGCCATCATGGCCATCGCCGGCGTGCGGCCGGAATATCTTCGAGCCGCCTATGGCGCCATTGCCGCCGACTTCGCGTCCGTGGAGCGCTACCTCGAAAACGCGTTAGGCCTAGACCAGGACCGCCGGCACCGCCTCGGGCAGCGTTACCTCGCCGCCTAGAGGCAAAAAAAAGCGCCCCGAAGGGCGCTTGTACTTATTCGTCTAGGAAACTGCGTAGATGATCGGAGCGCGTCGGGTGGCGCAGCTTGCGGAGCGCCTTGGCTTCGATCTGACGGATCCGCTCCCGGGTCACGTCGAACTGCTTGCCCACCTCTTCGAGGGTGTGGTCCGTATTCATGTCGATGCCAAAGCGCATGCGCAGCACCTTGGCCTCCCGGGCCGTTAGGCCGCCGAGCACGGAACGAGTGGCTTCCCGCAGCCCTTCGTCCGTTGCCATATCGATGGGAGACCCGGCGGTGACGTCTTCGATGAAATCTCCCAGGTGGGAATCTTCGTCGTCCCCGATGGGGGTCTCCATGGAGATGGGCTCCTTGGCAATTTTGAGTACCCGGCGGACCTTATCCTCAGGCATCTCCATGCGCTCCCCGAGCTCCTCGGGGGTCGGCTCCCGCCCCATCTCCTGCAGCATTTGTCGAGAGATGCGGTTGAGCTTGTTAATCGTTTCAATCATGTGCACCGGAATACGAATGGTGCGCGCCTGGTCGGCAATGGAGCGCGTAATGGCCTGGCGAATCCACCACGTGGCGTAGGTGGAGAACTTATAGCCGCGGCGGTATTCGAACTTATCCACGGCCTTCATGAGGCCGATGTTGCCTTCCTGGATCAGATCGAGGAACTGCAGGCCCCGATTGGTGTACTTCTTGGCGATGGAAATGACGAGGCGGAGGTTGGCCTCCACCATATCCTTCTTCGCCCGCCGCGCTTTGGCTTCCCCGAGGGACATGGCGCGGTTGATTTCCTTGACCTGGGCAACGGTTAGCCCCGTCTCCTCCACCACGGCGCGCAGGCGACGCTGGGCGCGGCGGAGCTCATCGGCGTGGGCCGCCAGGCGCGGAGACCAATCCTGCTTGCCCGTAATTTGCTTTTCGAGCCACTTCTCATCGATCTCCTTGCCCGGGAACTCGGCTAGGAAGACCTTCTTCGGCATGCGGCCGCGGCGGATGAGGGTCTGGCTGATGACCCTTTCCTGCTCGCGCACCGCATCAAGGTTGGTACGGACCCGGCGCACGATCTCATCGAAGTGCTTAGGCGTCAGCTTGAGCGGGGCAAAACACTCCGCAAGCACTTCCAGATCCTTGATGGCGGCGTTCCCATCCCGGCCATAGCGCTTGATGTTGCGCTCGGTCTTTTTGAGCTGCTTGCGGATCGCCTCAAAGCGCGCCCGGGCCTCTTCTGGATCGGGCCCCGTATTGGTTTCCGTCTCCTCGTCATCGTCGTTATCGCTGTCGTTGCGATTTTGGACCTGGGCCGCCGGCGGCACATCGTCCGTGGGGTCGAGATAACCGATGAGCACGTCCGTGAGCTTGTCGTCCTCAACCGCCCGGTCGTACGCGTTGACGATGTGCTCCACCGTCCCCGGGAACTGGCTGACGGCCGCCATCACATCTCGAAGCCCTTCCTCGATGCGCTTGGCAATCTCGATTTCCCCTTCCCGGGTAAGCAGTTCCACCGTGCCCATCTCCCGCATGTACATGCGGACCGGATCGGTGGTGCGCCCAACCTCCGTCTCCACCGCGGCGAGGGCGGCAGCGGCTTCCTCGGCGGCGAGTTCGTCAGCGGAGGAATCCCCGGCAGTGAGCAACTCATCGGCATCGGGGGCCTGTTCAAAGACCTTGATGCCCATCTCCGTGATCATGCGAATGATGTCTTCGATCTGATCGGGATCGGAAATGTCCGCGGGTAAGTGATCATTCACTTCCGCGTAAGTGAGGTAGCCCTGCTCCTTACCTTTGGCGATAAGTTCCTTGAGCTGGGATTGCTGTTGCTGCGTTGCACTCTGAGCGGCCATGGTGCTCCTTCGCGTCAGGGCGTTCGATATCGGCGGGCGAGCCGGACATTATACGACGAAAAGGTCCTTAGCCCAACTCCCATGCGCGTTAAGATGACTGAGAATCAACGCCTGCGGCGGCCCGCTTAAGGGCGAGGAAGACCTCAAGATCGCCGTCCTGCGCCTGCCCGGTGCGAATCCGCTCTAGGAGGGCTCGGCGCTTTTCCGTCTCCCCTTCGACCTGCAGATGGCCGAGCAGTTCCCCGAACTCCGTGCTAAGGGCACTGCCTTCAAAAGGTAGGGGCGCAGAAGCGAGGCTTAGGAGGCGCTCATGAGCATCCGTGCCCACATAGCGCCCGAGCAGCGCCGATGCCGAAAGGCCGGGGCTCTGCTGCAGAATGGTGAGGAGCTCAGCCAGCAGCTGCCCCGCCTCGGAGCGATGCTCGGAAAGGGCCAGGAGCGCGGTTTCAGGCACTGCGTCGGCGAGATCGGGACGCTTAAGTAACAGTGCCAGGGCCCGCTCCGCCCGCTCCCGGCGGACCCGGCCCCGGGCCGGGGCGGCCTGGGGGCGCCGGGCCTCTAGCGGCGGCTCCCCATCGTGGGGGTCCGCGGGGAACGGTCCGTCCCCATAGGCATCCACCGGCGCCGCTTGCTCCGGCGCCGCCTCAAGCGCCCCCTGGGGAAGCGCCGTCAATTCCGCAAGACGCTGATACATCAGCGTTTTGACCAGCTGACCGGGAATCCTTTCGAGGAGCGGGCGGGCCCGATGCGCCAGCCGGGAGCGATCGTCGAGCAGGGCGAGATCAAGACCCTCCCCCAGGGTGCGGAACAGGTAGCTCGAAAGCGCTTCCGCCTGGGCTACCCGAGCCCGAAAGGCCTCCGCCCCCTCCTTCGCAACGAGGGAATCCGGATCCTCGCCATCGGGCAGAAACAGCACCCGCACCGATACCCCATCATTCAGCGCATCGAGCGCCAGCTGAGCTGCTTTCCAGGCGGCCCGGCGCCCCGCAGCGTCGCCGTCGAAACACAGCACCACCTCCGGCGCGAGGCGGAAGAGCTTTTCCAAATGATCAGCGGTGGCTGCCGTACCGAGGGCCGCGCAGGCTTCCGGCACCCCCGCTTGGGAAAGGCCCACCACATCCATATAGCCCTCCACCAAGAGGACCCGCTCCGGATCTCGCAGGGCCTGGCGACACTCCCAGAGGCCGTAGAGCTCCCGCCCCTTATGAAACACGGGAGTTTCCGGGGAATTCAAATACTTAGGCTGACCGTCGCCAAGCACCCGTCCCCCAAAGCCAATGGTGCGCCCCCGCCCATCGCGAATGGGGAAGGTAATGCGATCTCGGAAGCGATCGTAGCTACCACCGCTTTCCCGACTGGCCAGGAGCCCGGCTTCAATGAGTTGCTGCTCGAGGGCCTGCCCACCCCCAAGGGCCTTCAAGAGATTTTCGTAACCCGGCGGCGCGTAGCCAATACCAAAGTGCTTCGCCGTGGCACCGGTGAGTCCGCGACCCTTCAGATATTCCACGGCCCGGGCGCGCTCCGGGTGCTGGCGAAGCTGAAGCTGGAACCACCGATCGGCCCGCTCGAGCACCGCAAAGAGCGCGCTTCGCCGATCATTTTTCCGCACCACCCCCGCTTCCCGGGGCACCTCCACCCCCGCCATGGATGCCAGGGTCTCCACGGCCTGCACGAATTCCAGGCGGTCGTGCTCAAGAAGAAAGGTGAGGGCCGTGCCATGCACGCCGCAGCCGAAGCAGTGGTAGAAGCCCTTTTCCGGGACCACATGAAAGGAGGGGGTCTTCTCCCCGTGAAAGGGGCATAAGCCCTTGAATTCCTTACCCGCCCGCTTTAACTCGAGGCGCGCGCCGATGACCTCGGACACGTCAATGCGATCGAGGAGGTCATTGATAAATTCTTGAGGAATGCGACCGGCCATTCGGCTCACTCGTGCCCGCGGGGAAAAAGCATAGCATGGGGTTTGAGCGGAGCTGCGCGCCCGAGGCGTAAGCGCACAGGGGCTGAAGCACTAGGCGGAGAGCTGCGCCTTCACCTTGGCGCTAAGCACGCCCATGTCGGCACGCCCGGCAACCTTAGGCTTCAGCTGCCCCATGACCGCACCCATCTGCGCCATGGAGGTGGCACCGGAGGCCACGATAGCCTCCGCCACGAGGGCGTCGAGGTCCTCATCGGTCAGGGGCTCGGGAAGGTATTCGCGAATGACGGTGATTTCGAAGGCCTCGACCTCGGCAAGTTCGTCCCGCCCCGCCGCGCGATACTGCGCTTCCGAATCCAGGCGCTGCTTAACCATTTTGTCGAGCACAGAAAGCGCCCGCGCGTCATCGATCTCGATGCGCTCGTCCACCTCGATGCGCTTGAACTCAGCGGTAATCAAACGCAAAGCCGCCAGCCGCGCCTTCTCTCGGGCGCGCATGGCGTCTTTAACCGCGTCTTTAACTCGCTCCACCAGGGCAGGCACGGGCCGACCCTTAGTAGCTCTTTTCGAGCTTCTTGGATTCGCGCTGGAGTTTCTTCGCGTGGCGCTTTACGGCCGCAGCTTGCTTGCGCTTGCGCTCTGCCGTGGGCTTCTCGTAGTGCTCGCGACGACGCACTTCCGACAGCACACCGGCCTTTTCGCAGGACCGCTTGAAACGACGCAGAGCCACATCGAAGGGCTCGTTTTCTTTTACCTTAACGCTCGGCATAGGACCTAGGGGCCTTCCTGATTAAAGGGCGCGCGATTATAGGAAGGTGAAAGGCTCCCGTCTAGCGCTGCGTGCCCCCGCGCGAAAGGAGAACCCAGCTCTGCTAGCATAGACCTTTGCTCTATGGGTAATTCCTCTCATGCGCGTCCTTGGCATCGAAAGCTCCTGCGACGAAACCGGTCTCGCGCTCTTCGATACGGAGCGTGGGCTGATCGCTGACGCCCTCCACAGCCAGGTCGACCTCCACGCCACCTACGGCGGCGTGGTGCCCGAGCTCGCCAGCCGGGACCACAGCCGTCGCCTCCTGCCGCTCCTTGAAAGCGTGCTGGCCGAGGCCAGCTGGCAGCTCGATGATCTCGATGGCGTGGCCTATACCGCCGGCCCCGGGCTCATGGGCGCCTTGCTGGTGGGGGCGACCTTCGGGCGCAGCCTCGCCTTTTCCCTCGGCATCCCCGCCCTGGCCGTTCATCACATGGAAGGGCACCTCCTCGCCCCGCTCCTGGAACCGGACCCGCCCGCCTTTCCCTTTGTGGCGCTCCTGGTGTCCGGCGGCCATACGCTCCTCGTCGATGTGGAAGGACTGGGGCACTACACCTTGCTCGGGGAATCCATCGATGATGCAGCGGGGGAAGCCTTTGATAAGACCGCCAAACTTCTAGGCCTGCCCTACCCCGGCGGCCCCCACCTAGCGGCCCTGGCGGAAAGCGCGGACCCAGAAAGGGCCGCCCGCTATCGCTTTCCCCGCCCCATGCTCGACCGCCCCGGCCTCGACTTTTCCTTCTCGGGGCTGAAAACGGCGGTGCTCACCGCCACGCGCCGAGCCGAAGCGGACGGCACCCTCGACGGGGAAGAACGGGCAGCCATCGCCGCGGCCTTCGAAGAAGCGGTGGTGGATACGCTGGTGAGGAAAGCGGAGCGGGCCCTCGCTCAGCAGGGGCGGGACCGCCTGGTCATTGCTGGGGGCGTGTCAGCGAACCAGCGGCTTCGGGAAGCACTGGAGACCCGGCTCACCCCCCGAGGCGCCCGGGCCTACCTAGCGCGCCCGGCCCTCTGTACGGACAACGGCGCCATGATTGCCTATGCCGGGGCCTGCCGCTTAGAAAGCGGCCAGCGCACGGGACTAGAGATCGGCGCTCGGCCGCGCTGGCCCCTAGCGGAGCTGGAACCCGCGGCCCATGGATGATCGCTTAAGCCTCCGCGGTTTGGCCGTGGAAACCCTCATCGGCGTTTACGACTGGGAAAAAACCGTCCCCCAGCGCCTAACCTTTGATCTCACCCTACCGACGGACGCCGCTCAAGGGGCTCAGGACGATGCCCTGGCCGACGCCCTCGACTACGGCGCACTGGCCGACCAGGTCCGGGCCTTCTGCGCGGAAGAGCACTTCCAACTCCTAGAAACCCTGGCGGAACGGCTGTGCGCCCGCCTCCTCGCTGACTTCGACCTACCCTGGCTCGAACTTACGGTGCACAAGCCGGGCGCTATCGCCGCCTGCGATGACATCGCCCTAACCCTTCGACGCAGTCGCGACGACGCCTAGACCGTACCCCCCGGGGGCACAGGATGCCCCGCAAGCCAGCGTTCCAGGGCTTCCCGGCGGAGGCGCGCCTGCGCCGGACCCCGCTCCGCGGGGGGAAGGGCTTGAAGCGCGGCCCCTGGAACATCCACGCAAGCGGGCGCTGCCTCCAGCAGACTGGACAGCCACGGCAGGCGCTCCGGAGCGCGAAACGCAGCCCAGGCCTGAAGGCTGGCGCTGGCCAGGGCGTACTGCCCCTGCTCAGCAGCGGAGCCCCGACGGTGTGCGCCTAGGGCAAGGGCCCCGGCCACCAGCTCAGAACCCGACGGCACGCCCGGGGTCAGCCAAGACGTCGTCACCGTGAGGCTCTGAGCCAGCTGAATCGTTCGCTTTGGCGCCCCCTGGGCCCGCAGCGCCGCGCCCACGGCCTGCGCTTCAAGGCCCTGGCGAAGTCCCGCTTCACTCCAAAGCACCGCAACCCGGGCGGCGCCCAAGCTCGGCGGCACCGAGGCCAACGCCGACACCAAGATGATCTCGCAGATGATCGTGGACACACCCGTGGCGCAGCGAGTCAACTTCCGCTCGCCGGGTAGAGGCCGCGGCTATCCCGGGTCGTTGATGGGATCGCTCGCCTACATCAGGCAGGTCTT
>JAURCQ010000085.1:0-2806 GCA_030828335.1 Gammaproteobacteria bacterium
TCAAACCAGCCTGCCGCTTCCTTTCCGTTTCCTACGAGCTTGCCGCAGTCGTTGATTAGCCCGTTGACGCGATAGACCTCCGCCCCCTGAAGGGCAATCTCGGAAACGTTCACCTCCGGGGTGTCCTCGGGGCAAAAGATGGTGGTGCGGAGCCCGGCCCGGCTCGCGTAGGCCGCCATGGCCGCCCCCGCATTGCCGTTGGTAGGCATCGCGAGATGGCTGAGTCCAAGTTCCTTCGCCATGGCCACGGCCAGGGCAAGGCCCCGGGCTTTGAAGGAGCCCGTGGGGAGCCGGCCTTCGTCTTTGACGATCACGGAATCTGCGTGGCCGCCCAGCGCTTCTCCCAGCTTCGAGAGGGGAACAAGCGGCGTCATGACCTCTCCCAGGGCCACCACGTTTTGGCTCTGGGTCACGGGGAGAAATTCCCGGTAACGCCAGAACCCGCCGTCCCGGGGGGCGAGGTCTTCTTTTAGGAGCTGGCTGCCGAGGGCGTCTAGATCGTAGCGGACGAGGAGGGGGCGCCCGGCTTTCGAAAGGCCGTGGACCTGGCCTGCTTCGTAGCGCTCTCCCGTGAGGGAGCACTCGAGGTGGGTGACGAAGGTGGGGTATTCCCGGGAAGTGGGGCGCATGGGGGACGGGTTCCTTCCGGCTTCAGAGCAGCTGACGCTACGGCCCTTGTCCGTGGAGGGCAAGGGGCCCTCAAGCGAGGCCCTGGGGGTGGCATGGGGCGCGGAGATGGTTGACACTTTTTCGCTCACTTCTTTCATGGAGACCGCCATGTCCCGCCGGATCCTTGCAACCCTAATGCTCGCCTTCCTCCCCTGGGTCGCGCCCCAGAGTGTCCTCGCCGATAGCCATGGCGATGAGGTTGATAAGGCCGAGGAGGCGATTCCTGAGCTTCTGCACGCGGAGAGCGAGGGTAAGGTGCGCATCGACGGCAAAACCATCGAGTACCGCGCCACCGCGGGCACTATGGAAATGAAGGACGACGAGGGCGAGGTGATCGCCCATTTTGGGTATACGGCTTACGTGAAAAAGGATGGCGATCGGCGCACCCGTCCCATTCTTTTCGCCTACAACGGGGGGCCGGGCTCCGCGTCCATGTGGCTGCATATGGGTATTTTGGGCCCGCAGCGCACCGTGGTGCAGGATCAGGAGTTTTCCACGGAAGGCCCCTTCCGCCGCGTGAATAACGAGTACTCCGTACTCGATAAGGCCGATCTGGTCATGATCGATCCCGTAGGCACGGGGTTCTCCCGCGCCGTGGGGAAGGGCAAGGGCGAGGACTTCTGGGGCGTCGACCAGGATATCGAGTCGGTCTCGAAGTTCATCGCTCGCTACCTCTCCGCGGAAGGGCGCTGGCAGTCCCCGAAGTACCTGCTCGGGGAGAGCTACGGCGGTATTCGCTCCGGAGGCGTCGCCTATGAGCTGCTCTCCCGCCATAGCATTGCCTTAAACGGCGTGATTCTCGTATCGCCCTACATGGACTTCATCGCCGCCAACAATGGCGCCGCGAACGATCTGGCCGACACCAACAGCTTTACGACCTTCGCAGCGACGGCTTGGTACCACGGAAAGGTGGTCGATCGCCCCGAGGCGCTGGGGGATTTCCTGGCGGAGGCGGAGCGTTTCGTGAGCGAGGTCTATGCTCCGGTGCTGCGCAAGGGCCACAGCGCAACGAGCGGGGAGCGCGCTGCGGCCCTGGCCGGGCTCGAGCGCTTCACGGGCATTCCCGCGGACTATTGGGATCGCGCCAAATTGCGCATGAATGAGGCGCAGTTCACCAAGGCGCTGCTGCGGGACGAGCACAAGGTGGTGGGGCGCATTGATTCCCGATTCCTGGGCGACGCCATCAACCACATCGCCGAGACCTTCCGCTACGACCCCTTCTTCCCTGCCGTGGGTCCGGCCTTTATGGCCACCTTCAATGATTACTACCGGGAAGCGCTGGGGGTGAAAACGGATCGCACCTATGTGAGCTCGGCGCCGGTCTATGGCCGCTGGGACCGGCGTCACAAAACGCCGGGTCTCGGCACCGTGCCCGTCCCCAATACGGCCATCGATCTGGCCTGGACCATGACTCAGAACCCGAAGATGCGCCTGCTCGTGCAGCAGGGCTACTTTGATTTGGCCACGCCCTATGGCGCCCTCCACTACGTGCTCGATCACCTCGATATTCCGCCGGCGCAGCGGGAGAACCTCACCGTTGCCTACTACGAGGCGGGGCACATGATGTATCTCCATCCCGCATCGGCGGCGAAGTTCCGCGAGGACCTGGCGAGCTTTATCGATCCCTAGAGCTTTCCCCGGGCTCCGGTGTATGGTCGAAGAAAAAAAGGGGAGACCGGGGCCATGGCCTATATCGAAAATCGTTTGGTTCACGATGCCGACAGCCATCTTATGGAGCTGTCGGACTGCCTAAACCCCTACTTTGAAAGGGATTTGCTTCGACGCTTTCTAGAGCATCCCAACGTCGGGGTGCAGGTGGGGAATCGGCAGGTGGTGGAAGAGGCGCGGAAGCGCCAGGAGGACGCCGCCTTCCGAGCCAGCGCTGGGGAGCAAATCATGCTCCGAAAAAACTACGACGCCCATGGCGCCTTCCTCCAGGCCGATCGCCCCGCCGCGGTGGATCACATCGGCGTCGCCAGCCAGCTGGTCTTCACCACCTTCTGCCTGGGCAACTTCGGTTTTGATCAGAGCGGGGATAAGGCGCTGTGCTACGGCGCGGCCACGGCCCATAACCGCATGATGACCGATTTCTGCTCCGTCGATCGCCGTCTCTTGGCCACGGCCTACGTGCCTCTGG
>JAURCQ010000085.1:2816-7794 GCA_030828335.1 Gammaproteobacteria bacterium
GAAAACGGCTCGGGCTGCCATCGAAATGGAGGCCAAAGCGCTTATGGTGCCCTCCTGGTGCCCGCAGAATCATAGCCCCAGCCATATTGGACTTTTCCCCGTGTGGGCCTTGGCTCAGGAAGCGGGCTTGCCCATCGTGTTCCACGTGGGGGGCGAGGAGAAGGTCAATCTGACCTACAAGGTGAACGGGTTGCCTCCGGTGCCCGATTTCCACGGGGGGGATGCGAATTTTACGTCCCTGACCTACCTGCCCATTTCGACATCGGTTCAGCAAACGCTGGCAGCGCTGATAATCGATGGGGTCTTCGATCGCTTCCCGAAGCTTAAGTGGGGCGCTGTGGAGCTGGGGGCGTCCTGGCTGCCGGGCTGGCTACGGAATCTCGATTCCGCCGCCCACGCCTTTGTTAAAAATGAAGAGCGTCTGCAAAAGCTCTCCGGGAAGCCTTCGGAGATTGCGCGGCGGCAGCTTCGGGTCACGCCCTATCCCCACGAAGACACGGGGTGGATCATCGAGAACGCTGGAGAAGAGATGTGCCTCTTCTCCACGGACTATCCCCACGTCGAGGGGGGGCGTAATCCCCTGAAGCGCTTTGGGGAGGCGGTGGAGGGTCTAGCTCCAGCGGCCCAGGACGCCTTCTTCGCCGATAACTTCATCGACCTCATGGGGGCGGGGCTAGAGCCCGCGCTTCGTCGCCCGGCGCTGCGCTAGGCGCTGGGTTCCTCGCGGGAAAAGCAGGCGCGGAGGGTCGGAAGGGGCAGCTTCGGCCTACGGTCGAAGTACAGGAGCCCGTTGACTTCCTGCTGGACGTCCGTGAGCTGGGTCCATACGTATCCCGCGAGGGTGGGGCTCGCGGAAATTTTTTCGAGCGTGTCTTGGATTTGGCGAAGGAGTTCCGCTTCCGTTTCCGGAAAGTCTCCGTAGGCAAAGCGATCTTCGCCGCCGTCGCCGAAGCCGATCCCCCCGCATTCCGTGAGCAGCATGGGGAGGCCCGAAACGTCAGCGCCGGGAAGCGCGCCCCGGCGTTCCCGCCCTGGGGTGCCGCCCCAGCTGTTCGTTACGGCGGTCTCCGGATCCTGCCTAAGCGCGGCTAGGCGTTCTTCGAGGGGGCGTTCCTCCTCGTAAAGATGCAAGGTCCAAAGATCCCCTGAGGAGTACTCCCAGCCGTCATTGCCCACCACGGGGCGGGAGGGATCGAGGGTCTTCGTCAGGTGATAAAGGCTATCCACCCAGGCCCGCTGCTCGGGACGGCTCCCCTGGTGCCAAACCCCCCAGGATTCATTAAAGGGCACCCAGGTGATGATCGAGGGATGGGCTCGATCCCTCCGGATAAGGGCCATCCACTCTTGCGTGAGCGTTTCCACAAGGTCGGTGGAGAAGATTCTCCCCGAGGGCATTTCGGCCCAAACCAGCAGCCCGAGCTGATCCGCCCAATAGAGATAGCGCGGATCTTCAGCTTTTTGATGTTTCCTCGCGCAATTGAAGCCTAGGGCAAGGGTGAGCTCCACATCCCGGCGCAGGGCCTCGTCGCTGGGGGCCGTGTACCACCCCTCGGGGAAATAGCCTTGATCGAGAACCCCCCGGAGGTAGAGCGGCTCCCCATTAAGGCGAAGCCCCGCTTCATCCCAGGTGATTTCCCGCAGCCCGAGGTAGCTTTCTACCCGGTCAAGGGTCCCTTCAAGGGGATCTTCGAGGGTCGCGGTGAGGTCGTAGAGCCAGGGATGATCGGGATGCCAAAGGGCGGGGTCTTCGAGGATGAAGGAAAGCCGGGCTTCGGAGCGGTGTTCGACCTCGACGGAGCCCTGGGCGATGACCGCACCCTCCCGGTGAAGCGAGAGGGAAAGCTTCCCCGTGACGGGCCAGGAAAAGCCCGCCGTGACGACCAGGGTGCGATCCTCAAGGGAAAAGCGAGGGTAAAGCCAGCTCAGGGACGAGGCCGGCACGGGCTCGAGCCAGACCGTTTGCCAAAGCCCGGTGATGGGATCGTAGTCAATGGGCCAGCGTGTGGTGCCCGCCTGCTTACCCCTGGGTTGACTCCAGGAGGGGGAGTCCTCGACGCGCACGGTCAGGCGATTGCTTCCGGGCTTAAGGGCGTGGGAGATTTCGAAGGAAAAGGGCGCGTAGCCTCCCCGGTGCTGTCCGATCTCCTGCCCATTTAAAAAAACCCGCGTCCAATGGTCTGCGGCGCCGAAGTGAAGCATGACCGGTCCGCTCCAGGAAGGCGCATCGAACGCTCGTTCGTACCATAGGCAGGCGGCGTGACGGAGCGCTTCCGCCTGGGAGGCAGGGGCCTGCGGCGTAAAGGGGACCATGATGGTTTGGGCTTCAGCGCCCAAACCCTCCTGATGCCAGCGTTGCTTGAGACCTTCGCCGGCGTCATCGGCGCGGATGCGCCAAGGGCCGTTGAGGCATTGCCATTGGGCGCGCCGAAGCTGGGGCCGCGGATAGTCCCCGCGAGGAATGGGATTGATCATGTCTGGGCCCTAGCTGGAAAGCCTACAGCCTAGCGCGGCGCACGGCGCCTGTCCCCGGGGCTGACCGTAAGCCCAAAAAAAGCCGTGGACCGAGCATTCGGTCCACGGCTCTTCGCTTGCGGGAAAGGATTAGTCCGTGAAGTCCGAGATCGACATGCCTTGATCGTAAAGCCTAGAGATCACTAGGAGATCGGTGCCATGCCAGGTCACCACGTCTCGCAGGCTGGTCAGGTACTCAGCCCAGGCTGGTGATGCATTGATTTTTTGCGTCCAGTCTTCCATCTCCTCGACGCTTTTGTAGCCTACGGCAAACATATGAGTGGCAAAGCTGTTGTTAGCGCCACTCCGGTTGCCCACCGCGACGCTGTTGAGATGGACTTGCCCTGGCGCGTTCTTCATCTCTGGGCTTGCCATCAGCTTCTCCTGGGCTGCCAGTACCGCAAGGGGGTTGGTGGTGTAGAAACGCGTCACCATCCAAACCCGATCATCATCGGCCGTGTCTCCCCAGGCCTTAAGCATGGCGCCCATGGATTCCCCCGTGGCCTCTCCGTTAGCGCGGAGGCTGGAGAAGAAGCTCGCCCCATCGTTGCTTGCGGCCATTTCCGCCTCCCAAGCCGTGATGGCGGCCATGCTCGGCATAAGCATGACAAAGGCGTGGGTTGCGGGACTCGCGCCATTGGCGAGATAGGTGTTTAGGTGGAGCGCGCCTTTGAAGCGCTTTCCGGTCTCGGAATTCATGAAGGCGTCCGTCGCCGCTAGCACGGCGGGGGCGTTCTCCACGTCGACGTCGTAGAACTTATAGGCGTTGGCCGCGCTGGCCTGACCCGCGCAAAGGAGAAGCCCGAGGGCAAGGGTAAATGCTCGCATAATCAATATCTCTCTCTAAAAGGGGATGGTCGGATCAGTCCGAGCCACCAACGGATTGGAAATGAGCAGAGGGACCATTTCGGCAGGTCATAAGGTCGCCGTAGAGCGCGCGTTGCACAGCGATGCCGCCGCCCTTCAGAAACTTATCCTTATTAGTTCCCGCTTCGCCGTTCGAGCCGTCTGCATTCACTTGGAGAAAGTCGATGGGCGCGTTCGCAGTGCCCTGAACCGGATACCAGCGATAAATCGCCGTGGTCGACCCTACCTTCTCAAGAAATTCCACCATTTTCTGATCGGCGGCACTGATCGCTTCCGGAGTGGCGCCGGGCTTTAGGGAGCAGGCGCTGAAGTCCACTACGCCGGTGCTGCGATTGATATCGCGCACCGAAATGGACGCCATTTGGCTGTGGGATTGGCAGGGGGCGACCTGGTCGAAGGCTTTTTGTAGGGCGGAGCCCTTTGCCATCCATTCGTCAGCCGTGGTGCCCTGGGCAGCAAAGCTTGGGGATACGCCCACCCAGTACACGTCGGCATTGGTGTCCGCATTAAAATAGAAGGGGGTCAGGACAAACCCTTCGTAGGGCTCGCTAAATCCGTCGTCCGCAAAGCGGTCCCATTTCTCCGCAACCGCAAGAAAATCATCAAGATCCTTACCCTTTGCAAAATTGCAGGCGTAGGTTTCCAGGGCTTGAACCTGGGGTAGGTGGTGATCGGCAAAGGCACCCTGGGCAGCAAGTAGTAGCGCGCCCGCGGTTCCAATTAAGCGTTTCATCATGACCGTGCTCTCCCATCGTCGGAGGGAAGAGCAAAGCGTTAGGGCTGCGAACACTGGAAGGAGGGCGGGCCAGCGGGGGGACCGGCGGTGCGTTTTGTTACCGGCGCTTTAGCTTTTAGGAAGCTTGGCTCCCGGTTCGCCCCGTCCCTCAGAGGGGCTGAATCTTTCCTAGCCGCTTTACGCTGGCCTTCACCTCGGCCCATCCCCCGTCGAGAAGGGGATCCAGCTGCGTCTGAATACCCGTGTCTTCTCGAAAGGAGAGGTAGGCTTCGTATTCTTCGAGCGAATCCCAGTCTTCTAGAAGGGTGAAAGTCTGGGTGCGCTCCTCGTAGTAAACGGCTACGGAGCGACAGCCTTGAAAACTGCGAGTAACCGGGAGCGCTTCTTCGAAGCGCTCGGCCATGCGCCGCGCCATACCGGGCTTACAGCGGAAATCGGCGATAACGAGGTATTTCATTTGCTCAAGCTCCCTCGCGACAAATCGTGTCGGAGGGAGCCTAGCGACGGAGGCGAACAGACGCCCAGGACTATGGGAGGGCCGTCCGCGTCACGAGATCAGCGGTTGGCTGGGAAAGGCCCCCTTACGCTCGGCGGCAGGTGCGCTTTACCGTGGGGCCTTCTCTTCATGGGGGGCCTCGGTCCGATGGTCGAGGCTCCAGGGACCCCCGCCGTGCCCCGCAAAGCCCAAGAGCCCAGCCATGATGGCCATGTTCTTCACGAAGTTCTGCATTTCGTGAGCCGTTTGTAGCTCCCCCGGGGGCAGGGCCCAGAAGTTATGAATCACCACGGAGATCACCAAGGTGAGCCCTGCCAGCAGGAAAGCGATGAGCTTTGTGCGATAGCCAAGCGCGAGGGCGAGGCCGC
>JAURCQ010000086.1 GCA_030828335.1 Gammaproteobacteria bacterium
CCGCCTGGGGGCCGCTCTTCCAAACGGCCCTGCGCCGGTCGAAGGATTTTGTGACCAAGGCCGGGGCCGTGATCTTTGTGGTGACCGTGGTGGTTTGGGTGCTGGGGTACTTCCCCAATGGCGGCGAGGATCTGGGCGCCTCCTGGCTCGGCAGCCTCGGCCGCTTGATCGAGCCGGTCTTCGCCCCCCTGGGCCTCGATTGGCGCTATGGCGTGGCCATCCTCACGTCCTTCCTCGCTCGGGAAGTCTTTGTGGGCACCCTCGGCGCCATCTTCGGCATCGAAGGGGCTGAGGAAAATTTCCTGCCCCTGGCCGACCAGATCCAGGCCTCGGGCATGGCCCTACCGTCGGGCCTAGCCCTGCTGGTCTTCTTCGCCTTGGCGCTGCAGTGCGTATCCACCGTGGCCGTGCTGGCGCGGGAGAGCGGCGGCTGGCGCCTGCCCCTTTCCATGGTGGCGGCGTACCTCGTGCTTGCCTACGGGGCCGCCTGGGTGGCCTTCCTCCTCGCCAGCGCGCTGCTCTAGCGGGGCCCTAGGCGCCCTCGGGCCACCGTAGGGCCGGCGCCACCTCGCCTTCGGGTACAAAGCGCAAGGCGAGGCCGTTATTGCACCAGCGTTGCCCCGTGGGCCTCGGCCCGTCGTTGAAAACGTGGCCCTGGTGGCCACCGCAGCGAGCGCAGTGGTATTCGGTGCGGGGCACGATCAGTTTGAAGTCCCGCTTCGTGCCCATGGCCTCGGGCAGCGCTCGGGTGAAGCTGGGCCAGCCCGTACCGCTGTCATACTTCGCTTCGCTGGCGAAAAGCGGGGCGTAGCAGGCGGCGCAATGATAGGTCCCCCGCCCTTTCTCATCGTTTAGGGGGCTGGAATAGGGGCGCTCCGTCGCCTCTTCGAAGAGCACCCGGTAGGCGGCGGCGCTGACTAGGGGGCGCCAGCGCTCCGGCGCCGCCGTCTCCCCGAAGGCGCGTAGGGCGCCAAGCCCGGGCAGGAGGGCCAGGGCCTTGAGCACCGTTCGGCGCATCATGGCCGCGGCTCTCCAGGACGGTAGGTGCCGAGGCTGTGCGCAGCGATGGCTTCCGGGTAGAAGTACACCTCCCGGAGATCCCCCGCGGCATAGCGCTCGGCTTGGTCATCGAAATGGCGATTGCCGGGGATGCGGCTTAGGCCTCCGGCGGTGATGGCCCGAGCCCGGAGCTTCTCCCCAAATTCCACCACGGCGACGAAGCTGTTGCCCCGATTGCCGTACCAGCGCTGGGTGCCATTGCGCGGGGCGGCTCCGAAGGCCGCCAGCGAACCCCAGAAGGAGGAGGTAAAGGCCACGGGGAGGCTCGGCGCACTGTCGTCGTAGCGAAGATCGATGGCACCGCTTAAGCGCTGGAAGCGGTTGATCTCGCCCCAGGGGGTTTCCCAGGTGCCAAAGCCTGTCTCGAGGCGGGCCAGGGCGTCTTCCAGGGCCTTCAGCTGAACCGCTGGGGCCGCTTCGGCCATCACCGTTAGCATGTTCCAGCGGTTGGCCCGAGCCTCGTCGCGCACGGCGTCGCGGAGCGCATCGCCCCAGAAGATGGCCACGGCGGTGGCGACGGAATCAGTGGCATAGCGCCGGTCCCAAGCGTCGAGCTGCTCGATGGCGGGGGCCAACCGAGCTCGGGCCGGCGCGTCCCCGGGGAGGCCCGCAAAGGCGGCGAAGAGGGGCGGTAAAAGCGCATCGAAGGCCGGCAGGGCTTCGTCATAGGCAAGGGTAACCAGGCCATCGAGGTCCACGGCATTCATGGGCTCGAGGAGGGCGAGGGCGTGGATACCCCGGGCGTTTTCGCTGCCGCTATCCATATAGGGCGGATAGTCCTTTTGCCGCGGGCTATGTTTGGCGCCCGCAGCGGAGTAGGGCCAGTTGTTCGTGTTCTGCACCCAGCCCGTGGGCGGGTTAATGCTGTTCGGGCTTTCCTCGATGGTGTGCAGGCCTTGCCAGTCCGTGCTCGGGTCGCTGCCGTCCACGGGATTTAGATAGTCCAAGTCGCTCCGGCGCTTGGGCACGAAGTTCGAATGGAGATAGGCGATGTTCCCCGCCGCATCGGCGAAGACCGTATTGTTCGAGGAGTTGGTGTGCGATTCCATGATCTCGAGAAACTCGTCGAGGTTCTTGGCTTTGGTTCGGGCGTAGCTCTGAATCAGGGCCTTCCGCGGTTCCTCCATGAGGGCCACGGCAATCCAACGATCCCCTTCCGCGCGCACGATGGGGCCGTGGTGCGTGCGATAGGCGGGGTAGCGCTCCTCCGTGAAGGTGCCGTCCTCCTGGCGCAGGCGCACGGTGACGGTCTTCTGCTCCACGGGCCGGAGCTCATCGCCATAGCGGTAGAACAGGCCGTCCTCCTGGCGAACGATGGTTTCTTCGAACTCGTCGATGTTGTCCACGGCGCTGGAGGTGTGCATCCACCCGGCCGTTTCGTTGAAGCCCTGGTAGACGAAGAACTGGCCCCAGGTGGAGGCGCCGTAGGCGTTCAGCCCCTCATCGCTTTTCACGTGGGCTTCGTGACGGAAGTAGAAGGAGGTGTGGGGGTTGATGAGGAGCAGGGCGTTGCCGCTTTCGCTCTTGAGCGGGGAAATGGCAAAGCCGTTGGAGCCCACGGAGGCGCTCGGTAAGCCGAGCGCTTCCCCCTGGGACGCCACGGCGCGAATGGCGCTGCGGGCGCCGGTGCCTTGATCCCACTGGCTAAGAGGCTGGTTCTCGTAGAAGGCGGCGAGGGCCTCGGGGCGCACACGCTCGATATCCCCGCCGATGCTGCCCTCGGAGAAGGAGAGCGCCATCCAAGGCTCAAAGCGGGTGAGGACCTTCACGTCGGCGTCCGGGTGGCTCGCAAGATAGTAGTTCAGACCGTCGGCCCAGGCGTCCATTAAGGCCTGAAGCCAGGGGGGGCTCTGGTCGTACTCCTGCTTCATCTCCTCCGGGTCGATGAAGAGCTTCATGCGCAGGTCGATCCAGCGGTAGTCCGGGCCGAAGGCTTCCCCGAGGCGCCCCTGGGAGAAGAGGAAGTTCCGCTCGATGCGGGGGAAGTCGTCCTCGGCCTGGGCGTACATCATGCCGAAGACGGCGTCCGCATCCGTGGGGGCTTCGATATGGGGAATGCCCCACTCATCCCGGGTGATCGTCACCTTCTGGGCTCGCGCTGCCCAGCGCCCTTCCTCGGCGGACAGCGTGGGTTCGGCGGGGGGCGCGTTGCCGCCGCAAGCGGCCAACAGCACAGCAAGACAACCAAGGATGAGGCGCTTCATAGGGTCTCCCGGGACGCGAGGGATAAAGGCCCTGACCCTACGGCCCTCGCGCCTAGGCGGCAAGGGCTTAGGCCCGAGCGCGCGAGGCGTCGGGCTTAACGCCCCTTCGCGAGGAGCAGCAGGGCCGGCAGCAGGGTGAGGTTGGCGAGGAGCGCCAGGGCCATGGAAAGGGCAGTCAGTAGGCCGAAGTACACCGTGGGATTGAAGTTGCTGAGCCCCAGGATTGAAAACCCGGCCATGACCGTGACGGAGGTGAAAAAGATCGCGTGGCCAATGGAGCGATGGCTGCGAAGGAGCGCGGCCTGGCCGTCGCCATCTCGAGCCACTTCCTCCCGGTAGCGGTGGATGTAGTGGATCGTATCGTCCACGCCGATACCGATCACGATGGCTGCGATGGTGATGGTCATGAGATCCAGCGGCAGGCCGATCCAGCCCATGAGTCCGAGCACCAGCGCCGCCGCCAGTACGTTGGGCAGGAGCGCGAGGAGCCCAAGGCTAAGGGATCGAAACAGCAGCGCAAAGGTCAGGAGAATCCCCAGGCACACGGCCAGAAGGGTGTTGCGCTGGGAGTCGAAGAGGCTTTGCAGCATGTTGTTCATCAGCACAGTCATGCCTGAAAGGGTGACCCGTTCCTGGGCGATGCCCAGGGCTTTTGGCAGGTCTTCCTGGATGCGCTTTAGGAAGGCATCTCGCCGAAGGCTGCGATCGCTCTCCAGCATACGCACGGCTAAGCGCACCTGGCTCGCCTCCGTGTCCACGTAGGGCGTCAAGAGCGTGTCCTGGAAGGCCTGGGGAATGGCCCCGAGCACCAGCGTCAGCTCTGCGCCGTCGAGCGGGCGACCGTCGTTGAAGTCCTTGGCCAGGGCGTGAAGCGTGCCCAGGGACAGCACCTTGCCCGTTTCCGGTTGGGCCTTCAGGAAGGCTTCGGCTTGCTCTACCAGCGCCACCCGGGCCGGGGTTACCCAGTAGCGGTCAAAGCCCGGCGTTGTCGAAGGGCCGGGCGCAGCATCGCCGCCGTCTCCCTGGGGATCGGCAAAGGGGTCCCCGAAGGGATCGGCAAAGGGGTCCCCGAAGGGATCTGCGGCGGGGGCGGCGAAGGGGTCGTCCACCGCGGGGGCGAGGCTGGGGAAGTCGATGAGCACATCCAGGGGCGTCGTGCCGCCGAGCTTCTGATCCACGTAGCTCATGCCCTGATAGATCTCCGTGTCCTCGGCAAAGTAGTCGAGGAAGCTGTTCTCGACATCTAGGCGGCTGATGCCGCCGGCGGCGACGAGGGCGAGGAGGCCGCTTGCGAGGAGCAGAGCCAGGGGGTGGCGGGCCGTGGCGCGGCCCAGAAGCTCCACGAAGGCCGGGGTGCGAGGGGTGGCGCCTCGTCCGCCGGCCGGCAGTACGGTGACGGCCAGGGGGAAGAAGATGAAGGTCACCGCAAGGGCCAGGGCGACGCCGACGGTCATCATCCAGCCGAAGTCCACCACGGGCACGATGCCCGAGGTGACGAGGGAGCCGAAGGCCACCATGGTCGTCACGGCGGTAAAGAAGCAGGGCCAGAACTTCGAGCGCAGGGTGGCCTCGAGGCGCTCCGGAACTGATTGGGTTGGCTCGGCCACCTCCAGCTCCCGGAAGCGGACGATGAGGTGAATCGCGAGGCTGATGCTGATGATGATCAGGAGCGAGGCGAAGTTCGAGGATATCACCGTGATGGGCCAGCCTACGGCCCCGAGAAGCCCCACCATGAGGCCCGTGGTGAGGGCCGCATTGGCAAGGGGCAGGACCACCCAGCGGAGGGACCGAAAGAAGTAAGCGAGCGTCGCGACGAGCAGCCCCAGCACCCCCAGGCTGAAGCGCTCAAGGTCGCTGCGCACGAAGCGCAGCATGTCGTCGGCGATCATGGGAACGCCGGCGAGGTGGACTGTTGCGCCGTCTCGGTACTGGCCCACGAGGTCTCGAACTGCGGCGACGAGGGCCGCCTGCCGGGCGGCGGCCTGCGGCTTGTAGGCGTCGAGGGCGGCTACGGCAGCGCGACGAGCCGCGTCTTCCTCCGGGGTTAGGCGGCGGCTTTCGGCTTCGAGGAGCCAGCGCTGCCGTTCCCCAAGAAGGGCATCAAAGGTGTCATCGGGACTAAGGGTGACCTGGAGGGCGGTGGTTTGCCCGTCCGGGCTAAGAAGGAGGTTGCGAAAGAGGGGGCTCTCTAGGAGTTCCTTCCGGGCTAGGGCTCGATCCGTGCTGGGGTCTCGAAGCGTACGCACGCCCTCGCTTAAGGCGTCCAGGGGGACCGGCGGTGATTTAAGCAAGGGGACGTCGAGGAGGCTTTGCACCTCCTCCACGCCGTCCACGGCCCGCAACGCCGCCACAAGCGTCGCCAAGGTGCTCAGCGCCGGCGTTTCGAAGAGCGGCGTGTTCGGCTCATAGGTGACCACGAGAAATTCCCCGCTGCCGTAGCGGGTGTTCATGGCGCGCCAAATGGCCAGGGCAGGATCCGTCTCCACCACCAGGGCGTCGGAGGACGCGTCGATGCGAAACTGCTGGGCACCGAGGACCGCAAGCAGGACGGCGCCGAAAAGGAGCAGCGCAAGGCCCCGGGGGTGGGCGATGAGAAAACGGGCAAGGGCGTGGGGCATGGGTATGGCTCCGAAGGGCTTGCTGCGCGCCCAGGACCGGTAGAGCATAGCAAGGAAAGCCGCTGCCCCTCACGAGGGCTCAGGAAACCTCATGCTATTTCCGAATTGCGAAGTGCGCGCCTGCCCCGACGAAAGGACCCTTCAGACCTTCCTTGAGAGGCATCGGGAGCCCATGCGCCTGGCCGTGCTCGACCGCCACGGCACGCCGCAAATCGCGACGCTGTGGTTTCGCTATGAAGGCGGTGCCCTTTGGGGCGTGAGCCACGCGGAGGCCTGGCTCACCCGGCGCCTCCAACGCGCGCCCAAGGTGGGCTTCGAAATTTCCACGGGCCTCGCCCCCTATCGGGGCCTGCGAGGCCAGGGGACCGTGACCCTCCTTCCGGAAGACGGGGGCGCGCAGCTTGATCATCTGCTGGCCCGCTACGGGATCGGGGAAGATTCCCGGCTGGCCCGGTGGCTCCAGGGCCGCCGAGAGGAGGAATGGGCCCTGCGCCTCGCGCCGAGCAAAGCGACCTTCTGGGACTATGCGCCCCGCATGACCGAGGCTGGGGCCCATGGCTGAAACCCGAGCCTTCCCCCCGGAATTGCTGGCGCGGCTTGAGCCCTTTGAGGGCAGCTTTCACGCCCATAAGCTCGCGGCAGCGGGCGCTGAGGTGCTCCTCGCAAGCTACGCCGCCGGGGAGCACATCCCACCCCACGATCACCCCACGGAAAACTGGGGTGTGGTGCTCACGGGCTGCCTCGGGCTGACCTGCGGGGCAGAGCCAGAGCGACGGTACGGACCGGGGGCCTGGTACCACCTGGCGCCGGGGCAGGCCCACGAAGCGCGCTTCCCGGAAGCCACCACCATGCTGGAGTTCTGGTTCTATCCCCCGGGCAGGGGGTGAACGACGCCTTCGGCCACGAGAAATAAACCGTCGCCACGGCGAGGGCGTACGGCAAGCGTTCCCGTGAGCGTGCCAAAGGCGGGGAGCACGAGTTCCTGACCCCGGCGCCAAAACACCGGCCCATAGAAGCTGCTCTTCCGCGCAGCGCGCAGGCGATAGCCCGGGTGTAAATGTCCGGCGAGGGTCGGTCCCTCCACGGTTTCTGCGGGCTCGTGGCGGCAGGTCAGGGGGCCTAGGCGCCAGCCTTCCCGTTCCCAGCGTAGCCCCCGATGGTCCTCGGCGGGGGGCGCTGCACCGTCGTGATTCCCGCCCACAAGATGCACGGAGACCCCGGCTCGGGCGCGAGCGTCGAGCCAGGCCTCAAGGTCGGCCTGAGCGGTGCTCCCGGGGCGGAGCGGGCGGTGGAAAAAATCTCCCAGGACCACGAGCCGTTCACATCCATGGGCTTCAAGTAGGACGCTGAGGCGCTGGAGGTCCTCGCCGTCACCGCCGGTGGGCACGGCAAAGCCCTGGCGCTGAAAAAAACTCGCTTTCTCCAGGTGCACGTCTGCCACGAAAAGCGTCCGTTCCCACAGCACGGCCTTTTCGGGCAGGAGCCAGAGCGTGGCCTCCCCGAGGGTGAGGCGCGCCGCAGCTGCAGGCTTATCCATGGCGCCGCTCCAGCTGGGCGAGCATGCGTGTGATGCGCTGGCTCGCGGACTCGGAGCTATAGCGGGCGTGCACCCGCGCAGCCCAAAGGGGAAAGGCAAAGGGAGAGAGGCTTGCCAGATGATGGCAGCGCCAGGGCAGGGTGCTTGCCTGTGGCTACCCAGCGCTCGTAAGCCTGGTACAGCAAACGGGTGCCCTGTGTGTTGTGTGTGTGTGTGTGTGTGCG
>JAURCQ010000087.1 GCA_030828335.1 Gammaproteobacteria bacterium
ATGAGCGGCGGGTACCCCTGCGCTGGCTTCTGGCTGGCGCGAAGCCGCCGAAGGCGACCCTGCTCGACCAACTGGGCTTTTACTTCCGTCCCCAGGATGATGGGCGACGGTTCCATCGGGAGCTCCGCCGCCTTCAGCGCAAGCGCCCCAAGCTTTTGCTCTTCACCCTCATGCGCAAGCTTGAGGATGCCCCCTTTAAAACCCCGATTCAGTTGCGCTACGCCGAGGATATCGGTGATGAGAGCCTAGCGAAGGAATACGGCACCACGGCAGGGGCAGACGCATGACCACGGTGCTTGATCGCTTGACGGCCGACCATCTGCATCGCGAACCCTTCGATCACTACGCCCTTGAGGGGGCGCTTCCCGAGCCCCTCTTCACGGAACTCGCGGACAGCTTCCCGAGCCTTGAGTACGTGGCGGGTACGGGGGATCTAGAGAACAACCGGCCCTACCTAAAATCGGCGTCGGAGGTGCTCGCTGACGACGCCCTTCCCACCGCCTGGCGGGCCTTTTTCGAGGCCCACACGGCGCCTGCGTTCTTTAAGCAACTCCTTTCGCTTTGGGGAGACGCTATGCGCGCGGCTCATCCCCGCCTAGAGGACAATTTCGGAAAGGCCCTTGAGGACTTCACCGTTGGAGTGCGCGCCCCGGGCAAGTGGGACAGCGCCGCCAATCGGGAAACGGACGTCGTGCTCGATTGCCTCTTTGGGGTAAACAGCCCGGTGAAAACGCCGACCCCGGCGCGGGGCCCGCATGTCGATAGCCCGGCGAAGCTGGTTTCGACCCTGCTCTATCTGCGGGATCCGGAGGATGACTGCGAAGGGGGCGCCTTCGAGCTCTACGCGCCGAAGGGGCGGCTCTATCCGAAGCGCCAGTACAAGAAGATTCCCGATCATCGGGTTATCCGGGTCAAGCAGGTGCCTTACCAGGCCAATACGCTGGTGGGCTGGCTGAACGGCGCGCGCGCCATTCATGCTGTGGAGCCCCGCTCCGTGACCGAGCGGCCTCGGCGCTACATCGCGATTACCGCCGAGTGCTACGGTGGGCGCGAAGCCCGGGGGCATTTCCTTCACGACCCGAGCTGGTCTTCCCTGACCGGCCGGCTACGTAACCTGTTCTAGGGGCCCGCCGGCCAGCCATCGTTCCAGGCACGCAATTGCGGCATCCGCCTGCGCAGGGGTGGGCAGGTGCAGCCCCGCCATCCCGAGGGCTTCGCTCGCCGCGAGGTTCTCCTTCCGATCATCGATAAACACCGCGTTCTCCGGTGCAAAGGCGCCGGCGGCAAAGCTGTGTGCATAGATGCGCTCCGCAGGCTTATTCACGCCCACGGCGTAGGAGAGGGTCATGCTTTGGAAGCAGTGGGGAAAGGCATGGTGCTGGCATACGGCTCGCCAGGTGTCGCCCGCGATATTAGAAAGCAGGTGGCAGGGATGGTGGGCGGAGGCCCGGGCCAGGAACGCCAGCATGGGTGTGACCGGCACGAGGCTCGCGGGCATGGCCTCAATCAGGGCCGTGAACAGCGCTTGGGGATGCCCCGTGTCCTCGCTGCACTGGGCTGCGAGGGTTTCCGCCGCAAGGACGCCAGCGTCGAAGGCCTGCCACCCCGGGCCCAGGAAGAGGGCTTCTCGGGCGGCGCTTTGGCTGGCCTCGTCCCACCGCCCGGCGAGGGCCGGGGGCAGGCTCACGTTCAGCGGATCCCAGGCCAGGAGCACGTTGCCCAGGTCGAAGACCAGATGCCGCACCACGGGGCCTAGGCCTTAGCCAACCCCTTCGAAATAGCGGCTCCGAACGCCCTTCTTGGTGAGCTTCTTACGCTGCTCGAAGCTCCAGAGGCTTTTCTCTTGGGTGCAGAGCACCCAGCGAATGCCGGGGTTCCGGCGCGCGGCCAGGGCGATTTGCCCCGCCCACCAGGCTGGGGGCTGGTTTGTGCAGTGCGCATTGGTACCGTCGGGCATGATTTTCTTCGCCGGGTAGCAGGCGGCCACGGCATAGACAAACTTCTTGGCTTGGGCAAAGAGGTCGTCTAAGACCCAGGGGATGTCTTCCTCGGGGATGTGCTCGAGTACGTCCGTGCTGATCACGCCGTCATAGGCCCCCTCGTAGGGATCGGAGAAGGGGGCGTAGCCCGGGTCGTAGCAGGTCACGGAAACGCCGGGCCAGGCGTCCATGTGCTTATGGCGCGTTCCCGGCTGGGCGGGATCGTCCTTGTAGAGCTGCCCCTTGCCCGCGCCGAAATCCAGAAGCGTTTGGCTATCCGTGCGCTTGAGAAGCTTCGCCACCGGCGCAATGTGTTCCGTGAGGGAAATCCCCTTGAAGGTGTCCTTAGCCGCATGGCCCGATTCTGGCCTGCCTTCTTCGTGCATGGAGGCGTACATGGCCAGGAGTTCATGGTAGCGCGCGCTGGGCTCGGCCTTCGTGAAGAGGGTGTAGCCGGCGGCGTCGGCCTCCCGCTCGAGGGTGTTCCAGAGTTCGCCGTTGGCGTTCGCCCCGTAGCGAAGCTGCTCCGGGAAGGGGGCCCAGGGCTGGGTGTGCAGGATAGTGTAGTGGAGGAGCTTGCTCTCTCCGGCCACATATTCGTGATCCCGAGCGTTCCAGACGCCAGCCATGTGGCCCCAGAGGCCGGCATCGTGGACCAGCCCCCGGTAGTGCTTATGCTTCTGCAACCGCTGCGTTTCCTCGAGGCGCCAGAGGGGCGCGAGCTTTTCGCAGTCCAGCAGCATCACGGACGTTTCCTTGTCGTTGATGCTGAGGACCGCGGCGTCGCCCATGGGCGCATCAAAGAGCTCGGCGGGGTCGGCGAGGTAGATCTGGTCCACATCGTTATAGATCGCCCGCCCTTGGTTGCCGGCGAGGGCCGGAATGGCATAGCGATAATTGGTAAAGCCCGTCTTCCATTTGCTTCGGTCGAAGCCTTCGAGATCTTTCATGAGATAGATCTCATAGCGGCGACGGGGATCGCGGTGCTTCTTCACGGACCAGACAAACACCCGTTCCGCCCGGTACTGGGCGGGCTCCGAGCCTAGGTAGATGCGCACCGGCGGCTTCTCTGAGGGAGTCACGTCGGGGTCCGGGTCCAGGGCGACGAGCACCGGGGCCTTTCGATCCCCGGGGCGGCGCACGCCCTCCATGCCGAGGGCCCCGCGAAGGGTCTTATGGTAGGGGCGCGTTTTAAATTCGCCTTTTGCCGCTGCTTTCACCGGGGGTCCTCATTTTCTTGCGTGACGTCGTGAACGGTAAGCCCGCGCTCGGCCAAAGCGGATTTGAGCACGGGGCTGGTGGTTTCTAGCGTGCCCTCGTAATGCGCAAGCTGGGCGGCCAAAAAGGACAGCTCATCTTGCCGGTCGTGGGCGACGGTGTAGGCGTTGGGCGTTGCTTCGTCCCCGGGGTAGGCCCCCGCAGGATGGGCGAAGAGGTCCATGCCCGCGATCCGCAAACGCTTAGGCGCGAGCGCCACGGCCACCGCGATCATGATCGCACCATTTGTGGGGCGGAACACCCCCCCGGCGTCCGGGAAGAGCCCGAGCTGTTCCGCCGTCATGAAGCGCCGCCGCCCAGGCAGAAAGGCGCAGCGGGGCAAAAGGGCTTCGAAATCGGCTTCACGCTGAAAGATCAGAAGGGTTTTACCGGGCACGGCGGCCACCGTGCCCCGGAGTCCGGTGAACACCACCTCCGGCTGACTCAGAAAGCCCCGGGCTTTCCAGCTGTGATTTACGCGAAAAAGGCTGTCGTAGGCGGCCGATGCAAGGGTTGGATCTTCGCTGGACGGCCCATTGCCCAAGGCCCAAAGCACCTCCGGGTGGCCAAGGGCTTCTCGAAGCGCGGCCAAGTCCCGGAGCCGCTCGAAGCGCCGCCGGGCCAGCGCTCGGAGAAGGCGATCGCCTCGCCGGGCGCGGGCGCTCCGCGCGGGCCCCTGGGCGAGGGCGCGCTCGAAGCGGGCGAGGAGGGCATCGGCGCTGCTTTCCCGGGTCTCTTCCGGGGCGTTCCAGGCGCCCTCCGGGGCCGCCTCGAAAAGCGGCAGGCTGAGGGCCGCGCAGGCCTCCCTTAGCCCCGAGGGTGCCGGGCCCCCGGCAAGGAATACGCCATGGACCTTGGCCCGAAGGAGTAACCGGGACCAGGCCTGGGGCCTGGGGAGGGTGCCTAGCGGCGTTCCCTGACCGAGGCCGTAGCTGTAGCAGCGCAGCCGGGGAAAGCGATGCGCCAGCGCTTGGAATAGGGGCGCCCAGGGCCCAGCCTCTGCCGCTTCGGGCCCGAGCTGAAGGCATAGCACGCTCCGGCCCTTCCGGCGCCGGAGCCAGCCCCAGCGCTGGAGCATGTGAGCCATGAGTGGCGCAGCCCGGTCTTGCCGCTAGCGCGGCGCCACCGCCGTGGCCTCGATCTCGATGAGGGCTTGCCCCGGCAGGGCGACCACGGGGAGGGCCGTGCGCACGGGGCGGTGGGGGTTGGCTTCGTTATTAAAGAAGGCCCCATAGGCTCGGTTCCAAGCTTGGAACTGCCCGGGAAAATCGTCGCCCACATCGAGGTAGGCCCGAAGCTGCACCACGTCCTCAAAGCCCAGGCCCTGGGAGGCGAGACGCTCCCCGAGGGTCTCGAGGGCGGAGCGGGCCTGCGCTTCCATGCCCGCGTCCCGCGGCACCCCAGCCTTGGCAATGCTGCCGGACACGACCGTCAGGCTGGCGTGGCGGGCGACGGACATGCTGTCGGCAAGGAAGCTCTTGGGATCGCCGTGGGCCAGAAGGTTCGGATTGGCCCCGGTGTTCACGGCCTGGGCGTGGGCCCCCCGCGCATCCGGGTAAGCGGCATAGGCCTCGATCTCGATGATGCGATTCGAGCTGTTGAACCCTGGCGCGGCCATGGTGGTGCGCGCCGGACGATGGGGGTTCTCAGCGTTATTAAAGAATTCGTCATAGGCCGCATTCCAGGCGGCAAAGTCCACGGCGCCCCCCTCGCGCAGATCCGGGGCCAGCATGGCTCGGAGGAAATAGACATCCCGGAAGGTCAGGCCCTGGGCGCGCAGGTTCGCATCGAGCTTTTGCAGTGCCGAGCGGGCCTGGGCGCTCATGGGCCCCATGTGCGCGGGATCGCTCGTTGGGGCTTCGGGGTTTGCCGGGTCCGCGAGCATGCCGGAGGTGAAGTAGAGGGGCGCGTTGCCGTTCACGGAAACGGCCTGGGCGATGCGGCTGCCCGGGCGCGTCAGGGGGGACAGCATGGGGTTCAGGGTCCGGGAGGCGGTCGCCCCTTTCCCGTCAGGATAGGCGGCGAGGAGCTCGATCTCGATGAGGAGCTCGGGCCGGCCCAGGCGGCTAATGCCAAGCGTCGTCCGGGTCGGGCGATGCTGCGTGCCGTCGCCTAGGGCAAAAAACTCCGTGAAGGCGCGATCCCAGCCGCTCCAGTCAAAGTCCCCGCCCTTCGCCCCATCGGCAACCAGGTAGGCCCGGGCGTAGACCACGTCCTCCGGGCCTAGGCCCAGCGTCGCGAGGGTTTGGGCATGCCCCTGGAGGGCGGAGCGGGCTTGGAGGTAGGTGTCTCCGTAGCGCGCCGGATCATCGGCGGAAAGGCGGGGATCCTGAGGCTGGGCGATGCCGCCGGAGGTCATGACGAAATCGCTGCCCACCGCTAAGCGCGCGGCGGCGGAATAGGGCCGGCCTCCGCTCGGGGTGAAGTCCGTGGCCTGGGCGAGACTGGCCCAGCCAAGGATTGCGATGCTGACGAAGGTGTAGACGCTGCTAAGGCGATAAAGGCGGCGAAGGTTCATGGCCCGGGCTCCCCAAGGATAAGGGGGCAGAGTGTAGCACTGGCGTCGCGGCGCAAAAAAAAAAGGCCGACCCCTGGGGGCCGGCCTTTTTGCCGTCGACCAAGGGCGCTTAGGCGGCGCCCAGCCCCAGGGGGTTGCCATACTGATGGTCCACGGGAACGGCCGGATCGATATCCGGATACTTGCCCAGCTCGAGGCGGGCGACGGTGCGACGGTGCACCTCGTCCGGACCGTCGGCGAGGCGAAGGGTCCGCTGCCCGGCGTACATCTTCGCCAGGGGGAAGACCTGGGACACCCCAGCGCCGCCGTGGATCTGAATGGCGTCGTCAATCACCTGAAGGGCGATGTTCGGCACCGCGACCTTGATTTGAGCGATCTCCGAGCGAGCGACCTTGTTGCCCACCGTGTCCATCATCCAGGCGGCCTTGAGGGTCAGGAGGCGCGCCATTTCGATGTTGATGCGGGCGTCGGCAATCTTGTCGTAGTTGCCGCCCAGATCGGCGAGGCGCTTACCGAAGGCTTCCTTGGAGAGGCCCCGGCGGCACATGAGCTCGAGGGCGCGCTCGGCGACCCCGATGGACCGCATGCAGTGGTGAATGCGGCCTGGGCCAAGGCGGCCCTGGGCAATTTCAAAGCCCCGGCCCGACCCAAGGATCATGTTTTCCTTGGGGACCCGGACGTTGGTGAAGCGCACGTGGCCGTGGCCGTGGGGCGCATCGTCGTAGCCGAAGACGTGCTGCATCTTCAGAATCTCGATCCCCGGGGTATCCCGCGGCACGAGAATTTGGGACTGCCGTGCGTGCTTCGGCGCATCGGGTTCGGTGACGCACATGACAATGAGGATTTTGCAGCGGGGGTCGCCGATGCCGGAGGACCACCACTTCTCCCCATTGAGCACCCACTCATCTCCGTCGAGGCGCGCTTCCAGAGCGATCTGGGTTGCGTCGGAGGAAGCCGCGTAGGGCTCGGTCATGCAGAAGGCGCTGCGAATCTTGCCGGCGAGCAGGGGCTCGAGCCATTCCTTCTTCTGCTCTTCGCTGCCGTAGCGCTCGATGACTTCCATGTTCCCCGTATCCGGGGCTGCGCAGTTGAAGACCTCGGAGGAGAGGGGGTATTTGCCCATCTGCTCCGCAAGGTGCGCGTAGTCCACATTGGTGAGCCCTGCGCCGCGCTCGGACTCGGGGAGGAAGAAGTTCCACAGCCCCTTGGCCCGGGCCTTTTCCTTGAGCTCTTCCATGATCGGCGTTTCGCACCAACGGCCGCCGGCCTCTACCTGGTCGGCAAAAACCTTCTCGTTGGGGACAATGTGTTCGTTGATGAAAGCGGTGACGTCATCAAGCAGGGGCCTGACGTGATCGGATACTCCAAGATCCATGGCGATACATCCTCTCTCCGGTGGCCCGGCGAGCCCTTCGGGGCGCCGAGCGGATCCCTCCTGGAGTGCGGGAGCGCCCATCGCTCACCGCACGGCTGGAGTCTAGCCCGGGGGCGGCTCATGAGGCGAATAAAAGTTCTTGATGCAGATCATGCGCCAGGCGAATAAGGGTGAGGCCCTTCCCTGGCCCCGGCGCTCTGCTATAGCCTTCGGGGCGGGGAGAGCTTTCATGACCAAAAACGCTTACGGGGATCGTACCCTCGCTGTGCTCGGTGCGCTGGAAAACGCTGGCGTAACCCGAGCGGCCC
>JAURCQ010000088.1 GCA_030828335.1 Gammaproteobacteria bacterium
AAGGCCGGAGTTGGGGGAGCACGCTTCGAGCCGATTCTCGAGCGGAGGCGGAGCACCGCTTAGAAGACCTTGGTTATGACTATCAATGGCTAGAAGACGATGCCCTCCTCGCCACGTCCCCGGTGCTGCCGGCCGTGGACACCCTCCCCGATGGGCGAAAGACTTTCTTTAATCAGGTGATCGCTGCCGGCCGGGGTTGGAAGGCGGTGGGCCCGGGAAAGCCTCCGCCGGTGAGCTTTGGGGACGGCACCTTAATCCCCGACGCGCTCCTGGAGACGGTGGTCGCGTTGGCGGAGGCACTGACCGTTCCCCTGCGCTGGCAGGATGGGGACCTGGCCTTAATCGACAACCGCCAGGTCATGCACGGGCGCTTTCCCTACGCTGGCGCGCGCAAGCGCGAAGTGCTGGTGGCGCTAACGAAGGACTAGCGTTCCCTCGGCGAAAACGGAAGCGGTGCCACCGATATGAACCGCAATTCCCCCCGCTGGGGTCGTCCAGCGCGCCCAAACCTTGCCCCGTCGTCCCAGCTCCACGCCCTGTTCGGCCTCGTAGGCGCCTTCGGGTTGACCGCTACCCTGGGCGAGGTAGGCGCAGACCGCCCCGTGCCCGGAGCCGCACACGGGATCCTCTCCGATGCCTTCCCCCGGGGCGAAGGTGCGCAGGCGGTAGGCGGCGTCCTGTCCGGAAGGCAGGGCACAAAAGAGCGTTACCCCCAGGGCGCCGAGCCCTTGGCATAGGGGGGCCAGGCGGTGGGGATCGGGCGCCAGGGCTTCCAGGGCTGCGGGCCCGTCGAGCTCCGCCAAAAGCCAAGGTACGCCCGTGGATACCACCGCGGGTGGACGGGCCGTTAGGACGTCCGCAGCGCAGCCGAGGGCATCCGCTAGAAGCTGACGATCGAGCGCAGGCACAACAACGCTCGGCACCCCCTGGGTCATTTCGATAAACCAGCGCTCTGGACCCTTGGCCTGCACGGTGAGGGGAATAAGGCCCAGGGCGCAGGACTGGGTTAGCTGAGGCCCCCTTAGGCCGCCGCGCAGAAGCATGGCGTGGGCCGTGGCAAGGGTGGGATGGCCCGCAAAGGGCAACTCGCTTCGCGGGGTAAAGATCCGCACCCGGTAGTCGGCCTCGGGACGATCGGCGGGCAGCACGAAGACCGTTTCGGACAGATTGATCTCCTGGGCGATGCGCTGCATGTCCGCGGGATCGAGGGCGTCGCCGCCAAAAACCACAGCGGCGGGATTACCCCGGAGCGGTTGGTCGCTAAAGGCATCAATCACGAGATAGGACAGCATGAGCATCCCCTTTTGTTCCGGCGAAAAAAAACGCCCGGCACAGGGCCGGGCGCTTTAACGGTGCAAAGGCCTTAGCCGCCAGCAGGGGCGCTATCGCTCTGGCTTTGCTCCGCCAGCAGACGGCGCTCTTCGATGGCGTCGTGGCCGCGCTTGATCAGATAGGCGTGGATGGCCGCAGCCCCCTCGCTATCGAGCACGTGGGAGAAGCTCACCATGCCCTTCTCCTTGTAGGCGCCGCCAAGAACGATGCCCTGGAAGATCTGGTGCGTTTGCTCATCCATGTAGCGCAGATCCGGGAGCACGCCGGAGGACACAGCGCCCCCGCCGTGGCAGACGCTGCAGTTCTGGTGATAGAGCAGTTCGCCCTGGTCCACCGTATCCGCCGAGGCGGTCATGGGCGGAGGCGTGGGCAGGGCCTCAGGCATGGGCGGCGTGGGCAGCGCGCCGGTGGCGCCGAGCTTGTAGGTGAGGATGCGGCCGCCGCGAATCACGTTGCCGTCCTGGGCCGGGATGCCCGAGGCCACGCCGAAGGCGCCGCCCCAGCCGGCGACGACGGTGACGTATTGCTCCCCGTCTACGGCCCAGGTGACCGGCGCTGCGATGATGCCCGTGTGCACCGGGGTTTCCCAGAGGAGGGCACCGGTGCTGGCCTGGTAGGCCGCGAACATGCCGTCGGCGCGGCCCTGGAAGAGGAGATCGCCGGAGGTGGACAGGAGCCCACCGTTCCAGGAGCCGGAATGCTGGACCCGCCACACTTCCCGCTGCGCGACCGGATCCCAGGCGGCGAGGTGTCCCTTCACCATGGCCCGAAGGGCCACTTCTTCCGTGATGGACTCCGGCGGAATGGTCAGGGCGAACTCGACCCCCGTGTTCCAGGTGGCCGGGTTATAGCGGAAGGCGTTGTCCTGGCCATACATGAAGGGCAGGTCGAGGGCCGGGATGTAGACCAGGTTCGTGCTCGGCGAGTAGGTCATGGGGTGCCAGTTGTGGCCCCCGTAGGGCGCCGGCATGGTGAGCGCGGGCTTCTCGGCGTAGGCCGCGCCGGGGTTTTCCACCGGCCGGTTTCCGGGTCCACGTGGCTGGCCCAGGTGATGGGCACGTAGGCTTCGGCGGAGATGAAGCTGCAGTCGGTGCGGTCGAGCACGTAGAAGAAGCCGTTCTTCGGCGCCTGCATGATGACCTTGCGGCGCTCCCCCTTCACCTCAAGCTCCGAGAGGATCATGTGCTGGGTGGCGGTGTAATCCCAGGAGTCGCCGGGGGTGGTTTGGTAGTGCCACACCATGCTGCCGTCATCAGGATTGATGGCCACGATGGAGGACAGGTAGAGGTTGTCCCCGCCGCCGGGGCTGCGGATATGGCGGTTCCAGGGCGCGCCGTTACCCACGCCGATATAGAGCAGGTTGAGCTCCGGGTCGTAGGCCATGGAATCCCAGACCGTACCGCCGCCGCCGACCTTCCACCACTCACCCCCGCGCCAGGAGCTCATGGCAGCCTGGAGGTGCTCGCCCTCGATGGGGTCGTCGGGGTTGCCCGGGACCGTATAGAAGCGCCAGGCCTGATCGCCGGTCTCCGCGTCGTAGGCGGTGATGAAGCCGCGGACGCCGTATTCGCTGCCGCCGTTACCGATGATCACCTTGCCATCGACCACCCGGGGTGCGCCCGTAATGGTGTAGGGGCGATCCTTCGGCGTGGTTTGTACGGACCAGTCGGGCTGTCCCGTGCCGGCGTCGAGGGCTACGAGGCGGCCATCGAGGGTGCCGACGTAAATGCGACCCTTCCACGCCGCCACGCCCCGGTTCACGACGTCGCAGCAGGCATAGACGCCCCACTCCCGGGGGACCTGCGGGTCATACTTCCAAAGCAGCTCGCCGGTGCGGGCATCGTGGGCGAACACCGTGGACCAGGTGCCGGTGGTGAACATGACGCCGTCCACCACGATGGGCGTGGCTTCGAGGCCCCGGGTGGTGCCCGTGTCCCAGTGCCAGGCAAGGCCCAGCTCGCCCACGTTATCGGCGTCGATTTGCGTCAGCGGGCTGTGGCGCTGTTCGTCGTAGGTGCGGCCATGGGTCAGCCAGTTGTTCGGATCGGCGGCGACGATGGCCGCTTCATCAACGGTGGCCACCTTGGCGCGGATGGCCTCGGCGCTGAGCTTGCCGGTGCTGGCGGCGGCTTCCGCCGGTGCGCTTTTGCTTGCCTCTTGGCCGCAGCCGGCTAGCAAGGCTGCGCCAAGCAGCGCGAGGGCCCAGCGCGCGGGTGCGTTCTGTCTTCTTGTCATCCCCAATGCTCCCCTTTGGATACCCGTGTGAACCCCCCGATGGTACCCAGAGCGGCCCGGTCCTGCACCTGCTCCTCGCGCCTTAGAGGGTGGTGGTCCAGCCCCCGGCGAGGGGGAAGATCTGCCCAGGCATAAACTGGGCTTCCGTGGCGAGGAACAGGGCCAGATCGGCGGTCGCGCTGGGGTCGCCGATGTGCTGCGCCGGGACCACCTCCCGCATGCGGGACAGGAAGCGCTCGTCCTTTAGGAGCTCCGGCGGGTAGTAGGTGTCGTTCTCGATGTAGTTCTGGGCGATAGCCGCCACGGCGATGTGGTCCCGGGCAAGCTCGAGCCCCGCGGCGCGGAGAAAGGCGTTTTGGGCCCCCCGGGCAGCGCAGTAGGCGCCGTTCTTCGGAATGCCGCGGAGGGGCGCAGCGCTGGTTACCGCAATAATCCGTCCCCCACCGGCGGCCTTCATGCGCTTAACGGCGCCCCGCACGAGCCCCATGAGCGGATGGACCAGGTGATCGAAGAGGGCGTGCCAGTCCGCGTCATCAATGGCATCGACCAAGGCAGGCTGGGGCGGAAAGGCGAGGTTGGCGACCAGCACATCAAGGCTTTCGACCTCATTGAGCAGCGCCTCCCCGGCCTCGGCGCTACGAGGCCGCTCCGTGCTGATCTGCACCCGCGCACCCTCCGCCTCGAAGCGCGCCTGGATGGCCGGACCCATGTAGCGATCCGCGTGAGTAAGGAAGACCGTTTTGCCGGCGAGGCGTTGGCTCATGGTTGCGCTCCAAAGCAGAAAATTGACCCGCGCTAACCTGCCATGGCGCCGCGCTTCCGTATACTGTGGGCGAGGCGAGGGGGGTGATCATGGGCAAGCAAGAGCGACTTAACGGGCAGCAAGAACCGGCCTGGGCAGAGGAAGTTCAGGAGTGGCTCGATGCGCTGGCGGCGGTCCTTCGCTTCCAGGGTGATGAACGCGCTGGGGAACTCCTACGGCGTCTCCAGCAATTTGCGTCCCAAGCCGGACTGGTCATGCCCGAAGCGGCGCTTAACACGCCCTATCTCAATACCATTCCCCCCCACCTCGAGCCCCGCTATCCCGGACAGGCCGCGGTGGAAGGGCGATTGGAGAACCTGCTGCGCTGGAACGCGGCGGCCATGGTGCTGAAGGCCTTTGATACGGGGGAAGGCGTCGGGGGGCACATTGCCACCTACCTGTCCGCGGCGACGCTCATGGAGGTGGGCTTTAACCACTTCTTCCGCGGGCGCAGCGCCGACTACGGCGGCGATCAGCTCCTGTTTCAGGCTCACGCGGCGCCGGGGGTTTATGCCCGCGCCTTTCTCGAGGGCCGCTTTGAAGAGGAGCGGCTTCGCGCTTTCCGCCGGGAGCTCAGCCCTCGCGGCGGCCTCTCGTCCTATCCCCACCCCCGGCGCATGCCCGATTTCTGGACCCTGCCCACGGCGTCCATGGGTCTTTCCACCCCCTCCGCCATCTACCAGGCGCGCTTTGCCAAATACCTGGAGCACCGGGGCCTTAAGCCCGCGAACGGGGGCAAGGTCTGGTGTTTCCTCGGGGACGGGGAGAGCGACGAGCCGGAGGTGCTGGGCACCATCAACATGGCCAGCCGGGAGGGGCTCGATAACCTCATTTTGGTCATCAACTGCAATCTGCAGCGCCTCGATGGCCCCGTGCGCGGCAATGGGAAAATCATCCAAGAGCTCGAGCGGAGTTTCCGGGGGGCCGATTGGCACGTCATTAAGGTGATCTGGGGCTCGGGCTGGGATCCCCTGCTGGCCCGGGATACGGCGGGGCATCTGGCCAAGCGCATGGAAGAGGCGCTGGACGGGGACTATCAGATGTATTCCGTCTCCCCCGGGGCGCTTCAGCGGGAGCACTGGGTCGAGCAGACCCCGGCCCTGAAGGCGCTCATGGATTCTCTGTCCGATGAAGAGATTTCCACCATCAAGCGTGGCGGCCAGGATGTGAAAAAGCTCTACGCGGCCTATGCGGAAGCCGCCGGCTCTGTGGGCAAGCCCGTGGTGATTCTTGCGAAAACCGTGAAGGGTGACGGCATGGGGGCGGGCTCCCAGGGTCGGAACACGGTACACCAGAAGAAAAATCTGAGCCCGGAAGAGCGGGTGGATTTCGCCCGGCGCCTGGGCATTCCCCTGCCCCGGGAGGCCGCGGAAGCGGCGGATTTTTACCGCCCGGAGGCGACGGCGCCGGAACTCACCTACCTGCGGGAACGGCGCGAGGCCCTTGGGGGGTCCCTGCCGCGGCGGGAGGTGAACTGCGAAGCCCTCACCGTACCGCCGCTTAGTGCCTTCGAGACGTTCCTTAAGGGGTCCGGGGAACGGGAGCTCTCCACCACCATGGCCGTGGTGCGTCTGTTGGGCACGCTCCTAAAGGATCCGGCCCTTGGGCGCTATGTGGTGCCCATCGTGCCGGACGAGGCGCGCACCTTTGGCATGGACGGGCTCTTTGGGCAGGCCGGCATCTACGCGCCGGCGGGGCAGCACTACAAGCCGGTGGATGCCGATACCCTGGCCCCTTACCGGGAAGCTTCGGACGGGCAAATCCTCCAGGAGGGCATTTGCGAAATCGGTGCCATGGCCAGCTTCCTCGCCGCCGGGACGGCCTACGCCAACTTCGCCGTACCCACCATTCCCTTCTATATCTTCTATTCCATCTTCGGCTTCCAACGCGTCGGGGACATGATCTGGGCCGCCGGGGATGCCATGGCCCGGGGCTTTTTGCTTGGGGGCACCTCCGGGCGCACCACGCTGAACGGCGAAGGGCTTCAGCACCAGGACGGCCACTCCCAGCTTCTGGCCCTCACCGTGCCGAACCTGAAAGCCTATGACCCGGCCTTTGCCTTCGAGCTGACGGTTATCATTCGCGATGGCATCGAGCGCATGTATGGCCAGGGCGAAGACGTCTTCTACTACCTAACGGTCACCAATCAGAATGAAGTCATGCCCGCCCTGCCGGGGCTGGGCACGGCCCAGGAAGGGGCGGTCATCGACGGCATCCTCCGCGGCCTCTACGCCTTTGAGCACCGCACGCCGAAGGCGGGGGCCACGGCGCCGGTAGCGAACCTGCTCGGCAGCGGCGCCATCATGAAGGAGGTGCGGGAGGCGGCCCGCCTGCTGGCGGCCGAGGGCGTGGCCGTCACCGTCTGGAGCGTGACCAGCTATGGCGAGCTGGCTCGGGATGGGCGGGCGGCAGAGCGGGCCAAGCGCCTTGACCCGCAGTCGACGCGTCGACCTTATGTAGCGGAGGCCTTTGAGAACGCCGAGGGGGTGTTCGTCTCCGCCAGCGACTACATGAGCGCGCTTGGTGAACTGATCAGCCGCTGGGTGCCGGGGCCCTATGCCGTGCTCGGCACGGATGGCTACGGCTTATCCGAATCCCGGGACGCCCTGCGCGATCATTTTGAGGTGTCCGCGGCTTGGATCGCCCATGCCGCCCTGGGCCTTTTGGAAGGGGAGGGCGCGGTGCCCGCGGGGGCGGCCCGGGCCTTCGCGAAGGCTCAGGGCCTTGCGCTCGATAAGGTGGATGCCGCCTATTACTAACGCCCGTCTGGCTTAGGGCCCCAGGGCCGCTAGCTCGCGGCTGGGGGCAGCGTCCTTGAGGGTTTCCAGGGAAACGGGCTGGCGGCTCTTCGCCTCTAAGCTGTCCGCGGCGCGCTGGGTTAGCACGACGATGCTGATGCGCCGGTTCACGGCGGAGTAGGGGTCTTCCTTCACGAACAGCACGGAGTCTCCAAAGCCCACCACCTGCTGCACCTTGCCCAGGGCCAGGCCGCTGGTCTGAAGGGTGCGCCGCGCAGCGTTGGCGCGATCCGTGGAGAGTTCCCAGTTGCTGTAGTTC
>JAURCQ010000089.1 GCA_030828335.1 Gammaproteobacteria bacterium
CCAGCGACCGCGGCCGCCCTGGAGCACGGGGGCAAGGAGCCGGCGATAGGCGCGGGAGCCCTCCTGCACCTCCGAGGCCGGCGCCCCCACCGCTCCGGCTTCCGGTAGCAAGCGGGCAGAAAGCCAGGGGGTGACCAGAAACGCCACCAGCGTGCTCGCCATGACGCTTATGGGAACGTTAAAGGCCATGGGCGCCATATAGGGCCCCATCATGCCGGTGATAAAGGCCAGGGGCAGGAAGGCCAGAATCACCATCACCGTGGACAGCACGAGGGGGCTGCGGATCTCCGCCATGGCCTCGATCACCCGGCCCCGCCGATCCCCGCCCCGCTTCAGATAGCGGGAAATATTGTCGACCCCGGTGATGGGATCATCCACCAGCAGGCCCAGGGCAAGAATCAGCGCAAAGAGCGTGACCCGATTAATGGTGTAGCCAAAGCTGTAATCCAAGGCCAGCGTGAGGCCGTAGCAAACGGGCACGGCCAGGCCCACCACCAGGGCGGCGCGCCCGCCCAGGAAAACCCCGAGAAACACCACCACGGTCAGTACGGCGAAGGCGAGGGAAAGGGTGAGGTCATTGACCTTCTCATTCGCCGTTTCACCGTAATCGCGAAGGACCGTGAGCGCGACGGCATCGGGGAAAAGGGTCTTCTCAAGGTCGCGAAGGGTGGCGAGGGCGGCCTCGCTGACCGCCACCGCATTGGCGCCTCGCTGCTTGGCGACGGAGAGGGTCACTAGAGGATAGGAAGCGCTCGCCCCGTCGCCCTCGCGACGATGAAGCATGGTGTAGTGGCGCGGCACCTCGGCGCCATCGCGAAGCGTCGCCACCTCTCCCAGGGTGATGGGAACGCCATCGATGACGTTGACCACCAGGGCCTCCAGGGCGCCCCGATCCCGGAACACGTCGCCCCCCTCGAGCACAATCGCCTGATCGTTGACGGTCCAGGTTCCTGCCGCCTGGAGCTGATTGCTCCGCTGCAGCGCCCGCAGCACATCCAGGGCCGTGGTGGCGCGCGCCGCCAGCGCTTCCATGGAGAGGGCAATCTCCAGCACCCGAGCGCTGCCTCCCTGAACCTTCACTTCACTGGTGCGCGGCAGCGCCTGCAGGGGCGTAACCAACTCCTCCGCCAGCTGGCGAAGCTCAAAGGGCCCGTAGCGCTCCGGGGCCTGGCTCCACAGCCCCACGACCAAAATGGGAACGTCGTCGACCTCCCGGGGCGCGAGCTGCCAATGGGATACGGCAGCGGGGACCTCGTGAACGTGCGCGTTGAGCTTGGTGAAGGTATTCACCAGCGCCGCTTCCCGATCTTCGCCGACGAAAAAGCGCAGGAGCACGGACGCCCCCCCGGCTTCAGCGCTGGCATAAACGTGTTCGACCCCAGGAATCTGCGCGAGCAGCTTCTCCAGGGGGACCACCACCTGGCGGGACACCTGCTCCGCATCCAGGCCCGGGGCCGCCACGGTCACGGTCAGCATGGGCACGACGATCTGAGGCTCTTCCTCCCGGGGCGTCACCGTAAGCGCCCAGGCCCCCAGGCACAGGGCCGCAAGGCTGAGCCAAAGGGAGGCGCGGCCCGCCAACAGAGAGGACATTACGCGCGAAAACATGACCCCTCCCGGGAAGAAAGACGCCAGCATGGCCGAGCACCTGGGGCCTGGCCATGAGACAGATCAAAAAGGAGGCAGCTAAGCGAGGGGCGCCCCGGCCTTGAGCACCCCTGCGGCCTGCATCTGCCGGGTCGTTAGCCCCTCTCCGTTCGGCGCCCAGCCCGGGGGGCGGAGGAGCACACCCAGCCGCGCACGGAGCCCTTGCGCAGCCGCGAGGTCCCGGCCCAGGGCATGCCAGCTGGCCGTGGTCACGGTCCAGGGGTTGGCGGAGCGAATCGGGGTGAGCACCCCAAACTTTGGAGCTTCGCGCTCCTCCGCAAAGGTGCCGAACAACTTGTCCCAGATAATGAGCGTGCCCCCGTAATTTTTATCGAGGTAGGCCAAATTACTGGCGTGGTGAACGCGATGGTGCGCCGGGGTCACGAACACAGCTTCGAACCACCGGGGCAGGCGCTTGATGTGCTGCGTATGAGGCCAGAACATGTAGGTGATGTTCACCTGCAGGGCCAACATGACCGCCAGCGGCTCGAAGCCCAGAAGGGCCACGGGCAGGTAGAACCAAGGCTCATAGAGCGCTTCCACCACGGACTGGCGCAACGCCGTGGCCCCCAGGTTGTACTGGGTGCTTGAGTGATGAACGATGTGCGCCGCCCAGCCCAGGCGGACTTCATGCAGAACGCGGTGGTGCCAATAGAAGGCGAAGTCGACCGCCAGGTAACACAGCACAAAGGTCAGAGGCGTGGTTTCGAGCTGCCAGGGGGCAAACTGGCTGGCAAAGAACATTGCACCGAAAAACACCCCCCTCATGAGCACCTGCACCCCGGTGTAGGCGAGCCCCGTCGCGATGCTGCAGAGCGTGTCCTTCAGGCGGTAAAAGTGCGTATTCCCCCGAAGCTCGAGGAGGGCCTCCAAGAGCACCAGGGCGCCGTAGAACCAGAGGGCGCCGGCCGCAAAACCCTCAAGCTGCGCTTCAAGATTACCCATGGGTTAGCGTTGCGTCCGCTTGGCGTCTAAGCGCAGCCGCCCCAGGGCCAGGGTCCCCAGCACGGCCAACAGAATCGGCGCCATGGGCGGCCCCTCAAGCAGCGCGACCACAATAATCGCCGCGGCCCAGGCAAGGCTCTGCATCACCATCATTTTTACCATCTCAAAGCCCCTCCTACTTTCTCAAAGCTTTATCTTCTCCCAAGTCCGCTTCACCCGCTGCGCTTAGGTTCGGGGCGGGGCCTTCTCGATGGGCCCGCCCGCGGCTTCCCAGCCCTTAAAGCCGTCGCGCAGATGGGCGACCTTCTCTAGCCCCATGTGCTGCACCAGCTGCGTGGAAATGGCGGAGCGCCAGCCCGAAGCGCAGTGGAAAACAAAGGTTTTGTCTTCCCCGAATGCCTCCTTGAAGTAAGGGCTCTCCGGGTCTACCCAGAATTCCAGCATGCCCCGGGGGCAATGGAAGCTCCCGGGAATGAAGCCGTCGCGCTGCCGCTCCCGCACGTCGCGAAGATCGACGATGAGCACGTCGTCACGCTCAAGCAGAGCCTGTCCGGCTTCGCTATCGATTTCCTCAATCTGGGCTCGGGCCGCGGCCACGAGAGAGGCGGCGGAATGCTTTAGGGGTTTAGCCATCGCTAGGCTCCTTTTTCCTGTGCGTCGGCCTTCGGCGGCGTATGCTCCGAAAGCGCCTGAATCAATCGGTCCACTTCCTCTAGGGTGTTGTAGTGCGCGAAGGACACGCGCACCACGCCGCCCTCCCCGGCCAGCCCCAGGTGCTCAATCAGCCGTCGAGCATGGAAGTCCCCGTAGCGCACGGCCACCTGGGCAGCTTCCACGGCCTGGGCCACGGCGCCGGCGTCCCAGCCCGCAAGGCGGAAGCTGATGATCGGCAGCCGATCCGCGGCCAGGCCATCCGTGCTGCCAACGATGTCAACGTCCGGGCGACGGCGGAGATCGGCGAGGAGGCGCTCCGCCAGAAGCCCTTCATGGGCCGCGATGGCCTCAAAGGCCGCATCGAGGGCGCCGCCGTCCTGAACCCCCGGCGCGGCATGCTGCCCCAGGGCTTCGAGATAGGGGGTGATGGCGGCCGCTGCGGCGGCGAGCTCGTAATTCGGGTTGCCCGGCTCGAGCTTCTTCGGCACCGCATCGATGAAGTGGTGATACTGCGGCGCCAGCGCCTCAAGGTGGGCGCGGCGCCCCCACAGCACGCCCTGGTGGGGGCCGAAGGTCTTATAAAGCGAGAAGGCGAGGTAATCGATGGGCAGGCGGGCCACGTTGATCCGCCGGTGCGGCGCGTAGGCCACGGCGTCCACCGCCAGCTGCGCCCCCGCCCCCTGCACCCGCTCGCCGATGGCCTCTAGGGGCATCACCTGCCCCAGGATGTTAGACGCCCAGGTAACGGCGACCAGGCGCGTTTTCGGCCCCAGGAGCGCGTCAAGGTCCTCCAAACGCGGCACCCGGGTCTCGGGATCTAGCGCCCAAAACCGGAAGGTCACCCCCCGCTCCGCCAGCACCTGCCAGGGACCAATGTTCGACTCGTGATCAAACACCGTGAGGATCACCTCATCCCCTGGGGCGAACTGCGGGGCCAGGGCCCGGGCCAGGAGCTGGAAGCCCCCGGTGGTGGAGGGCGTGAGCACCACTTCCTCGGCTTCCGGCGCGCCGATCAGGCGAGCCAGGGCGGCGCGATGGGACCCCAGGGCCTCGGCAGCGGCCAGGGACCGGGGATAGGTACCACCGGTTTGGACATTGGAGTGCCGCAGATAGGCAGCCATGGCCTCCACCGAGGCCTCGAGAATTTGCGTGCCGCCGGCGTTGTCAAAGTAGGCCCAGCCGTCGTCGAGGCCGCAAAAGGCGTCACGGGCAAAGGCAAGGGGAAAGGTCATGATTCGCTAGGCTCCTCTGGGGCAGCGCTCGGGGCCAGAAAGGCCCGAACCCCTGCCGGGGCCTCGGGACCAAAAAAACGGGCCGCGGGCAGGGGCGCCGTGAGCTGACCCTCCCGAAGCAGCGCCACAGCATCGGCCCAGTGTTCGGCGAAGGCAAGGTCGTGGGTGACGGTCAGCAACGCCACCCCGCGCGCGGCCAGTCCCCGAAGCACGGCGCCCAGCCCCGCGGTGCGCTCCGGGTCCAGGGCCGAGGTGGGCTCATCGAACAGCAACACCGCCGGCCTCAGGGCCAGGGCCCGGGCGATGGCGACCCGCTGCTGCTGTCCCCCGGAAAGGGCGCCGGGCTTTTTACCGGCAAAGGCCTCAAGGCCTACCTGGGCGAGGGCATCCCGCGCGCGATCCTCCGCGTCCTTCGCGCCCAAGCCCTGCGCTGCGCGCAGGGCCAAGGTCACGTTGCCGAGGGCATTAAGATGGGGGAAGAGGCGGAAGTCCTGGAAAACAAGGCCCAGGCCTGCGGTGGGATCGGTGAGGGTCAGCGTGCCCCCATCCAGAGCCTCCAGACCCATGAGGCACCGCAGAAGCGATGACTTCCCGGCACCGGAGGGACCCAGCAGACAAAGATGCTCCCCGGGCGCAAGCTCAAGGGATAGCTCCGCAAACAGCTCATCATCGCCAAAGGCTTTCCTGGCGCCCTGGAGGCTGAGCACCGGGGCGCTCACGAGGGTCGCCCCAGACGCCGTTCTAGCCGGCGCACCATGGCCACCAGGGGCAGCAAGATCAGCAGATAGAGCCCAGCCGCAGCGATGAGAGGCGTGGGGTTGGCCTCGAGGGCCTGAGCCTGGGTCGCCTGCTTCAGCAGGTCCGGCATGGCGACCACGGAGGCCAGGGCCGTGTCCTTCAGCACGTTAATGCTGTTTCCCGTTAGGGGCGGAATCACCAGACGGAAGGCCTGGGGCAGCACAATCAGCCGTAGAATTTGCGGAAAGCTCAGCCCGAGCACCCGCCCCGCTTCGCTTTGCCCCTCGGGTACGGCTTCAATGCCAGCGCGCACGATTTCGGAAGTGTAGGCGCTAGAAACCGCCGCCAGCGCCAGGGTCGCGGAGGCAAAGGCGCTTAGGGAAAGGCCCACAAAGGGCAGCGCGTAATAGACCAGAATAAGGAGCACCAGCACGGGCAGGGCCCGAAATACATCCACATAGGCCCGCACGAGGATCCGCAGAGGGGCCGGGCCGTAGAGTCCGAGAAGCGCGAGGGCCAATCCGCCCAGCCAGCCCAGCACGATGCTCAAGGCCCCCAGCTGAAGGGTCAGAAGGAGCCCCTCCCACAGCAGGGGCCAGGCCCGCAGCAGCACCTCACCGTTAAAGAAGGTTTCGAGCATGGCTAGGGGGCTTGCGGGCGCGGCAGGACCGTGACCGTACTGCTATCAGCAGCCGGCGCCTGCCCAAACCATTTTTCGTGGAGCGCTGCCAGGGTCCCATTGCGCTTCAGTTCGCTAAGCGCCGCATCCAGAGGCTCGAGCACGGCGCTGCCCTTCGCCAGCATGAGGGCGTAGCGCTCGCCGGTCTCGATGCGCTCGGCGATGCGTAGGAAGGGCTTGTCCTTGGCGTAGTACAACAGAGAGGGAATATCGGAGAGGTAGGCATCGATGCGCCGGCTCTGAAGATCGAGCATGGCCGGCGCCAGGCCCTCGTAGCGCGCCAGGGCGCCAATGCCGTAGCGCTCCTGGGCCGCCGTGGCCCAGATATCCCCGGTGGAGCCCGTATCCACGCCCACCCGCCGGCCCTTTAGATCTTCGAGGCTTTCCACGGGACTGGCCTTCAGCACCGTGAGGGACTGGTCGCTGTCATAGAAGGGCTGGGTAAAGGCCACTTGGCCCAGGCGCTGGGGCGTCACGGAAATGGACGACGCGGCCACATCGATACGCCCGGACTGCACCGCGGCAAAAAGGCCGTTAAAGGGAATGTTGCGAAGCTCGAGCTCCCGGCCTAGGGCCTCCGCGAGGGCCCGGGCGAGATCGATCTCAAAGCCCACGTATTGCCCATCGCGGGCCTGGAACTCCCAGGGCACGTTGCCGATATTCGCCCCCACGACCAGCGGCTCTGCGCGAAGGCTTTGGCCCGCGATTAACAGCCCAGCGAGAAGCAGAGCCCAAGCCCCGCGCATAAAGGTGTATCGGCCCATGAATTCCGCTTCCTTTCCCTTGGCCCTCGAGCCTAGCACCAAATGGGCCTAGCCCTCCCCCGTAGCCAGTGCCTCGAGTTCCATCCAGCGCTCGATGCGCGCCTCGAGCGTCGCTTGAAGCTGGGCCAAGGCCCCCAGGACGGCTTCAGCCTCCGCCCGGTCACGAGAGAAGAAGTCGGGATCGCTCACGGCTGCCTGCCGCGCTTCCACCTCACCCTCCAGCCGTTCGATTTCCTCCGGCAGGGCCTCAAGCTCGCGCTTCAGCTTGTAGCTGAGCTTGGCCGGCACTTTCGGCGGCGCCTTGGGGGCCGCCGGCGTCTCTGCCGACGCCATCACCGCGGGCGCGGCCTCCGCTGCGGGGGCCTCGCTGGCGAAGCCCGATTCCGCAACCCGGAGGGTGCGTCCCCGGCGCGTCCAATCCCCGTAACCGCCGACGTACTCCTGCACACCGCTTTCTTCGAAGACGAGCACGCTCGTGACCACGTTATCGAGGAAGGCGCGATCGTGGCTCACCACGATGAGCGTGCCCTCGAAGGCCAGAAGCTGCTCCTCAAGGACCTCCAGCATTTCTAGATCAAGATCGTTCGTGGGCTCATCGAGCACCAGGAGGTCCGGCTCGCGAACGAGCACGCGCGCCAGGGCCACCCGCGTCTGCTGGCCCCCGGAGAGCTGGCCGAGCGGGCGCACGTGGTCCTGCGTCTGCACGCCGAGGCCGCTCAGGGCCTCCTCCG
>JAURCQ010000008.1 GCA_030828335.1 Gammaproteobacteria bacterium
GACTCGGGGCGACATGTGCTGGTCATCGGGCTGAACTATCCTGTTGCCCGTCTGCTCAGCCGCATGGGCATTCTGGATAAAGTCAAGGAAACATCCCGTTTCGGCACTCGGCGCGAGGCCCTGGACGCAGCCGTCACCCTAGCGGAGCGCATCGCCGAGAACGCCCCCCTAGCCGTAAAGGCCTCGAAGAGCCTCGTCCGCTCCGCAGCCATGGGCATCGAGGAAGACAAGCTCTGGGAAATGCAGATTCCCTGGCAGCAAAAGGTCTTCACCTCCAACGATGCCAAGGAAGGGCCAAAGGCCTTTGCAGAGAAGCGGGCCCCGAACTGGACCGGGACCTGAGCCTAACCTCAACCCAGCAAAAGGGGCGCCGCGGCGCCCCTTTTTGTTATCCACCCGCTGAGGCTAAAAGGGATCGCCTCCAAGCACCGCGGGGGTTTCACAGTAGGTGGTAAGGATATAGCGCTGATGCGCTTCGATGCGCGGCGACATTACCGCGGCCACCGCAGGCAGCTTGGCATTGGCTTCAAAGAACTGAAGCATGCCCTGGTTTTGCTTCGTCACGGGCATGATCGAAGGGGGCACGGGGCACACCGCCATGCTCATGGTGGCCCAATAGATGTCCGCCGCGGAGAGCGCATCCCCTACCAAATAGGCCGAACCGCGAGCCTCCTGTGCCGCAAGACGCTCATCTAACAGCTTAAGCACGGCGGCCACCTTGCCAGGGGCCGCGGCGCTCGCCGCCTCGCTGTAACCGTACTTCCGGCCCAGCGCGCCATCGTTAAGGATCCGCATGTTCCACACCAGTCCATCCTCAGCTAGGACGATGGCGGAGAGGCCATAAACCTCCGCCCGCAGTGCGAAATCGTCAGGAATCAGCTTCGGGCTGCCGGGGGCACCAATCTCCTCGGCCAGGGCCAGCTGCTCGGTCCACACGTTCCGGGGGCGCTCTTCGTTGTGAAACATGGTGGGGAGGCTGGTTTGGCTCGTGAGCTCATAAAGCCGGGCTTGCCGATCCTGCCCCGTCGCCCTATCGATACCCATCATGGGGTGGAGGGCCCGGATAATCGGGATCTGCTTTACGTAGCAAAGGTTTTTAAGGGCCTCGGCGTAGAGCGCCTGGAGCCCGGGAATGAAGGTAATGCGCGTGCCCGTCTTCATGGCCGCGGCGTCTTCAAGAGAAATGAATTCCGGTGCTGTCATTGCTTGCTTCCCCTCGTTTTGGCAGAGCCGCCCTAGCGAAAAACTACGGTTTTATTGTCATAAACGAATACCCGGTGCTCAGCGTGCAGGCGGACCGCCCGGGCGAGGGCCATGGTTTCCGTATCCCGCCCTGCCGTCGCAAGCATCTTCGGCGTATAGGTGTGGTCCACGGGCTGCACGGCCTGCTCGATAATCGGGCCTTCGTCGAGGTCCGCCGTGACATAGTGCGCCGTCGCCCCGATCAGCTTCACCCCCCGCTCATGAGCTTGATGATAGGGCTTAGCGCCCTTGAAGCCCGGCAGAAAGGAGTGATGGATATTGATGGCCCGGCCGTAGAGAAAGGCGCAGAGATCGTCGGAGAGGATCTGCATGTAGCGCGCGAGCACCACGAGCTCCGTCCCCGTCTCCTTAATGATCTCCTTAAGGGTGTGCTCCTGCGCGGCCTTTCGCTCCGGCGTCACCGGTAGGTAGATAAAGCGGATCCCTTCCCGCTCGACGTCGCCCCGGCAGGTGAGGTGGTTTGACACCACGGCGGTCACCTCGATGGGCAGCTCCCCCTTTCGAATCCGGTAGAGCAGATCGGACAGACAGTGGTCGATCTTGCTTACCATGATGAGGGTCTTCAGGGGCTCAGCGTTGCGATGAAAGGCCCACTCCATGGAGAAAGCCTCGGCGACCGCCGGAAAATCGGCCTCTAGGGTCGCAAGGGTACGGTCGCCCTCCGTGACCCGTCCCACGGCGCGAAGGAAGAACCGGCCGGAGCATTCATCATCAAACTGATGGAGCTCGGAGAGATAGCAACCCCGATCGAAGAGGTAGGTGGTTACCGCGGCCACAATCCCGCTGCTCGCAGGACAGGTCACGGTCAAAGTGAAATCATCGGCCATGGCCGGCAGTTCCTTGGCAAGTGCGGCGGCGATTATGAGGGAGCGGCTCCCCGGGGTCACGGCCTTCTAGGACCGTAGGCGCCCCAGAAGCCCGCCCAGGCCCAGGACAACAAACCCCGCGAACACCCCCGCCGCCCCTTCTACCAACAAGGAGAGCCAAAAGCTGCCAGCGCCAACGTTCGCGATGGCCTGCTCAAGCCCATGCGCAAAGCTCGGCACGCCGTGCAGCAAGATGCTGCCCCCGACCAAAAACATCGCCGCCGTTCCCACGACGGACAGCGCGCGCATGAGCCGGGGGGCAAAAGCCAGGGTCGTACGCCCCAGGGCCTGGGCCAGGGTGGAGGTCTTCGCCTTAAGGAGCGCTAGGCCCAAATCATCGAGCTTCAGGATGGCGGCCACCAAGCCGTAAACGCCAACGGTCGCCGCGATGGCCACCAGCGAGAGGGTGACGGCGCGGGGCACGAGGGGCAGGGCCTGAACCGTTCCCAGCACGATGACGACGATTTCCGCCGAAAGGATGAAGTCCGTGCGGATGGCACCGCGAATCTGAGCTCTTTCCGCCGCGAGCAGCGCTGCCTCGCCCTCCCGCGCAGCAGAAGACACGGCCTGGCGATGGCCCTGCTCCGCTTCCCTATCCTTACCCCAGAGGCTCGCAAGCTTGCCTGCGCCCTCATAGCAGAGGAATAGCCCCCCAAGCATCAGGAGGGGCGTCACCAGCATTGGCAGAAAGGCGCTGAGCAACAGCGCCAGGGGCACCAGGATGAGCTTATTGAGGAAGGATCCCCGGGCCACAGCCCAGACCACGGGCAGCTCCCGGCGCGCATCGACGCCGCTGACCTGCTCCGCGTTTAAGGCCAGATCGTCACCGAGCACCCCGGCGCTCTTCTTGACGGCCACCTTGGAGTAGACCGCAACGTCGTCCAACAGCGTGGTGATGTCATCCAGCAGTGCCAGCAAGCCCGTGGCCGCCATGCGGTGTGCTCCCTCTACGCGTCGCAGAATCCCGCGTTTCTTGTCCAAGCTACCACCGGTCCTCCCCCCCACCAACGCCTTCGAGGCAGGACAGGGCAAAATGTAACCTTGACTTCTCATTATCGAAATGAGAGGTTTGCGTTACATTTTCAGGAGATCAATTCATGGGCGAATGGATTCCGCTTGCGGGCATGCTGACGGGCATCATCATCCCCGCCGCCGTCTTTATCTGGCAGTACTACGAAGGAAAGGGAAAGCGGGAAACCGCACTGGAGATTGCCAAGCACCTCGATGATCCGCGGAAGGTCGAGGAGCTGCTGCGATTGTTCGAGGAGCGCAAGGGCGAGCCCATCGACTATCGCCGAGGCGGCGTGATCACCCTATCCGTCGGCATCGGGCTCTACCTTCTCGGCGCCACCGCCCTCGGGCCTCTGCTCAAGGGGGCAGGCCTACTGGTGGGGACCATCGGCATCGGCACCTTCGTCGCCGGCACCCTCTTCCCCAACACCGGCGCGGAACTTACCAGCGCCGTGGAACGCTACGAGGAGCCGTAGCCTTGGGACGGCACCATGCGAAGCTCTTAAACACCCTGGAGGCACGGCGAAAGGCCGCCGGCCTCACCCAGCAAGCGCTGTCGGAGGCGGCGGACGTCTCACGTAAAAGCATCAATGCCATCGAAAACGGGGTCTACATCCCCTCCACGGTCCTAGCGCTTAAAATTGCCAGGACCCTAGGGTGCACGGTGGAAGCGTTGTTCGCCTTGCCCGAGGGCTAAGCCTACTCCCACTCAATGGTGGCGGGGGGCTTCGAGCTCACGTCATAGGTGACGCGAGAGATACCGGAGATCTCATTGATGATGCGATTGGAGACGGTCTCTAGGAGCTCGTAGGGCAAATGGGCCCAGCGGGCCGTCATGAAATCGATGGTTTCCACGGCCCGCAGGGCGACCACGTACTCATAGCGCCGCGCATCGCCCACCACGCCCACGGATTTCACGGGCATAAATACGGTAAAGGCCTGGCTGACCTTTTCGTACCATCCCGCGGCGCGGAGCTCTTCGATAAAGATCGCGTCCGCTTCCCGCAGCAAATCGGCGTAGGGCTTTTTGATCTCCCCGAGGATGCGCACGCCCAGGCCAGGGCCAGGGAAGGGATGGCGGAAGATGAGGCGCTCGGGCAGGCCCAAGGCCAGGCCAATCCGCCGAACCTCATCCTTGAACAGCTCCCGCAGGGGCTCCACCAGCTCAAGCTTCATGCGCTCGGGCAGGCCGCCCACGTTGTGGTGAGACTTGATGACATGGGCTTTGCCGAACTTGGAGGCCGCGGACTCGATCACGTCGGGGTAGATCGTCCCCTGGGCAAGGTAGGCCACACCCTCAAGCTTAGCTGCTTCCCGCTCGAACACTTCGATAAAGGTTTCGCCGATGATCTTGCGCTTGCGCTCCGGGTCACTTTCCCCAGCCAGCTTGCCCAGGAACTCATCCTCCGCATCCACGCGGAGGATGTTCAGGGCGAGGCTGTCGTCTGCGGCCTGGCGGAAGGCCTCCATAACCTCATCCCCTTCCTTCAGGCGAAGCAAACCGTTGTCCACGAACACGCAAACCAGCTGGTCGCCGATCGCGCGATGCAGCAGGGCCGCCACCACGGAGGAATCGACGCCCCCGGACAGGCCGAGTAGCACCTTGCCCGACCCCACCTGGCGCCGCACCGTGTCGATGGCATCGTCCACGATGTTGGCCGCAGTCCAGAGCGCCTGGCAGCCGCAGAGATCCCGGAGGAAGCGACGAAGCATGGCCTGCCCCTGCTTCGTGTGGGTGACCTCGGGGTGGAACTGCACGCCGTAAAAATGGCGCGTCGGGTCGGCCATGGCGGCAATGGGCGCATTGGGCGACTGACCACTGTGCTGGAAGCCCGGAGGCAGAGCGGATACCCGGTCCCCATGGCTCATCCACACGTCGTACTCCGCATCCCCGTGGTCCACGGGATCGCCGAGAAAGGCATCCGCCGCGATCCGCGTCACCCGGGCGTGGCCAAACTCGCGCTCGTCCGAGGGCTCCACCGCGCCGCCCAGCTGAAGCGCCATGGTTTGCATGCCGTAGCAAATGCCCAGCACAGGCACGCCCAGCTCAAAAACGACGCTCGGCGCCCGAGGCGTTTCCTCCAGGGTCACGCTTTCCGGCCCCCCGGAGAGGATGATGCCGCGCGGCGCCCGGTTGACGATTTCCGCCTCGGGAACATCAAAGGGCAGGATTTCGCAAAAGACCCCGAGCTCCCGCACCCGGCGCGCGATGAGCTGGGTGTACTGAGATCCAAAGTCGAGGACCAGAATCCGTTCCTGGTGAATGTCGTGGCTCATGGCGGCTCTCGTTTAGCCCTAGCGGGTCGGGTAGTTCGGTGCTTCCTTGGTAATGCTCACCCCGTGCACGTGGCTTTCCGCCATGCTCGCTGAGGTCACCTGCACGAACTGGGGCCGGGTGCGCATGGTGTTCGTATCGGGAGATCCGGTGTACCCCATGGAGGCCCGAAGCCCCCCCATAAGCTGATGCACAATGCTGCCCATGGCGCCCTTGTAGGGCACGCGGCCCTCAATGCCCTCCGGCACCAGCTTTGACGCGTCCCGCTCCGTGCCCTGAAAGTAGCGATCCGAGGAGCCGTGGGCCTGATCCATGGCGCCGAGGGACCCCATGCCTCGATAGGCCTTGTAGGTCCGGCCTTGATACAGCTCCACTTCCCCGGGGGCTTCGTCGGTGCCGGCAAAGAGGCTGCCCACCATCACCGCATGAGCGCCAGCGACAATGGCCTTGGCCAGGTCTCCGGAATAGCGCACGCCGCCATCGGCGATCACAGACACATCCGTGTCCGCCAGCGCCGCGGCCACGTTCGCCACGGCCGTCACCTGCGGCACGCCAATGCCCGTCACGATGCGGGTGGTGCAGATGGAACCCGGGCCAATGCCCACCTTCACGGCATCAGCGCCGGCGTCCACCAGCGCCCGGGCGGCATCCGCAGTGGCGATGTTTCCGCCAATCACGTCTAGCTGGGGATAGGTGGCCTTCAGCCAGCGCACCCGGTCGAGTACACCCTTGGAATGGCCGTGGGCCGTATCCACCACGATGATATCCACGCCCGCTTCCACCAGCGCGGCAACCCGCGCTTCCGTTTCCGCGGAGGTGCCCACGCTGGCGCCGACGCGCAGGCGCCCCTGGCTATCCTTGCAAGCCCGGGGATACATCTGCGCCTTATTGATGTCCTTCACCGTGATCAGGCCGCGCAGCTCGAAGGCGTCGTTGGTGACCAGAACCTTCTCGATACGATGGCGATGGAGCAGATCGCGCACCACATCCTCCGCCGCATCCTCCGGCACCGTTACGAGCTTTTCCTTCGGGGTCATGATCTCGCTGACCTTGGTTTCGAGGTCGGGCTCGAAGCGCACGTCCCGGGAGGTCACGATGCCGAGCAGATCACTGCCGCGCACCACGGGCACGCCGGAAATGGCGTGTTCCCGAGTCAGCTCAAGAAGCTGACGCACCGTCGCTTCCGGAGCGATGGTGATGGGGTCGCGGATCACGCCGCTCTCGAACTTCTTCACCAGGCGCACTTCCCGGGCCTGGCGTTCGATGGGCATGTTCTTATGAATGATGCCGATGCCCCCTTCCTGAGCCATGGCAATGGCCAGGCGGGCTTCCGTCACCGTGTCCATGGCGGCGGAAAGGAGGGGAATGTTGAGGCGGATATTGCGCGTCAACTGCGTCGTTAGATCTACCTGCGAGGGCAGTACATCAGAGAAGGCAGGCAGGAGCAAAACGTCGTCAAAGGTGAGCGCGTCGTGGGCAATTCGAAGCATCGCGAGGCCCCCAAAAAGGTAAGCGCGCAATGCTACGCCGACGGGCCTTGGAAGGCAAAAAAGTCAACGCAAAGAGCGCCTTCCGAGGACGCGCGGGAAGGGTGCTAGCATGGGCAACATGAGCATAGCCGCGCCCCCCCAAACACCCTACACCCCCAGCCGCCTGAACCACGAGGTGCAGGTTGCGCTGGAGAACCAATTTGGCTTGATTCAGATCGAGGGGGAGATCTCAAACTTCTCCCGCCCTGCCTCGGGCCACTGGTACTTCACGCTGAAGGACGCCAAGGCCCAGGTGCGCTGCGCCATGTTCCGAGGGCGTAACGCGCGGGTGCGTTGCGAGGTCCGCAATGGGCTCCAGGTACAGCTTCGAGCCCGAGTGAGCCTCTACCCTGACCGGGGCGAATTCCAGCTTATCGTCGATAGCCTCGAGCCGGCCGGGGAAGGCGCCCTGCGCCTCGCCTATGAGGCGCTGCGGAAGCAGCTCGAAGCCGAGGGCCTCTTTGCCACCGAGCGCAAGCGCCCCCTTCCCGCCCTGCCTCGGCACATCGCCCTGATCACCTCGGCGACCGGCGCCGCGATCCAGGATCTCTTCACCGTGCTGGGGCGACGCTGGCCCGCCGCCCAGCTCACCCTCTTGCCCACGGCGGTGCAGGGGGAGCGGGCCCCGGGGGAGATCGTTGCCGCCTTTGATCGCCTTCGGCGCTGGTGCGAAGACGATCCCACCGGCGCGCCGGATCTGGTCATTACGGGACGCGGTGGCGGCAGCCTCGAGGACCTATGGGCTTTCAATGACGAGCGGGTCGCCCGGGCCATCGTCGCCTGCCCTCGCCCCGTGGTGGCCGCCGTCGGCCATGAAAGCGACGTCAGCATCGCGGACTTTGTGGCTGACCTGCGAGCCCCGACGCCCTCGGCGGCGGCGGAACTGGCGACCCCGGATCGGGAAGCCCTTGCCCATAGCGTGGCCCGCCAGACCGGCCGCCTGCGCCGGAGCCTTCGCCTCGCTTTCCAGCAGGAGCGCGAGCGCCTACGCCACCTTCGCGGCCGCCTTCAGGATCCTCGGCCCCGCCTGAATCATTTGGCGCAGCGCTTAGATGGCCTGGACGGGCAACTCCACAGCGCCCTGCGCTACGGGCAGCAAAGCCGCCGGCAACAGCTTACCGGCCTTGAGCAGCGGCTGCGGGCCGCCTCTCCCGTGCAGCGGCTTGCCCGTGCCAAGGATCGCACCAGCGCCCTGACCCAACGACTGCGTCGGGCCTCGCCCCTAGGCCCCGTCGCCGCGCACCACCAGCAGATCGCCCAGGCAGAGACGGCCCTGCGCGACGCCCTTGCCCACCGCCAGGAGCGGCTGGCTCAGCGCTTGGCCTTGGCCGCCCAGGGACTACACCTCCAAAGCCCCCTAGGCACGGTGGCGCGGGGTTACGCCGTACTCACCACCGAGCCGGAAGCGGAAAAGCGCTTTGGAATGGTCATCAAAAGCCCGGATGCCGTTGCGCCGGGCACCCGGCTCCAGGCGACCCTCGCCGGGGGAACCCTTGCGGTGATTACGGAGGGGCCCGTAAACCCCTCCAAGCCATAAAAAAGGCCCCGGGCGCTGACGCGGCCGGGGCCCTGGTCCCTGCGAGGGATTTAGTTGGAAATGCTACGCACGTCGATCTGGTAGACCGCCAGCGTGCCGCTGACCTCGTTGCTCACGAGGAGCAGCGCGTTGCCCGAGGGGCTGTCCTCAGCGGACACAAAGTGCGTGATCTCCGGCCCCAGGTCCGTGACGCCTGCATCAAGATCGGCGTTGGCTAGGGTGAAATCCCGATCGTTCACGTACTGAACGAACTCCGCACGCTCCGGCTCCGTGATGTCGTAGACCATGACGCCACCGACCCGCTCGAGATTGATGAAGGCATAGGTGCGGCCATCGATAACCGCCAGCTCCACCCCTTCCGGCTCCGGGCCCTTATCGTCGGATCGTGCATCGCCGTCATTTTCGTCGTTGCTGGCGTTGAAGCCTGCAGGGTTACGCTCAGCGGTGATGCGCTCGAAGTCATTCCCGGAATCAAACACCAGCGCTTGGGACTCGGCGTTGAAGATGGAGAAGGAGCGGGCCCCAAAGGCGTAGAGCGCCTCGTAGGCGCAGTTCTGCGGCTCCGTGCCGGTGGCGTCGCAGTTCGCACCCGTCACCCCAAGGTCGGTGATGATCTTCAGGCGACCGAGGGCTTCGTCTTCTAGAAAATCAATGGAATCCACATCCCCGTCTTGGTCGTAGTCGGCGCCGAAGCTCAGCACGTCTGCGAGCGGCAGATCGATGCTATTGGTGCCGTTATCGGTGATGTCCTTGATCCGCAGCTCGTCCACGTGCGCCGCATAATCCCGGGAATCCCCCTCATTGGCGGTCACCACGTAGGGCACGCCATTGACCGTGTAGGTGGCGATTCCATCGGGCATGTAGACGCCATAGACGGGCCAGTTACGAATATTGATGACGTCGTCGCGGTTGCTGACATCCAGCTCGTTGCCGGGATTGCGGTGATCCTTGAAACCCAGGGCCCAGACATCCGTCAGGGTGCCCGTCGCGAGGTCCACCTCGACGATGGCGTTGTTTTCCTGCAGGGAGACATAGGCCGTCGCGCTATCGTCGCTAATGGCCACATATTCCGGCTCAAGGGCTGCGGCGATGTCTCCACCGGGGCCCGAGATCCGGACGCCAGGGAGATCGGCAGCCACAAGGCCATCGAAGGTCACGGAGGTCACGTTGGCTGCGGCCACGGTGGACGCCCCAGCGGAAATATCGATGACACTGATGGACCCAGCAGGATCGATCGCGTAATCGCCGCTCGGCTGCCCCTCATTGGCCACCACCACCGTGTTGCCATCGGGAGAAATCGCCACGGAGTCGGGCAGCGCGCCCACTTCGACCGCGGAGAGGAAGGTGCTGTCGGACGTTTGATAGAAAGCGACGTAGCCGTTATCGGTTTCGGGCTCGGCGGCAATGGCCACAGCCATGGTGTTGCTGGCGCTATGAATCGCGACGCTGTTGACGGCGCCAAGATCTGCGGCCGCAATGCCGTCGATGGCCGCAGCGACGTCAGCGGCGACATCAAGTTCTTCGACGAAGGTGGGGGTCGCCGGCGCAGCCAAACTATAGATGTCTACGCCGCCAGCTTGCGCATTCACCACAAAGGCTTGTCCCGTGGCGGGATCGAAATCGACGATCTCTGCCGCGGAGCCATCAAAAGCCGCGTCGGGGTTAAAGCCGCGACCCAGGAAAGAGAGGGAAATGGCGGTGCGGGAAGCGTCCACCCCATCGGCGCCGGCGGCGCCTGTTGCGCCGGTGGCCCCTGCGGGACCGGTCGCACCGGGGGTGCCATCATCCCCTTCACAGCCGGCCAGGACGAAGCTGGCACAGACCATGGCGGCCGCGAGGCCTTTCATTCTGAAATTCATAAGGGCTCCTTCGGATGGGTAGGCAGAGATCGCCCGCCACCTTGGAGCGCCGAGGTGAAAATCTCGTGATCGTTCGCTTACAGTTAGCTGACAGTTCTATGAAGGGGGTGTGACGGTTAGCGCTTGCTCTTCTTGATGTGCTTCATCAGCCGCTGACGCTTGCGCTGCTGCCGGGGGGTCAGCGTGTTACGACGCCCCGCGAAGGGGTTCTCGGATCCCTTAAAGCCTACGACCAAGGGCGTTCCCACCAGCTTAAAGTGCTCCCGAAAGCGCTTTTCCAGAAAGCGGATGTAGGCCTGAGGCAGATGCTCCGTTTGGTTGCCGTGGATGATAATCCGCGGCGGCCGGTGCCCCCCCTGGTGTGCGTAGCGCAGCTTGATCCGCCGGCCCTGGTGCAGCGGCGGCGCGTGCTCCTGCACGGCGCTTTCCAGCACTGCGGTCAGCTTCGGCGTGGGCATCTTGCGCATGGCGCTGTCCCAGGCCTCGGCCACGGCGCCATAGAGCGTTCCCACCCCCGTGCCGTGCTTGGCGGAGATGAAGTGGATCCGTAGCCAGGGAATGAAGTTCAGCCGGCGCCCCAGGGTATCTTTCACCCGGGCGCGGTCATCGGGGGTCATGCCGTCCCACTTGTTGACGGCCAGCACCACCGCCCGGCCATATTCGAGCACCGTCCCGAGCAGGTGCAGATCCTGCTCTACCAGCCCTTCCCGAGCATCGATGAGCAGCACCACCACGCCCGCGGCATCAATTGCCGCCAGCGTTTTCACGATGCTGAACTTTTCGACCGTGTCGCTCACCTTACCGCGACGCCGAACGCCCGCCGTATCGACCAGGGTGTAGCGCTGACCATCGCGCTCGTAGGGAATGAAAATGCTATCCCGGGTGGTGCCGGCCTGGTCGAAGACCACCACCCGCTCCTCCCCGAGCATGCGATTGATGAGCGTCGACTTACCGACGTTGGGACGGCCCACCACGCTGACCACAAGCCCCCGGGCCGCCTCTTCCTCTTCCGTCAGCGCCTCGGGAAACAGGTTACCAACAGTGTCTTCCAGAGCGCGTAAGCCCCGGCCATGGGCCGCGGAAATGGGTAGGGGTTCGCCGAAGCCGAGGCTCGCGAATTCCGCCAGGGCCGCATCGTCGCCGACCCCATCCACCTTGTTGACGACGAGGTGCGCTTCCCGACCCATGCGCCGAAGCTGTTCCGCGATCAGCTCATCGCCGGCGGTCAGGCCCGCACGCCCATCCACCAAAAACAGCACCCGGTCCGCCTCTTCCACGGCCTGCAGCGTTTGCTGGGCCATGGCGCTATCGATGCCCACCTCTTCCCCGGACAGGCCCCCGGTATCGATGAGGACCAGGCGGCGTCCCGCCAGCTGCGCCGTGCCGTATTGGCGATCCCGGGTGAGCCCGGGCAAGTCGGCTACGAGCGCGTCTCGGCTTCGGGTCAGGCGGTTAAATAACGTCGATTTCCCCACGTTGGGGCGGCCCACGAGGGCCAGGGTGCCGGTCATGGACGGGGGCTCACGGTGAGGCTTCGAAGCGCAGGGCCTGGAGGCGCCCACGGTTGCTGTATACGTAGAACACGTCGCCGTCGCCCAGGGGCGCAAGGCGCACGCCCTTGCGATCGACGCGGCGCCGCGCCAGAGGGCGACCGTCTGCCTGCGCGAAGAGGTGCACGTAGCCCTCCTCATCGGCGACCAGGAGATTCGCCCCGGCCACCGCCGGCCCCGTCACGCCCCGGCGGGCAAGGCCAGGCTGCTGCCAGCTCACCACGCCGTCGTTCTGATCGAGGGCAAAAATAGATCCCGCATCGTCGGTGACGAACACCGCGCCGTAGCCCTCTGCCAGGGCGCCATAGCTCGAGAGCGGGCGCTCCCAGAGGACTTGCCCATCCTGGAGGCGAAGCGCCTTCACCGCGCCCTGATAGCCCACCACAAACACCACGCCACCCTTGAGGAGGGGCGTGGAGTCCACGTCGGCGATGCGCTCGAGTTCGCTCCGCCCCGCAGGTAAGCCTACGGCGTTCTCCCAAAGCACTTGCCCATTGCTGGCCCGCAGGGTGACGAGACGTCCGCTCGCGAAGCCACCGAGGGCAAAGCCGCCGCTAAGGAGAGGCGCACTGCCTCCGCGCAGCGTCAACACGGGCACTTGGGTGTCATAGGACCAAAGGCGAGTCCCGTCGGAGCGATTCAGCGCCGTCAACCGGCCATCGCTCGTAAGCACCAGTACGAGGTCCCGGCTCACCGCCGGGGGGCTCAAAATTTCCGAAGACAGCTGCGCGGTCCAGAGCGGTTCCCCGTCGTCGGCGCGAAGCGCATGGACCACGCCGTCTCGCGTACCGAGAAGCACGGTATAGGCATCTGCGCCCACGCCGCCGGTGACGAAGCTGCCGTTGTCATTATCCCGCGCCAAGAAATTCAGCTTCGACGCCCAATTGCCATTGGGCACCCCGATGCGGGCACGCCAGCGCAGTTCGCCATCACTCAGCGCCCGCGCTTCTACCAAACCGTAGACATCGGCGACGAACAGCGTGTCATCGACCAGCGCCGGGCGCAGCCGCGTGTAGCGCTTCCCCTGCCCCTCCCCCACCTGCACGGACCACAGCTCCCGAAGCTCCCCCTCAGGCTCAAAAACCATGAGAGGCATGGGTTCTAGGTCCGGGTTCTTGTCGCTTTCAAACCAGCTGCAGCCCCCAAGGGCCCCGAGGGTCAGGGCGATGATTCCTGCTCGTACAAGGCGCTTTCGCATTAAGGTCACGAGGGATCGTCTTCCGTCGCCGCCGCGACACCGGCGTCTTCCGCGGGCAGCGCATCCAGTTTCATGGAGACGATGGGCAAGGCCCCCTCCCCCGCTGCTAGAGCCGCGGCGTAGGCCGCTCGGGCTTCCGCAAAGGCCCCCAGGCTCGCCAGCGCATCCCCGCGAAGCTCCGCGACGCCGGCCATGCTCTCGCCCTGGCGAATCGCTTCCAAGTGGCGAAGGGCCGCTTTACCCCCCTCCTCTCCGGCGAGGGCCAGCCGTGCCAGCCGGAGGCGAACCACATCCTTCAGCGCCTCCGTCGGCGCAAGCGCCAGCCCCGTCTCTAACGCCGCCTTCGCTGCGGTCAAATCTCCCGCTTCCACCGCATCCCGGGCGTTGCCCAGGGCGAGGAAGAGGGCATAGGCCGTATCCCCATGGGCTTCCGTCAAGCGCGCGGCCTCCACCGCAGCGTCCGCTTCCCGGCCTTCGGCCCGGGCCTGCTGATAGCGATAGAAGGCCGTGGACGCCGCCTCGGCGGTCTCCACCTCATGGGCCTCGTAGCTGCGCCAGCCCAGCACGCCACCCAGGGCAAGCACCACGCCCACCACAAGGGAAACGCCATAGCGCGCCCAGGTGCGCTGAATCAGTTCGACGAGTTCCTCGTCGCTCTCTACATCGGTCACCGCGCCTATCTCCTTGTCGCTACGTCCGTACTACTTGGCGAAGGCAAGCCCTCGCGCCAATGGTCTACCAGCGCCGGCAGGGTCCAGGTGGTCTGCCCCGCATCCCCCTCGCGAAGGGGCTTAAGGGCTACCGTGCCCTCGGCGATTTCCCTTTCCCCCAGAATCAGCGCATAGCGCGCGCCGCTGGCGTCGGCCTTCTTGAACCGCGCCTTCGCCTTGCCCCCGCTGCAGTGCACCTGAACCGTGAGCGCCGGGAGCGCTTGGCGAAGGCGCTGCCCGAGGGCCAGCGCTTCTGCGCTGTGCGCTTCCTCCAGGGCCAGCACATAAACATCGAGGGGCGCCGCCTCCGCGGGGGCTGCTCCGAGGGCTTCCACCAGCAGGGTCAGCCGCTCCAGCCCCATGGCAAAACCGATGCCCGGGGTGGGCCGTCCCCCGAGCCGCTCTACGAGGCCATCATAGCGCCCCCCGCCGCACACCGTCCCCTGCGCGCCCAGGGCCGTGGTGGTCCACTCGAAGACCGTATGGGTGTAGTAGTCGAGGCCGCGAACAATGCGTGGATTCACCACATGGGGAATGGCCAGCGCATCCAAATAGCGGCGCAGATCGTCAAAATGGGTCTGGGAGGCCTCATCGAGACAGGCCGCAAGGTCCGGCGCAGCAGCGAGGAGCGCCTGGGTTTCCGGAACCTTGGAGTCAAGGATGCGTAGCGGGTTACGTTCGAGCCGGCGCTGGCTGTCCTCGTCAAGCTGGTCCGCCAAGGGCCGAAGGTAGGCCAAAAGCGCGTCCCGGTAGGCGGCCCGGGACTCTGGCGAGCCGAGCGTATTGAGCTCCAAGGTGAGGGCGTCCTGAACCCCCAGCTCGCTCCAGAAGTCGGCGCACAGGCCTAGGAGTTCTGCATCGATGGCGGGGCCGGCAAAGCCGAAGCACTCCACCCCCAGCTGCTCAAACTGTCGGTAACGCCCCTTCTGGGGGCGCTCGTAGCGGAACATGGGGCCCTGATACCAAAGGCGCTGCGTTTGGTTATAGAGCAGGCCGTGCTCCTCGCAGAGGCGGACGCAGCCCGCGGTTCCTTCCGGGCGAAGGGTGAGGGACTCGCCGCTCCGATCTTCGAAGGTATACATCTCCTTCTCAACGATATCCGTGCCGTCCCCTACGCCCCGGGCAAACAGCGCCGTCGCCTCCACGAGGGGCATGCGAACGTGCGCGTAACCGTAGCGGGCCAGCACCGCCTTCAGTCGATCTTCGACCCAAAGGCGCATAGCGCTGGCGTCGGGCAGGACATCGGGCATGCCCCGGATAGATTGGATTTTGGCCATGAGCTGTCTTTCTAAAAAGGTGCGCCCCAGGCAATGGCGCACCGGGGCTAACCGCGAGCGATCAGGGAAGCGGCCTGCGCTTCCTCGGCGCGCACCTTATCCTCTATGCGCGCCCGAATCACCCGTTCGAGGTGATCGGCGATGCTTTCGTTATCCAGGCGCTCGGAAGGCTTACCTTCTCGATAGAGCACGCTCTGGTGATTCGACCCTGTCACCCCAAGGTCCGCCTTGAGCGCTTCCCCCGGACCATTCACCACGCAGCCGATCACGGCCACGTCGAGGGGCACGGTGACGTCCTCGAGGCGGCGCTCAAGCTCATTCATCGTGCCGATAACGTCAAAGTTCTGCCGCGAGCAGCTGGGGCAGGCGACGAAGTTAATGCCCCGGGTTCGCAGGCGCAGGGATTTTAGGATGTCAAAGCCCACCTTGACCTCCTCCACCGGGTCAGCGGCCAGGGATACGCGGAGCGTATCGCCGATGCCGTCCATCAGGAGCATGCCCAGGCCAATGGCGGACTTCACGGTTCCGCTGCGCAGCCCCCCGGCCTCCGTGATACCCAGGTGGAAGGGGTTATCGATTTGGGTCGCCAGTGCCCGATAGGCCTCCACGGTCATGAAGATATCGGAGGCCTTCAGGCTAATCTTGAAATCCTGGAAGTCGAGGCGATCAAGAATGTCGATGTGGTGCATCGCCGATTCCACCATGGCCTCAGCGCAGGGTTCGTTGTCGTACTTCTTCAAGAGGCGCTTGCCGAGGGAGCCCGCATTCACGCCGATGCGAATGGGAACGCCGTTATCCCGGCACGCCGAAACCACGGAGCGCACCCGATCGTCGGAGCCGATATTGCCCGGGTTGATGCGTACGCAATCGACGCCGTACTCGATCACCTTCAAGGCAATACGGTAGTCGTAGTGGATATCCGCCACCAGGGGGACGTGCACCCGCTTGCGGATTTGCCCAAAGGCCTCCGCCGCTTCGAGGCTTGGCGCAGAGACACGGACGATATCAGCGCCCGCGGCCTCCAGCTTTTCGATTTGCGCCACGGTCGCATCCACGTCCGTGGTTTCCGTGTTGGTCATGCTTTGCACCGCAATGGGGGCATCGCCGCCCACGGGGACCGAACCTACGTGGATCTGGCGCGTCGGCCGACGCTTAATCGGGCTTCCAAGGTTCATACCGTCCTCCCAGGCCTAGCGACCCAGCACCAGCTGCGCGATGTCGTTGCGCGTATGGGGCCGCAGGGGCACATCCATTTGGTTATAGCTTACGCGCACTCCGGGGGCATAGCCTAGGAGCAGCGCAAAGGGCCCCTCCCCCTGCACCACGAGCCGGGTGCCGGGCGTCGGTGCCCCCTGGTAGAGCAAGCGGTCCGCGCCATCCCGAACTTCGGTCCAGCTCTCGGACGCATAGGCCAATTCGAGACGCGAGCCTTCAACGCCGACCCACAGCTCAGGCTTGCCATCGGCGCCCACCCGGGCCTCGGGCTCGGGGGCCGCGCCCGTGGGGGCCAGCGCCAGGGGAACGGCAGCCAGGAGGGGCTCGGGCGTCCCCTCTGCAGCATCCAGCTGCTGCCCAGCCCCCAGCACCATCCCCCCGAGGAGCAGGGCCCCAAGGGCAGAGAAGCTTGCCATGACCCATCCAGGGTTCTGAGACATGCCGCGCAGGAGCGAGGCCCGAAGCCCCCGCTGGAGCGGAAGCCGTGGCAAGGCTACGCCCTCGGCAGCAAGCCCCGCCTCCGCCAGCTGCTGATCAAAGGCCGCCAGCACCGGCGCCGAAGGCACCAGCAACAGGCGCGCATAGGCGCGAAGATAGCCCCGCACAAAGATTGGACTGGGAAGGCGAGACCAATCATCTGCCTCAAGGGCCCGCAGGGTCGCGAGGGATAGGTTTAAGGTTTGGGCCAGGTCCTCGGGGGTGAGGCCGCGCTCCACGCGCACGCGCGCCAGCAAAGCGCCAGGGCCGAGGCGCTGCCCCTCATCGCTCACGGCGCCGAGGTTCCTAGCGCCTCGAGGCGCCGGGAGGCCTCCGCCTCCGCGTCCGGGTCCCCAAGGCGCCGCGCAATGGCTAGGGCGAGGGTCAGGCTTTCCTCATTATCCGGAGCGCAGCGCGCAAAGCGCTCCGCAAGGCTTCGGGCCCGAGGAACATCCCCTTCCGTGAGGTACCAGCGGGTAAGGGCCAGCAGGGGCCGCTGGGCGCAAGGCGCGAGGGCCAGGGCGCGCTGAAAGGCGTCCCGGGCGGCCTCCGGAGCCTCTGCAGCATCCAAGGCTTGCCCTAGATTCTCGAAGGCCACGGCGCGGGCAGGAAAATCGGCGTCCTCCGCAGCTCGACGGAGGGCCCCCACGGCCTCCGCAAAGCGCCCCTGGCCATAGAGAAACACGCCGTAATCGTTGTGGACCTCGGCTTGCTCCCCGCCGTAGCGCCGGGCCCGGCGAAAAGCCGCCTCCGCTAGGTCCGGTTCCCCCTCCGCATCATAGATCCGGGCCAGGATAAGGTGGGGACGCCAGGCGCGATCGTTGATATCGAGGGCTGAGGCGAGGGGGCGACGCGCCCGGTCGAAGTCCCCGGCGTCGGCGTAGCCCTCCGCCAGGGCCATATAAGCGTCGAAGCGCGCCGCCTGTTCCTGCGACGGCGCTCCCTGGCACCCCCAAAGCCCTAGGGTGAGGAGGAGCGCAGCAAGGCGCCTAGCGCCCGGACTGCCCATGGATGATCTCCCCGTGATCCCGGAGCCGCGCCAAGTAGCGCGTGCGCCGTTTGGTCCGGTCGTCAAAGGCCCCGGCCAGCTGACCGCAGGCGGCGTCGATATCGTCACCTCGGGTGGTGCGCACCATGGTGGCGTAATTCGCCGCCATCATGCGCTCCTGGAAGCGCCGCACGTCCTGCGGCGCAGGGCGCGCATAGCCTGACCCTGGGAAGGGGTTGAAGGGAATCAGATTGAGTTTCACCCGTTCCCGAAGCCGCGCCAGGCAGGCGACGAGCGCTTCCGCGTCTTCCGGGCGGTCGTTCACCCCCGCGAGGAGCGTGTACTCCACCGTAATGCTTCGCCATTCCCCAAGCTTTTCGAGGTAGGCCTCGCAAGCATCGAGCAGCTCGGCGATGGGATAGCGGCGGTTGATGGGAACGAGCTGATCCCGGAGTTCGTCCGTGGGCGCATGGAGGGAGATGGCGAGGGCGACGTCCGTGCGTCCCGCCAGGGCGCGAATGGCGGGCACCACCCCCGCCGTGGATAGGGTCAGGCGGCGCTTGGAAATGCCATAGCCCAAATCATCAAGGAGCACGGAAATGGCTTCGAGCACGGGCTCGAAGTTGAGGAGCGGCTCCCCCATGCCCATGAGCACAACGTTCGTGATGGACTTGGGGCGACCGAAATCCGTGTCCTGAAGGGCGCGGCGCGCCAAGCGAACCTGGGAAACGATCTCTGCCGACGTCAAATTGCGATTAAAGCCTTGCTTGCCTGTGGCGCAGAAGCTGCAATCAAGAGCGCAGCCCACCTGGGAGGAAATGCACAGCGTGCCCCGGTCTTTTTCTGGGATGAACACCGTTTCGATGCGCTGGCCGTCAGCCAGGGCGAAGAGCCACTTCCGCGTCCCGTCCTGCGATTGGTGATCCTGCACCACCTCGGGCATGGCCAGGGTGGCCTCCGCCTCGAGCCGCGCCCGGAGGGCCCGGGAGAGATCGGTCATGGTGGCGAAATCATCCGCGTCTCGGTGATGGAGCCATTTCATCACCTGCACCGCGCGGAAGGGCTTCTCCCCAAGGCGGGCAAAGTAGGCCTCCAAAGACGCCTTGCTCATGCCCAGGAGCGCCACCGGCGCCGCTGCGGCGTCGCCGGTGAGATCCCTTAGGGCAAGCCCCTCTGCCATGACCGAAGGCGTCCGCTTAGGCGCGGGCGCAGACGTCCAGGGCGCTGAAGAAGTAGGCCACTTCCCGCGCCGCAGAGGTGGTGGAGTCGGAGCCATGCACCGCGTTGGCATCGATGGACTCAGCGAAGTCCGCGCGGATCGTGCCCGGCGCTGCTTCCTTCGGGTTGGTCGCCCCCATCAGTTCGCGATTCTTGGCCACTGCATCTTCGCCTTCGAGCACCTGCACCATCACGGGACCGCTGGTCATGAAGGCCACGAGATCCTTGAAGAAGGGGCGCTCGGCGTGCTCGGCGTAAAAGCCGCCGGCTTGGGCATCGGACAGGTGCATCATGCGGGCAGCCACGATCTTCAGCCCCGCTTCCTCGAACCGCGCGTAGATAGCGCCGATTGCGTTCTTTGCAACGGCGTCGGGCTTGATAATCGAAAGGGTGCGCTCAACGGCCATGGGTGCTCTCCAAGGGAAATCATGAGGGCCCCCTTGGCCCTCAAAAGTGGCGCAAAATTATACGGACTTTAGGAACTTACAGCTACAGGAGAACGCAAGGAAGCCACCCGCTCTGCGAGCCAGGCGCCGGCGCCCTCAACTTCGGCCACGGTGGTAAATCGCCCAAAGGAAAAGCGTAGGGCCGAAAAGGCCAGGGCGCGGGGCAGGCCCAGGGCCGTCAACACGAAGGAGGGCTCCACGGAAACGCTATTGCACGCCGAACCGCTGGAGCAGGCGAGCTCGCTGGCCACGGCCATTTGCAGGGTCTCGCCGTCGACGCCATCGAAGGCCAAATTCAGAATGCCCGGCATGGTTGGCGCCCCAGCCCCCAGGGGGTGCACCCCAGGCAAGGCGCCCAGCCCCCGAAGGAAGGCCTCGCGGCAGGCCTCAAGGTGCAGGAGCTCGGCCTCTAGCGCACCGTCGGCATAGCACGCCGCAGCGGCCCCGAAGCCCGCGATCTGATGGGTCGGCAAGGTGCCGGAGCGCAGCCCCCGCTCGTGCCCGCCCCCGTGCATTTGCGCCACCGGCGGCGGGTTCAAGCCTCGGTTGACGAACAGCGCACCAATGCCCTTCGGCCCGTAAACCTTGTGCCCCGAGAAGGACATGAGATCCACGGGGAGGGTTGAAAGGTCGAGCGCCATCTTGCCCAGGGCCTGGGCCCCGTCTACGTGAAAGGGCACGCCAGCATCCCGGCACAGGGCACCCAGGGCCGCCAGATCATTCTTCACCCCGAGCTCGTTATGCACCGCCATCAGGGAGACCAGGATCGTATCCGACCGCAGGGCCGCAGCCAGCGTTTCCGGGGCCACGACGCCGCTTGGCTCGGGCTCAAGCCAGCTCACCTCAAAGCCCTGCGCCTCAAGCACCTTGAAGCAGTCCACCACAGCCTTGTGCTCGATGGGGGAGGTGATGAGGTGGCGACCGCGCCCGGCCAGGGCCTCGGCCATGCCCTTGATGGCTAGGTTATTGGCCTCCGTCGCCCCGGAGGTAAACACCAGTTCGCGCACGTCGCAGCAAAGCAGGGTCGCCAGCTGGCTCCGCCCTAGCTCCACGGCCTCCTCCGCATCCCAGCCGTAGCGGTGGGTTCGGGAAGCAGGATTGGCGAACACCCCATCGAGGGTCAGATGCTGCCCCATGACCTCCGCCACCCGCGGATCCACGGGGGTGGTGGCAGCATAATCGAGATAGAGGGGCGTCATGCGGGGACCTGCGGCCTAGAGCTGCATGGCGGCAATCAGCGCATCCCCTTCGCGCTGGCCCGCCCGCTGGCGCTCCGCCACATCCTGCACCGCCTCCCGCGCCACCAAGGACGCGAGGGTGTGCTGGCTCAGGAACTGCTCAATACGGGCCGAGAGATCGGTCCAGAGATCGTGGGTGAGGCATTGCTGCCCATCCTGGCAACGCCCACTGCCGCCACAGCGCGTGGCATCCAGCTGCTCGTCCACGGCAGCGATAATGCGCGCAATGGAGATGGCCTCCAGGGGCTCAGACAGGCGATAGCCGCCCCCGGGACCGCGGACGCTCGCCACGAGACCGCCCCGGCGAAGGCGGGCGAAAAGCTGCTCAAGGTAGGCCAGGGAAATGCCCTGACGCTCGGCGATATCCCCCAGGGGCACGGGCTTCGGCGCGGCATTCAAGGCCAAATCCAGCATCGCCGTGACGGCGTAGCGCCCTCGTGTGGTCAGTCGCATACCCAATCCCCTAATCCGTTACCGTGCAATAACTTACGTCCTTAAGACGCCCTGTCAACTGCTCTTCCCCCTAGGGCCCCTTTCGCCCCCGGCGAGGACGCGCTCTAGGCCCGTGAACACCCCGCGAAGAATGTTCACCTCCACCTGATCTAAGCGGGTGCGGAAGAACAGCCGACGCAGGCGCAAACGCACCTGCCCCGGCTCCCGGTCCGCCAGGAACCCCGAGTGATCCACCATGCGGTCCAAGTGATCCATGAAGTGCTCAAGCGCTTCCGTGCTGGCCCAGGGGCGATCCCAGGGCGGCTCCGGGGGACGCACCCCTTCCAGCCAGGCCATGCGCAGCTCATAGGCCACGAGCTGCACCGCCATGGACAGATTCAAGCTCGGATAGGCGGGATCGGTCTCGACCATCATGTGGTGCTGGCACCGGGCGAGCTCCTCGTTGGTCAAGCCGCTGGCTTCGCGACCAAACACAAAGGCCACCGCGGCGCCCTCCCCCGTTTGAAGCTCCTCATGGGCCAGGGTGGCGCCGCTCCGCGCCGTCACCATGGGCCAGGGCACGCGCCGGCTTCGCGCCGAGGTGCCCATCACGAGGGTCGCATCGTCAATGGCCTCCGCGAGGGAGGACACCACCGTGGCCCCGTCCACCAGCTCCACCGCTGAGGCGGCGCGGAAGCGCGCTTCCGGATCAGGGAAGCGCTGGGGATTCACGAGCACGAGGTTACCGAGGCCCATATTCTTAAGGGCCCGGGCCGCGGCCCCAATGTTACCGGGATGGGAAGGCTCAACCAGCACAAAGCGCAGCCGCGCCCGGAGTGCTGGGTCGAAGGGGGGGCTTTGGAACTCATCGCTCACGGGCGGTCTCCCTGATTGAATGCGAGCGCGGAACGCGGGCTTCTGCTAGCATCCGTCGCCTATTTTTTGCACCGCCCTGCGGCGCACCCTGCGCAAGGACCCACGCCATGCAACCCTTGGCCAATATGGCGCTTCGCGCCGCCCGAAAAGCGGGGCAGATTATCGTCCGCGCGCTGGACCGCGTCGACCGCGTCAATGCCGAACAGAAGGGCAAGAACGACTGGGTCTCGGACATCGATCGCGCCGCCGAGGCGGCGATCATCGAAACCTTGCTGACGGCCTACCCGGATCACGGCTTCCTCGGCGAGGAAACGGGGCATCGGGAAGGGCATGATGGGCACACCACCTGGATCATCGACCCCCTAGACGGCACCACCAATTTCCTTCGGGGCATTCCCCATTTCGCCATCTCCATCGCCTGCCGGCAGCACGGGCGCCTTGAGCACGCAGTGGTCTTCGACCCGCTGCGGGATGAAGCTTTCGTAGCCTCCCGAGGCTATGGCGCCCAGCTCAACGGCAAGCGCCTACGCGTGACAAAGCTCCCAACCCTTGACGGCGCCATCATTGGCACGGGCATTCCCTACCGACAAAAGGCGGCTCATCTTCAGCCTTACCTGGGCATGGTCGGGGCCATTACGCAGGAGGCCGCAGACCTACGCCGCGCCGGCTCCGCAGCGCTTGATCTCGCCTATGTCGCCGCCGGGCGCTTTGATGGCTACTGGGAGCTGGGCCTTAAGCCCTGGGACATCGCCGCCGGCGCCTTGCTGGTCACGGAGGCCGGAGGCCTGGTGGGCGATCTGTCCGGCGGCAATCAATTCTTGCAGCAGGGGCACATCGTTTGCGGCGCCCCGAAGGTCTTTAAGGGACTGCTGCAGAAGATCGCCCCCCACGTCACGGACGAACTCCGGGGAGGCTAACCCCCAAGGGCGCCCCTTACAGCAAGGCGTCCTGGTCCTGCCCTTCCTTTTCCGGCACCAGCAGGTCTTTCTGCTCCACGCCCATAAGCAACAGGGCGTTGGCCGCCACGTAGATAGACGAGTAGGTGCCCACCAGCACCCCCACCACCAGCGCCTCCGCAAACCCCTCAATCATCGAGCCCCCAAAGACCAGCAGGGCGATGAGCACGAGGAGGGTCGTGAGGGACGTCACCAGGGTACGGCCGAAGGACTGGCTAATGGCCTGATTGATGACCGCGATGGGCTCGGCCCGGCGAAGGGCCCGGAAGTTCTCCCGGATTCGGTCTGCGACCACAATGGTGTCGTTGAGGGAGTAGCCAATCACCGCCAGCACCGCAGCGAGGGACGGCAAATCAAAGGACCAGCGGAAAAGGGAAAAGGCGCCTAGGGTAATGATGACGTCGTGCACCAGGGCGATCACGGCGCCAAGCGCGAACTTCCCCGTGAAGCGGAACATGATGTAGACCATGACGAGGGAGAGGGCGGCGAGCATGGCCAGCCCCCCCTGCTCCCGGAGCTCTTCCCCCACCGCCGGGCCTACGAACTCGCTCCGCCGCAGGGCGACCTGATCACCGTAATCCGCGCGCAGGGCCTCAATAATGACGTCCCCTACCGTAGCCGTCTCCCCCACCACATCCGGAGGCACGCGAACGAGCACGTCCCGGGCCGTGCCAAAGTTCTGCACCACGAGATCCCCGTAGCCCTGGGCCTCGAGGCCCAGGCGCACAGCCTGAGGATCGGCAGCTTCCGGGAAGTGGACCTCCACCAGGGTGCCGCCGGTGAAGTCGAGGCCAAAATTCAAACCCCGCACCCCGAGAAGCGCCAGGGAGCCAACGACAAGAAGCGCGGAGAGGATCAAGGTGAGCTGGCGCCAGCGCATAAAATCGAAGGCCAGCTTCGTCTCCCAGAAGACCTGGGGCGCGCTTTCGCCGCTGCGGCGACGAGAGCTGGGGGTTGGATCTGCCATGATCGCTCCTAGATCGCCAGCCGCGTGACGCGGCGGCCCCCATAAAGGGCATTAATCAGCGCCCGGGTCAGGACGATGGCCGTAAACATGGAGGTCACGATGCCGATGGCCAGGGTCACGGCGAAGCCCTTCACGGGCCCGGAGCCGATGGCGTAGAGCACGATCGCCACGAGGAAGGTGGTGAGGTTGGCGTCAAAAATCGTCACGAAAGCCCGATCAAACCCAGAATGAATAGCTTGCTGGGGCGATCGGGTCGCCAGCTCTTCACGAATCCGAGAAAAGATCAGCACGTTGGCATCCACTGCCATACCCACGGTGAGCACAATGCCCGCGATCCCGGGCAGGGTGAGGGTGGCGCCCAGGAGAGACATCACCGCGGTCAGAAGTACAAGGTTCGCTGCCAAGGCCACGTTAGCGGCCAAGCCAAAGAGCCGGTAGTAGACCAGCATGAACAACAGTACCAGCCCAAAGCCCACGGCCACGGAGAGCATCCCAGCGCGGATGTTGTCTTCCCCAAGGGAGGCCCCCACGGTGCGCTCTTCGACGATGTACATGGGCGCAGCCAGGGCGCCCGCGCGCAGTAAAAGCGCCAGGTCCGAGGCTTCCCGCTGGGACAG
>JAURCQ010000090.1 GCA_030828335.1 Gammaproteobacteria bacterium
CCCTCGGCAGCGCTGGACGACGAAAAAGGCAGCGCGGAGCCGCTCTTCCATGGGGCTCTTTGTATGGTACTTCGGTACGGAAGGGATCTACCCCGAGGTGCCTCATCACCTCATTCTTATGGGCCCGCGCTATCGGGGGCTGCTCGACGATATCTTCAAGAAAAAGATCCTCGCCGACGATTTCAGCCTTTATCTCCACCGTCCCACGGCGACGGACCCAAGCTTGGCGCCGCCGGGCTGTGAAACCTTCTATGTGCTGTCGCCGGTGCCAAATCTCGATGCGGCGGTGGACTGGACCACCATGGCTGAAACTTACCGGGCGCGCATTGCGGCGGCGCTGGAGGCCACGGTGCTTCCGGGCCTCAGCGAGCGCTTAAAAACGTCTCTCATGATGACCCCCCTTGATTTCCGAGATCGGCTCGATAGCTATCGGGGTGCGGGGTTCAGCCTTGAGCCTATCCTCTTTCAGTCAGCCTGGTTCCGCCCCAACAACCGTAGCGAAGAGGTCGAGGGCCTTTACCTCGTGGGCGCAGGCACCCACCCCGGCGCTGGGCTCCCCGGTGTGCTGTCCACTGCCAAGGTGCTTGAGCACCTGATTCCCCATGCGCCGCGGGCTGCCTGAGCCCCCCAATCCCGCCGTTCCCCTGCCATCGGCGGAGGATATTCAGGCGTGCCGCATGCGTTTACGCAATGGCTCGAGGAGCTTTTACGCCGCCTCCCTGCTCCTGCCCCAGGATATGGCGGCCTGTGCCACGGCGCTCTACGCCTTTTGCCGCGATGTGGATGATGCGGTGGATGAAGAGGGGCGGGCCGAGGATGCGGTAGAGCAGCTTGAGCTGCGCCTCCAGCGCGTTTACGCCGGCCGTCCCGAGGATCGTCCCGAGGACCGGGCCTTTAGTCAGGTGGTGGAGCGCTTCGCTATTCCCCGGGCGATCCCCGAGGCGCTGCTTGAGGGCATGCGCTGGGATATGAGTGAACGGCACTACGAGGACGAGGCGGCGCTTTATGCCTATTGCGCCCGGGTGGCGGCCACCGTTGGCGCCATGATGAGTTTGGTCATGGGTGGGCGAGACCCCCAGACCCTGGCCCGGGCCTGTGATCTTGGCGTTGCCATGCAGCTGTCCAACGTCGCTCGGGACGTGGGGGAAGATGCGCGCATGGGGCGCCTATACCTGCCTCGCCAATGGTTTCAGGACGAGGGCCTAGACCCGGACCGCTGGCTGGCGAGGCCGCAGTTTTCCCCCGAGCTCGAGCGCATTCTTCGCCGTCTCCTGTCCCGTGCCGATGCCTTCTACGAGCGTTCCCGGGGCGGCATCGCGTGCTTGCCTAGGGGATGTCGCCCAGGCATGCATGCGGCGCGGCTGATTTACGCAGAGATTGGGGAAGAGGTGCGGCGCCGGGGCCACGATTCGGTGTCCGCTCGAGCCATTGTCCCGAACTGGCGTAAGGGGCTTCTGGTATTCCGTGCAGCGCTCGCGGCCCTTCGCCGCGATCCCCTTTCCCCCGAGCCCACGGTGGGGGAAGCGCAGTTTCTCGTCGATGCGGTGCTGCAGCATCGGGCGCCGGCGGGGCAGGGCGCCCCCGTCCTAAGCTCGGCGGGGCATGCGAAAGGGTAGGAGCGTCTGCACCCAGCGGCTTTTGAAGCGATCGAGATCTAGGCCTTCATTCACCATGACCAACCGTTCCCCCTGAAGGGTCGTTTCTACTTCGCTGCGGTTATAAAACGGCGTGTCCTCGTAACGTCGGCGGAGACGGGGCAGGGCCCCTTCATCCCCATGCACCGTAAGGGGCACGCCCCAGAGCCCGGCTTTCAGGCCGTGGCGGGGCGGGCAGGGGTGGCGGTGCAGGGCGCCGGCACCGTCGAACTCGAGCATGAAGCGGTGATGCTCGCCGTTTCGGCGCTCTGCGTCGTAGCACAGGAAGGTGCGCGCCCCGGCGTCTCCCCGGGCCCAGGTCCATTGGCGGAAGGCACTTTCGAGGGGCGTGGCGCCGCTGTTGCTGTCCAGATAGCCGTGGCCCTCCCAGCGGAGTGCGGGGTGGGCGAAAGCCACCTCAAGGCGTCCCCGAGGGGCGATGGGGGTCCAGAGGTGGGCGTGGTCCTCCGTCAGGGGTTCGCTGTGGCCCGGGAAGAGGCTCGGGGTAAAGCGGATTTCTCCCCGCAGGCGCCGGGGCCAGGGCACGGTGATTTCCTCCACGGCCACGGTCAGGGTCCTGCCATCCCAGTGCAGGGCACTGGGCCCCAGGGTGAAGTGCTCGGCGCTGCGGGCGAGGGCGCGATCGCTGCGTTCGGTCATGGCCCAGGCGGTACGGTCGGGCCCATAGAGCGCGACGTTAATGGCGCAAAATCGCTCCGGCGCGACCGCCTCCTGGCGCCGCCGGGCGCCCGCGTAGTAGGGCGAAAAGACGCTGCCCACGAAGGCAATGACGGTGAGCCCGCGCTGCCCATCGGCGCTCAGGCCATCGAGATACCACCAGCGATAGCCGGAGGGGGGAACAGCTACGCTGAAGTCAGGTCCTGACATAGGGCCTCCGCGGCTTGCACGCCGGATAGGGTTGCCATGGGAACGCCGGCGCCTGGGTGGGCGCTGCCCCCGCAGAGGTACAGGCCAGGCACCACGGTGCGGCTGCCGGGACGGCGGAAGGATGCCAGCCAGCCATGGGAGGCGCGCCCGTAAAGGGCGCCGCCGGTGTGGGGGAAGCGGTCGTGAAACTCCCGGGGAGTGGTGAGCGTCATGGCGCTGGGCTCGAAGTCGAAGTCGCCCATGCCGCAGCGCGCGAGCGTTCGGCGGAGGCGCGCCTCGCCCTCTGCGAGGCGCGTCGGGGAGAGGGGGCCTTCATCGCCCAGGGCCGGGGCGTTGGTGAGGCAAAGCACGCGTTCAAAGGCGTCGTCCGCGCTCGCAGCGGCGGTGCGCGCTTCCGCGGTGCGGTCCTGGGCACAGATATATACGGTGGGATCCTCCGGCAGGGCGCGGTGCTTAAAGATTGCATCGAACTCCGCGCGGTAGTCCCGGCCGAAGAACACCGTGTGATGGCTGAGGGGAAAGGTGCTACGGGGGATCAGGCCGGTCCAGACCAAGGCGCTTAGGGAGCGATCGGAGGCTGCCGTGGGGGCCGTGGCCCGGCGAACGCCGGCGCCCAGGCCTGCCCGGGCGAGGGCCGCGCTGTCTCCTCCAAAGAGCACCCTGCGCGCGCTTAGGCGCTGCCGTTCCCCTCCCTGGCGATAGACCAGATGATCTACGGCGCCGTTCCTTACGCCGATCTCTTCAACCTCTGCGTCAAAGTGAAAGCGCGCACCGTGTCCCTCCGCCAGGCGCTGCAGTTCCGCGGCCAGGCTGATCATGCCGCCGGGGAGGGTCCACACCCCGAGCTGCTCCACGTGAGCGATGAGCATCAGGGTTGCCGGCGCCGAGAAGGGTGAGGCGCCCACGTAGGTGGCGTAGCGCCCGAAGAGCTGGCGCAGCTCCGGGGCGGGGAAGAATCGCCCCAGGGCCTTCCAGAGGCTGGTGAAGGGGCGGGTGGCCAGCAGATCCCCGAGGCGAAGGGGCCCGATGCGGCGCACGAGATCGAAGGGGCTCGGGCGACTGCCCTCGATATAGCTGTGCTGGAGCACGTCGTAGCAGCGCTTGGCGGCGGCTTGGAACTGGCGAAACCCCTCGGCATTGGCGCGCCCGAAGCGATCGCCGATGGCGGCTTCCGAGGCCCCGGGATCGGCAAAGAGGTCGAGCTCTGCCCCGTCGTCCCAGTAGTGGCGGGCGATGACGGTGGCAGGCGTGGGGCAAAGGCTGGCCTCGAAGTTGCCGCCAGCGGCCTCAAAGAGCGCTTCAAAGATAGGCTTTAGGGTAAAGACCGTAGGGCCCGCATCGACCCCCGGCCCCCCGGCAAAGGTTTGGCGGAGCTTGCCGCCGGCGGCGTCGGCCCGCTCGAACACGTCTACGGCGTAGCCGCGGCGAGCCAGGAGCGCGGCCGCGCTGAGGGCGCCGATGCCCGCGCCGACGATGGCTATGTTTTCCGATCCCATGGTGCTCCCGCCTCGTCTGCCACCCCGTTGACCTTATGTCTAGGATACATGACACTCAATATGTCTAACTAGGGTGACGCTCGGGGGCGTAGCCATGGAAGCAGAGCAGCTGATCGAGCACGAACTCCGGCGCATTCTCAACTTTGCGACGCAGGCGCCCTGTCCGCCCCGGCTGGCCGCGGCCTATCACTACGCCATCCTCCCCGGCGGATCCTGGATTCGACCGCGGCTTACGCTCGCCGTCGCCCAGGCCTGTGGCAATCAGGCGCCGGGGGCGGCCCTGGCCTATGCCGCGGCCCTTGAGCTCATGCACTGCGCCAGCCTTATCCATGACGATCTCCCCTGCTTTGATAACGCGAAGACCCGTCGCGGGCGTCCCGCGCTCCACCGGGAGTTCGGAGAGCCGCTGGCCCTTCTCACCGGCGATGGTTTGATTGTGCTGGCGCTCCAATGGCTTGCCCTAGAAGGGCGGGATAGCGGGGCCATGCTGCCGGCGTTGCACAATCAGCTGGCCTGCGCCGTGGGGGCGCCCGCGGGCATCGTCGCTGGGCAAAGCTGGGAAGAAGAAAGCGAGATCGATCTTCGGGCCTACCACGAGGCAAAAACCGGCGCACTCTTCTCCGCCGCCACCGCCGGCGGCGCTCTCGCCGGGGGCGGTGAAGCCCTGGCCTGGGGGCGCCTTGGGGCGCGCCTGGGAGAGGCCTACCAGGTGGCTGATGATCTACGCGATGCCCTGGGGGACAGCGAGGAGCTTGGCAAGCCCGTCGGCGTGGACCAAGCCCTGGGGCGGCCTAGCGCCGTTCTTGAGCTCGGGGTTGAGGGTGCGGCTCAGCGGCTCCGCGACCTTGTGGGGGAGGCGCTAGCGTCCATCCCGCCCTGTCCCGGGCGCCCAGCGCTGCTGGCAACCATTGAAGCCCAGGCCAAGGCCATCCTCGCTGGCTGCAAAGTTCGCGCGGCGGCGTAGGGCATCGTGTCCACGGGAACCCTCCAGCCTCGGCGTGGCGCTGCGTCCCTCGGAAAGCGCTGGGATCGGTGGCTCAATGGGCTCCTCCAGCGCGCCGCTCGCCCGGAAAGCTTAAGCCGGGTTGCCCGCCTACCCCTCGGAGGATTCTTCGCCCGGCGCCAGGCTCGGGCCCTCTTCGACCTTGTTTCTGGCTTCACGGCTACCCAAACGGTGCTGGCCTGTGTCCGGCTTCGGGTCTTCGAGCGCCTCCTTGCCGAGGCGCAAACGGCCCGTTCCCTGGCGCCGGGGCTGGGGCTCACGGAAGAGGGCTGCCAGCTGCTGCTAGACGCCGCCACGGCCCTCGGCCTGCTGCGGCGGCGCTGGACCGGTCGCTATGGCCCTACGCCCCTTGCCTTGGCCATCGTGGGTCTGCCTGGGGTGCGGGAGATGATCGAGCACAATACCCTGCTTTATGACGACCTTCGGGATCCGGTGGCGCGTCTTCAGGGCCAACCGGGGCCGGCACTCGCCGCCTTCTGGCCCTATGCCGGGGACGGAGAGGAGGCCCCCGAGGCGCCTGCAGCGGAGGCCTACTCGGCGCTCATGGCGAGCTCCCAGGGCATGATCGCCAGCGAAGTGCTGTCGGCCTACGATTTTTCAAAGCACCGCCGGGTGATGGATGTGGGCGGTGGCAACGGAGCTTTTCTGGCGGCCCTGGCCGATGCGGTTCCGGGGCCTAAGCTGGCCCTCTGCGATCTTCCCCCGGTGGCCCGCCTCGCCGATGCCCGGTTTCGGACGCGCCCCGATGCCCAGCGCTTTACCGTTCATCCCGGGGATTTCTTAAAAGCGCCCCTGCCGGGCGATGCTGATCTCATCACCCTCGTCCGGGTGCTTCACGACCAGGATGACGACCGCGCGGAGCGCCTGCTGGCTCGGGTAGCCAACGCCCTTGCCCCGGGCGCTCAGCTGCTGGTTGCCGAGCCGCTCCGGCACACCGCCGGGGCCCAGCGCTTTTCCGATGTCTACTTCTCGTTTTACCTGCGGGCCATGGGCCGGGGCCGGCCCCGGTCGGAGGGGGAGGTGCGGGCGCTCCTCGAAGCCGCAGGGTTTCATCGCGTGCGGCGCCTGCCTACGGCCGTGCCCCTCCAAACCAGCGTCCTGCTGGCTGAACGGCCTGCCTAGGGGTGTTGCTTTTGTTGCTAATAGGCGTAAATTTAAATGGACGTTAAAAAATGTCATATAAATATGACGTCAGCAGGCGCCACCGCGCCGGGAGCCCACCATGGGTGCAGCGCTGCAGGCTAAGGCCATTGTGCTCTCCGAGCCGCTGAAGCTCGGCCTACAAGATCTGGCCCTTCAGGCGCCGGGCAGCGCCGACGTGGTGGTGGACATCATCTACAGCGGGATTAGCACGGGTACGGAAAAGCTCCTTTTCGACGGCTCCATGCCGCCCTTTCCCGGGCTGTCCTACCCCTTAGTACCCGGTTACGAGTCCGTGGGCCGTATCAGTGAAGCTCCGCGGGGCACGGGGCTCCGGGCCGGGGATTGGGTGTTTGTGCCCGGGGCCAACTGCTTTGAAGGCGCCCGAGGGCTGTTCGGCGGCGCGGCTTCCCGCCTCGTGGTTCCCGCTGATCGGGCCATCCCCCTTGATGCCACCTTGAAGGAAAAGGGCGTGCTCCTGGCCTTGGCCGCAACCGCCGTGCATTGCCTGCGTCCGGCGGAAGGCACAGCGCGGGAGGCCTTTGCCTTCCCCGAGCTGATCGTCGGCCATGGCGTGCTCGGGCGCCTTATTGCCCGTCTCACCATCGCCCTTGGGGGCGTGCCGCCGAAGGTCTGGGAAACGGACCCGGAGCGCCTCAGCGGCGCCGATGGCTATGCGGTGCTGAGCCCCGAAGCCGATCCGCGGAGGGATTACGCCCGCATTCTCGACGTCAGCGGCGCTGCGTCCTTGCTTGATACCTTGATTGGTCGCCTCGCCCCCCAGGGGGAGCTGGTGCTGGGCGGGTTCTACGCTGAACCCCTGAGCTTCACCTTTCCCCCGGCTTTCCTTCGTGAGCTCCGCCTTCGCGTGCGGGCGGAATGGAAACCGGAGGACCTTCGCGTGGTCCTTCGCTTGCTCGATGAATCGCGCCTTTGTCTGGATGGCTTGATCACCCACCGCGCGGACCCCGAAGACGCCTCAGAAGCCTACGAGCGAGCCTTCAAAGATCGCAGCTGCCTC
>JAURCQ010000091.1 GCA_030828335.1 Gammaproteobacteria bacterium
GCGCCATTGCACAGAGGCCGTGACAGCCCGTCTGCACCACGTCAACCTCATCGCCCAGTCCGGCGGCGGCTTCTCCCCCACCCAGGCCCTCCGGGACCCGGTGCATGGGCTCCGCAGCGCCGAGGACTGGGGGACCGAACTCGGGGACCGGCTGGGGGCGCAGAGCGCCGAGGCCCTGCGGGCGCGCCCCGCGGGGGAAGTTCAACGCGCAGCGGAGGGCCTTGGCCTCCCCCTCACCACGGTGGTGGATGGGGTGGTGATGCCCGAGCAACCGGGAGACCTCTACCGCGCCGGCCGAATGGCGAAGGTGCCCGTACTCCTGGGCTTCAACAAGGACGAAGGCACCTCCCTCACGGCGCCGAGCCAGCGTCCGAAAACCCGGGAGGCCCTGACCGCAGGCTTTGAGCGCCGCTTCGGCCCCCACGCACCACGGCTCCTGGCGCACTATGCCGGAGATCCGGAACGGGCCTGGCTCGATGCTTTCCGGGATCAGCGCTTCGGCTGGGAAATGGTGAGCTGGGGGGATGCGGCCACTGCAGCGCAGCAGCCCGCCTATCTCTACTACTTCACCCACCATCCGAGCGGCCCCTACGCCGCCCAGCTCCGGGCCTACCACGCCGGGGAGATTCGCTACGCCTTCGACAACGTCGCGCTTAACCCCGATGCCACGGAGGCGGACTACGCCCTCGGCAAGATGATGAGCGGCTACTGGGTGGCCTTCGCGAAAACCGGAGATCCGAACCACGAAGGGGCCCCGCAGTGGCCCCAGTGGACCCTAGAAACCCGCCCCTTCCTCGAACTGGGGACCACGCCCCGGGCGGCGCAGGGCCTGCTCGGAGGGGCCAAGGCGCTCTTCGACGCCCTCCCGCCTGCCTTCCGCGTACGCCGCTAGCGTGCGCTTACGCTCGGGGCTCCGCGCCCCGAGCGCCCTTCTCTAGGCGGCGCCCCAGCCAGCCCATGGACAGAAACAGCACCACGTAAACCCCCGCCGCCACCGCGTAAGGCAGGGTGGGCTGAAGCTGGTACAGCGCCCCCCCGAGCATGGGACCAATGGCGAACCCAAGGGGGCCGCAGGACCCCGCCACCCCGGCCACCGCGCCCTGCTCCTCCGCGGTCACGGCCAGGGAAGCCCCCGCCATAAAGCCCGGCCCCGCAAGCCCCATCCCAAAGCCCTGCACCATCATGGCGGCGGTCAGCACCCAGCGCGATTCCGTGAGGGCCATGGTGGCAAAGGCCAGGAACAGCAGGGGCATGGCCACGCGCAGGAGGGTAAAGGGCGCCAGGGAAAGGCGCTGCACCACCACCCCCTGGGCCAGGAGGGAGGCCGCGGCGGAGAGCATCATGCCGAGGCCCACGGCCTGGGCCGTCTCCGTGGCCGACAGGTTCAGCGCATCCTGAAAGCGAAAACCCATGGTTTGCTGCACCAGGGCCATCCCGGAAAACATGGTCACGCCGACGATGATGAAGGGGAAAATGCGCGGGTCTCGATAGCGCATTTTGGCGCCCGGGCGCGGGGCGTTATGCCGAGGCGGCTCAGGCAGGAAGCGCCAGATAAAGAGCCCATTCAAAAAGGCCAGGGCCGCCATCACCCACAGGGGCATGAGCAGGGAAAACACCGCGAGGGCCGCCACCGCAGGGCCGAGCATGGAGCCCAGGTTATTCGCAGCCCCCGCCGCCCCCATACCCTTAGTGCGGTTTTCCGGGCTCGTAATATCGGCCATGAAAGCGTTCGCCGCGGGCATGGTGGCGGACATGACCGCCGCGTGCACCATGCGCGAGGCCACAAGCGCGGCAAAGAGCGTGGTCCCCGTGATCGCCGCGGACAGGCCCAGGTAGATCACCCCGTTAAAGAGGAAGGTGCCAAAGGCAAAGCCAAAAAGCCCAATGAGAATGACGGCCTTGCGACCGAGACGGTCGCTGAGCCGGCCCCAGCGCGGGCTGGCCAAAAACACCGTGATGGAAGAAGCACCGATGATGGCGGTGATCTGGAACTCCGTGAGCCCCATCTCCCGACCCACGGGGGCCAGAATGGGGAAGAGCACGGTAAAGCCCATGCCCACCACCACCAGGGAGATGAGCAGAATCCGCTTCGCCCTAGCTTCCGAGAACTCCGTCATACGCTAATCCGTCTTACCCGCACTCTTTCGGCGGGCTATCAGACCAGGGTCCCGGGGGAAGCGCCAGCCCCGCGGCCCTCCGAAGCCCCCTTGAAATGCCTTCCCCGAGCCCCCTATGCGCCTTTGAAGCGAGGCCCTGGAACCGAGCGCCGGCACCGTGACCATCGACGGGCTCCGCCAGGAAGACAGCGGCGAAGCCCTTAGGGCCCGCCTCGGCTACCTGCCGGAGAACTGCCCCCTCTGGCCCGAGATGACCGTGCTGGAAGCACTCTTCGCCCGAGTCATCCAGGAAGGAGGCGCAACCCATGCCTAAGATCCTCCTGCTGGCGAAGAGGGCGTTTCTTTTGGCCACGCTCTTTTGCGTGTTCTGGGTGGGCGATGCAATGGCGGACCTCGGACCCTTGCAAGCGCCCCTTGAAGGGTCGGCCAAAGGGACTCATCTTTAACCTTCTCGCCGCCTGCCCGCGCAGGCCGCCCAGCTAAGGACCGAGCCCATGCGCCAACCCCTCCCCCTTTTGATCCTAACGCTCCTCCTAGGCAGCTGCACCACCAGCCCCACGGGACAGCAGCAGCTGCTTCTGTTCTCCGAACAGGACATGGCGACGCTGGGGGACGAAAGCTTTGAGGAGATCAAAGCGCAGGAGAAGCTCCTGCCCGAGGGGGAGGTCACCGCCTACGTGCGCTGCGTCACGGCCCCCCTAACGGCCCAGGTAGGGGGCGACTGGGAGGTGCGGGTGTTTCAAAGCGACGACGTCAACGCCTTCGCCCTGCCCGGTCGCCATATCGGCATCTACACCGGGCTCCTTGGCGTCGCCCAGGATGCGGACGCTCTGGCGGCGGTCATCGGCCACGAAATCGCCCACGTGCTGGGCCGCCACGGCAATGCCCGGGTGAGCACGCAAATGGCGACCCAGGCGGGGCTTGAGGTGCTTTCCGCAGTGAGCGGCATGCAGAGCCGCCCCGGCGGGGATGATCTGCTCGCGGCCCTGGGCCTGGGGGCCCAGGTGGGCATCCTTCTGCCCTTCTCCCGCCAGCAGGAAAGCGAAGCGGACCTTCTGGGCCTACGCCTCATGGCTGATGCGGGCTTTGATCCCACGGGCGCCCTGCGCCTTTGGGAAGCCATGGGCGCCCAGGACGGGGCCGGACAGCGCCCACCGGAGCTCCTTTCCACCCATCCGGCCTCCACCACGCGCCTGGCCGCCCTGCGCCAGGCCCTCCCCGGGGCCCAGGCTCGCTACGACCAGGCCCGGGCCGCGGGGCGACGCCCCGCCTGTCGGTTGCTCTAAGACGGCGGGGCCCGGGGGTCGCCCCATGCCCTTAAGCTGGGGCACCCTTGGCCGATAGCCCTAGGGTGACCCCGGGGCCGGCCCAGGGAAGGGACGCTTTACCATGGTAGACAGTCCGCGCCTGCCTTTTGCGGCGACCCACCACAACGCTGCCGCCAGCAAGCCTGCCCTCAGCGGCGCCCTCCCCGGGGCGGGGCAGAAAAAGGTCGCCACGTTCCTATTCCAAGAGGGTAGCCAGGGCACCTTCGCCCTGGGCAGCCGGCGTTTTCAAGCGTCCCTTCAGGGTGCGCCCGCCCTCAAGCCCGGGGATCAGCTAGTGGTGGAAGGGGGCGGCGAAGGCCGGCCCCTGCAGGTGCGAGAGCTGCTCCGGAAGGAGGGGCAAAGCCTGAACCAGACGGCCCTCGATCGGCTCTGGCGCGGCGCCGCGGGGCGTGATCAAAGCCCTCGCGCGGTGAATCAGCAGGCGTCCCAAAGCACCTTCTCCGACCCTCGCCTCCAGGGGCTGGCGCAGGGCCTCCGCGCCCTCGGCGGCCAGCTGCCCGCCCTGTCCCTGAACGCCCTGTCGGCGAACAGCCTGCAGGCGGCGCTGGAGGAAAGCGGCATCTTCTTCGAGAGCAAGCTCAAGGCCGGGCAGGCGCCAGCGCGAGATCAGCGGGGCGTGCTCCTTAAGCTGCGAGGAGAGATTCAGGACGCCCTGGCCCAGCGCCGAGAGGCCAACCCCCCAACCCCGCAAAGCCAGGCCCCCCGCGCGGGCGGCGCCCATGGCCAAGCCACGCAGGTGCAGGCCAGCGCGGCCCAGCGCCTCGGGAGCGAACTGCAATCGCCTCAGCTGACCCCGGCAGCGAGGCAGGAGGGCCGGAGGAAGGTCGGGGAAGCGCCAGGAAAAGCCGAAGGAAAAGGCGCTTCCCGGGAAGCCCCGCTGCTGGAGCTGGAACGGGCCCTCGCGGAAGACACAGCAAAGCTGCAACGCCTGGAGCGGCAGCTTGACCAGGGGCTCGCGCGGCTGCGCCTGTTTCAGCACCACAGCCTAAGCCAGCCCCCGGAGCAGCCGAGCTGGCTATTAGAGCTGCCCATCGCCTTCGCCGACAAAGAGCAGCTCTGGCAGGTGCAAATCCGCCGCGAGGCGCCCCGGCGAGACACGGTCGAAGGGAGCGCCCGGTGGATGGCACGGCTGGCCGTGGAACCGGGAACGGCCAACGCCATCGAGGGGCACATTACCCTAGAGGGCAGGCACTTAAGCGGGCGTCTTTGGTGTGCGGCGCCGGAAACGGAGGCCCGGCTCGGGGCCGCGCTCGGCGGCCTGCGCACCCACCTCGCGGAGCAGGGCTTCGTAGTGGACCAGCTTGGCGTTCATCGGGGGCAGGCGCCGGAGCACCTCCGCGTGGCCACGGTGGAGCCCGGGCGATGAGCCGCCAGGACAGCGGGCAAAGCGTCGCCGTCGCCCTGAAATGGGAAGGCACCCGGGAGCGCGCCCCGGAGGTGGTGGCCAGCGGCCGCGCGGCCATCGCCGAGGAAATCCTTCGCCGCGCCGACGCCGCCGGGGTGCCCCATTACCCTGACCCGGAGCTGGCCCCCCTGCTGGCGCTGGTGCCCCCCAGCCATGAGGTGCCCCCGGCCCTCTTCCGCGCCGTCGCGGAAGTGCTGGCCTTCACCTACTGGACCCTGGGCAAGCACCCGGCGGATGACAGCGCTAGGGGCCCCTAAACCCCCGTGGACAGCTGCAGGGCGCCCGGGACTGTGGCACCCTATTCCCCGTTGCTTCGCCGGGGATTGCCCATGGCCGCACGGCGCCTACCCTACCCCCTTCGACCCCGAGCGTCCCTGGGCTCGGCTGGTGTTCTTTTAGGCCTGCTGCTCACGAGCCTCAACGCCGCCGCTATCCCCCGCCCCCCGGCTTCCGAGTATTACGAACGGGCCGTCGACGCCGCCCAGGCCGGCGAGACGGTTCAGGGACGGCTCGCCCTTGAGCCCCTGCTCCATCGGCCCCGCCTCTCGCGGGCGCAGCGCGCCTTTGCCTATTTTCTCCGGGGCCTTTTGTTCTACCGGGATCAGCTGTTCGTCTCCGCGGCCCAGGACTACCAGCGTGCCCTCGAGTTCGACCCGAGCCTTGCGCCGGCGCAGAACGCTTTGGCCTGGCTGTCCCTGAAGGGGCTCGGGGTGGCGCCGAACCCTCACCGGGCCCGCGCCCTCTATGTGCGGGCGGCGCGCCAGGGCCATCAAGAAGCGCTCTTTAACGGCGCTGTGCTTCGGGAGCAGGGCCTAGGAGGGCCCGTGGATATTGCCGGCGCCCTCACCTTTTATCGCGAGGCCGCCTTGCAGGGCCATGAACCCTCGCTGCTTCGCGCGGGCGAACTCCTTGCCCAGGGGCAGGCACCAGAAGGCCTCGCCGCACCCATCGAAGCCCTCCTCACCACCGCCGCGGACGCGGGGCTTGGGGAGGCCGCAGCGCTGCTCGCCACGGTGTGGAGCCCCCGAGACGCAACGCAGGCTAGCGCCTGGCGCCTGCGCGCCGCCACCGCGGGGGTGCCCCGGGCCCAATTCGAACGTGCGGCGGAGCTAGAAGCCGCCGGGAAGGGATCGGAGGCGCTGCCATGGCTCAAGGCCGCGGCCAAGGTGGGCCATGAGGGCGCGCAGCGCCGTCTGGCCTGGGCTCTGGAAAGCGGGCGCTTCGGACGCCGCGATCTGCCCGAAGCCCTGCGCTGGTACGCCCGGGCTGCGGCCAAGGGCGATCCCTATGCGCAGACAGCCCTGGCGCGGCTCAAGTGGGCCGGCCAGGGCCTGCCCCAGGATCAAACCGGCGCCCTGACGCTACTGCGCAAGGCGAGCGCCGCGGGCTACCAGGACGCCCAGCGCGCCCTGGCCTGGCACCTCGCCACGGCGGCGAATCCTGAGCTTCGCGATGGCGCCTACGCCCGAGCCCTCGCGGAACCGCTGGCCCAGGCCGCACCCACCGCGTCCCACCTGGCCGTGCTGGCCGCGGCCCACGCCGCCAGCGGGGACTTTGCGGAGGCCCTGCGCTGGCAGAAGCGCGCCCTGGCCTCCGCCGCGGACCCCCAACCTCTTCAGCGGGCCCTTTTGGCCTACGAACGCAAGGAACTGCTGCTTGAATAAGCCCACGGATGAAGCGAACCGTGCCCAACTGGGCACGCTGATTTGGGATGGCTGGCTGCGCCTCTTTCACTGGGCCCTAGCCCTTGCCGTGGGGGTGTGCGTCTACACGGGCCTCTTCGGCGGCTTCGAGGCCATGGACTGGCATCAGTGGGGCGGCTTTACCGTGCTGGCCCTCGTGCTCTTCCGCCTTCTTTGGGGCATCGCCGGCCCCGCCACGGCGCGCTTTAGCGATTTTCTCCGGGGGCCCGGGACGGTGCTCGCTTATGTTCGGGCGTTAAGCCCCGGCGAGGCGCCCCAGCGCCGGGGGCACAATCCCCTCGGCGGCTGGGCCGTGGTGCTCATCCTTCTGGTGGTGGGGCTCCAAGGCGTGACGGGCCTCTTCACCACGGACGATCTCTTTGTGGAGGGGCCCCTCTACGATCTTGCTAGCGACGGCTGGGCACGGCTCGCAAACCAAATCCACGGGCTGGGCCCCTGGACCGTAGGCGGCGTGGTGGGCCTCCACTTGCTGGCCCTGGCGGTGCATCGTGGGGTGTTCAAGGAGCACCTGCTCGGCGCCATGGTGAGCGGCCGGCGGCCGGAGCACACGGGGGAGGATATTCAGCGCCGCCCCCTCCTCGGGGGCGGGCTGATG
>JAURCQ010000092.1 GCA_030828335.1 Gammaproteobacteria bacterium
ACACCGTGGGACCCGGTGCCGGCCCCGCCTCATGGCCCGGGCCCTGAAACTCCGGGGTCACCCCCAGGCGCGCCAGCGCCTCCTCAAAGAAGCGCTCCTGGGCCGTCGCCTTTAGCCCCTGGTAATGATTCTGCAGCGCACGCTGCCCGCAGGCGCGCTCGAGCACGGCGAGGCTCGCCCGGCGGGGCCAGGGATCGCTGGGTTCAACGTAGGAAAGCTGGGGCGGATCGCGCAGGTAAGCATCGAATGCGCTGGCGTTCGCCGCGCGGCGAGGCATCTTGGTTTCGGTCATGGCAGGCGGCCTCCGCTGAGCTCCATAACGCGACGCTAGCTTTACATCATGACGATGGAATGACGAGTCTTTTGACGTCTCCCCCGGACCACGGTAGAAGAAAGAAAAGCGACCCCTGGGGAGGGAACCGGTCATGGCCCTAAGCATGCAGTTTTCCGCGGAAGACGAAGCCTTTCGAGAGGAGGTGCGGGATTTCTTGGATGCGCACCTGACGCCGGCCTTGAAGGCCGCGGCGGCGCGGCAAACGACGGTGTTCCCGGATCGGGATGTGGCCTTGCAATGGCAGGCCATTTTGCAGGCCGCCAAGGGCTGGGCGGCGCCGGCCTGGCCGAAGGACTTCGGAGGGCCGGGCTTCTCCGCCAATCAGCGCTACATCTTTAACCAGGAATGCGCCCGGGCCGGGGCGCCGGGGCTTATCCCCCTGGGCCTTCGCATGCTGGCCCCTGTGCTCTTTCGCTATGGCACGCCGGAGCAGCAGGCCCATTACCTGCCAAAGATCCTCTCCGGCGAGCACTACTGGTGCCAGGGCTATTCGGAACCAGGCAGTGGCTCCGATCTGTCCAGCCTGCGCACCACGGCCACCCGGGACGGGGACGTCTACCGGGTGAACGGCACCAAGCTCTGGACCACCCACGGCCATTTCGCCGATCACATTTTCTGCCTCGTGCGCACCGATAGCAGCGGCGCGCCCCAGCGCGGCATCAGCTTCCTGCTCATCCCCATGGCAACGCCGGGAATCTCCGTAAAGCCCGTCATCACCCTGGCCGGGGATCACGAGGTGAACCAGGTCTTCTTCGACGACGTTGTGGTGCCCGTGGCCAATCGGGTGGGGCCGGAGAACGAAGGCTGGACCGTCGCCAAGTACCTGCTGGAATTTGAGCGGGGCGGCGGCGGGGCGGCCCCGGGGCTTCGGGAGGCGTTGGATCACACCCGGGCCCTGGCCAGCCTCACCCGGGAAGATGGCACGAGCGTTCTTGAGCAGCCGGAGATTGCCGCGCGGCTGGCGGCGTTGGCCGTGCGCCTCGATGCCTTTGAGCTTAGCGAGCTGCGCACCCTTGCGGGGCTCGCCGAGGGGGGAAGCCCCGGGCCCGAATCCTCCCTGGCCAAGAACCTCAGCGTCCGCCTAGAGCAAGACATCAACACCCTTGCCCTGGAGGTGAGCGCCTACTACGGGCTGCCCCAGCAGCCCCGGGGCCTCGCGGTCAACGAAGAGCCCCTGGGCCCGGAAGCGGGGGTGGCGGTGACGGGGCGCTATTTGAATAGCCGAGCCGCCTCCATCTTCGGCGGCTCGGAGGAAGTGCAGAAAAACATCATCGCGAAGGCCGTGCTCGGCCTTTAGAGCGTCATGGTGGCAAAGCTGGCCCGAAGCTCGGAGACGAAGTGCTCCGGGCATTCCATGGCAGCAAAGTGGCCCCCCTTCTCGGCCCGGTTAAAGCGCCGAAGATCGGTAAAGCGGCGCCGCGCCCAGCGCTCCGAGGTGCGGAAGATCTCCTTCGGGTAGAGGGAGATGGCCGAGGGGAGGGTCAGGGGCCCTTGGCTCACCTTATTGAAGCTTTCCCAGTAGATGCGCGCTGAAGAGCCTGCGGCGTTGTTCAGCCAGTAGAGCATGACGTTATCCAGCAGCTCGTCCTTGCTGAGCACGGATTCGGGATCGTTCTCGCAATCCATCCAGGACCAAAACTTCTCGATGATCCAAGCTGCCTGCCCCGCCGGGGAATCGGCCAGGCCGTAGGCCAGGGTTTGGGGGCGGGTGCCCTGGATGCGCGCATAGGCCGAATCCCACTGCTGGTAGTGCGCAAGGCCCGCGAGGGCGTCCTGCTCCTCCGCGTTGGGGGCAGCGACCGTTTCCGGGTCCGGGGTGACGATGGGCATGGTCACGTGAATCCCCGCCAGCCCCGGGGGTGCGAGCTCCCCGAGGGCCGAGGTGATGATGGAGCCCCAGTCCCCGCCCTGGGCGAAGTAGCGCTCGTAGCCGAGGCCCGTCATGAGCTGATCGAAGGCCTTGGCCATGGCCTCCACGGTCCACCCGGCCACCGTGGGTTTGCCGCTGAAGGCAAAGCCCGGCAGGGAAGGCGCGACGACGTGGAAGGCGTCCTCGGCTCGACCGCCATGGGCCACGGGGTCCGTGAGGGGCCCCAGCACGTGGCGGAACTCGAGGATGGAGCCGGGCCAGCCGTGGCTAAGCAGCAGCGGGCGCGCGGTCGGCTCCGGGGAGCGCAGGTGAATAAAGTGCACGGGGAGGGGGCCTCCCGGGCCATCCAGGGGCACGGTGAACTGGGGCCAGCCATTGAGCAGCGTTTCGCAGCGGCGCCAGTCGTAGTCCGTGCGCCAGTAGGCCAGGAGCGCTTCGAGGTAGGCCCGGGGCAGGCCTTGGCTCCAGTCGTCGACGAGCTCCGCCTCCGGCAGGCGCGCGTTGGCCAGGCGATGCCTAAGGTCCTCGAGGACCGCATCGTCCACGGAAACGCTAAAGGGTTGGGGCTGCTCCATGGTGTTCTCCTCCCGGGTTCAGCTTAGGGACATCTCGCGTGTCCTAGCGTTAGAGACCCCCACTTTAACCTGAGGTAGTAGTCATGGCTCCCCAACGTGTGCCTTCCGTGGTGTTCCAAACCCGCGTGCGCGACGAAAGCGTCCCGGGCCCCAATCCCTTCCGCTGGCAGGAGGTCACCAGCGAGGAGATCTTCGCCGGTAAGACCATCGTGCTTTTCGCCCTCCCCGGCGCCTTCACGCCCACCTGCTCCTCCACGCACCTGCCGCGCTATGAGGAACTCTATGACGCGTTCCAGGCGGAAGGGGTGGATGAAATCATCTGCCTGTCCGTGAACGATGCCTTCGTCATGTTCCAGTGGGGCAAGGCCATTGGCGCCCAGCGCGTGCGCCTCCTGCCCGATGGCAACGGCACCTTCACGCGGCAGATGGGCATGCTCGTGCGCAAGGAAAACGTAGGCTTCGGCGACCGGTCCTGGCGCTACGCCATGGTGGTCCGGGACGGGGAAATCGATGCCATGTTCGTCGAGCCGGGCTTTGCCGATAACGCCGGCAGCGATCCCTTCGAGGTCTCCGACGCCGACACTGTGCTGGCCTACCTGAAGGGCGAAGCCGCCCCGGCCGCGAAGCCGGAGCGGGCCGCTTTCGAAGGCTAGTCCAGGCTCAGGCGCGCCCGGAGGTAGAGGGCGCGCCCCGGCGCGCGGTAGCCCCAAAGGGCTTCGTAGCGCTCATCCAGCAGGTTTTCCCCCAAAAGACTGAGCGTCACCCCCTCCCGGGGGTGGACGCTCACCTGACCCCGCACCAGGATGATCCCCTCAAGCTTCACCGTTTCCGCAGGAAAGCTTGAGAAGTCTGAATCCTCCAGGGCATCTCGCCAGGCGATGGTGAGCCGTCCGCTGAAGGGACCCAGGTGCCCCGGGAGCAGCGCCGCGGTGAGGGACCCCTGCCGGCCCGGACGACGAATTTCATCGCGGCGCTCCGTGCCTTGCACCTCATTGGCGTCGAGCACGCTGTAGCGCGCCGTCATTTGCAGCCCCTGGTCGTTCGCCCAGGCCAGGGTGGTCTCCACTCCGGAGCGCTGGGAGGTACCCTCCCGGTTCACCGCGGTGAAGCCCCCCAGGGCGCCGTCAAAGCTAAAGCCGTTGATCTCATCCTTCAGCCGCGCCCGGTGGGCCACCACGCTGCCCTCCAGCCCCAGGGCCGGCCAGCGCTGGCGAAGCCCCAGCTCGGCGGCCACGCTGCGCTCCGGGCGCAGATCGGCATTGCCGAAGAAGGTGTTTGGGGTGAAGCCAAAGCGCTCCGTGAAGGTGGGGTTCTTCTGCGCGCTGGCGAAGCTTGCCCAGAGCGCGGTATCGGTGGCGAGCGCCACTTCAGCCCCCACCCGGCCCGTCCAGGCATTGGCAAAGGCCTCGTTGTCATCGAAGCGTCCGCTGGCGCTGAGCGTGAGCCGACCCCCCGGGCGCCACCCGGCCACGGCCAGGAGGCTGCGGTGGGTAAGACTTTGGCGCTGCGTGGGGTCCCCGAAGGGGCTGGCTTCTCCGAGCTGGTCGAAGCGTTCCTGCTCCTGCTCCGCGGCAAGGGTGAGCACCGCCTCCCCCAGGGGGGCGTTGGGGAAATAGCGCGTGCCCTGCAGCACAAGGCGAAGCCGGTCCCCCCGGCGCTGGGCCGTGCGCGCGCCGTCTTCCGAGTCCCGATAGCGCGACGCCAGCTGCTCTGCGGACACGCTCACGGTTTGCCGGTCCGTTTCGTAATCCAGGCGCACGCCGAGGAGGCGCTGCTGGGCCCGCCCCTGTGTATCGCTGTCGGCAGGAATAAACGCGGGGGCCGGGGTTCCATCGATGTCGCTTCTCCGCGAAATCTGCCGCGCCAGGGCCGTGACCGTGAGTTGGTCCGTGAGGGCGCGATGGCCCTTCAGCTGCAGCGTTTGCAGCGCGTAGCCGTCGTCTTCGTCTCCGGTGCGGGCCGTGTTCGTGCCTTCGGTTTCAAAGTGATCGAGGGTAACGGCGAGGCCCTGCCGCGCCGAGCCCCGGGCCCAGCGTAGGGCCAGGGCTTCCCGGCCCCGCTCACCGCCCTCGAGGGACAGCTCCGTGCGCTTTTCCGTGCTGGCCAGGGTTTGGAAATCGAGAACCCCGGCCAGGGCGTCACTGCCCCAGAGCGCCCCGGCAGCCCCAGAGAGGAGGTTCATGCTGCTCACCGTGGTGCTGCGCAGCTGGGAGAAATCGAACTCCGAGCCCGAGGCGGGATCGTTCGCCTCAAAGCCATCGATGCGCACAAGCACGTGGTTAGCCTCGCCGCCTCGGAGCCGGAGCTGGGTCAGACTGCCCAGGGCCCCGGCCTGGGAGGGAGCGGCGCTGGGCAGCTCCCGTAGCAGGTCCGTGATCAGGGCGGCGCCGGAGCCTTGAAGATCATCATCGTCAAAGCGCACCGTTTGCCCCAGCTGGGCCGCGGGGCCGAGGGTCGTGCGATGGCCCAGCACCCGAAGGGTGTCGTCCACCGGCGGATCGTCGCTTTGGGCGTAGGACAGACCTGGGGCCAGCAGGGCGCCGAACAAAAGAACACGAGCAGGAATGGGCGCACGGCCTAGGGGCCGCGAAAAAGCGGTTTTCATGGTGTTTCTCCTGGCCCCCGCCACCCGCAAGGACCGCAAGGCGATTCATCGCCGTGGGTTGCGTAAGGGGCCGGTCTCCGGGCTCGTTGGGCTAGAAGGTTCTAGAGAAGGTGCGCCTTCCCAGAGCTGCGCTCCAGTGGCGTTGTGCACCTTCGGGCGCGGCTTCGCGTCCGCGCCCCCCAAGACTTACCGTTGCGGGGGCAGCGCCGGTTTTTCACCGGCTTCCCGATTATCCCCTGGGCCCGCGAAGGCCTAGGGGCACCGCCTTACGTTCGCTGCCAGCCTAGCGAAGGGGCGGGGGGAAAAAAAGGCGGGGGCCTAGAAACCGAGCATTTGCCGGCCGCCGAGCAGGTGAAGGTGCAGGTGATAGACCGTTTGGCCCCCTTCTTCCCGACAATTCATGATCAGCCGGTAGCCACTTTCCGCAATGCCAAGCTCCCGGGCCAGCTTCTGGGCCGTTAGCAGCCGGTGTCCAAGGAGGGGGCCGTCGCTGTCCTTGGCGTCGTCTAGGGTGGGAATGTCCTCCCGCTTGGGGATGATCAGGATGTGCTGGGGCGCCTGGGGATTGATGTCCCGGAAGGCCAGCACCTGATCATCCTCGTAGACGATGTCGGCGGGGATTTCGCGGCGAACGATCTTTCCAAAAAGGGTGGCCATGGCTCGGGCTCCGGCTGGGGGAAAGCCCTAAGCTTAGCCCCTTTCCCCATGGGGAGCAGCGAAGGGAAGGCTGCGCTATGGTTAGGCCTTTCAAGCTTGCTGGCCCCGCCCATGGCCCACCGCCCCACCCCCCGCGCCGAGGGGGAGACGTTGCTCGCTTCCCTGCGCCTCCCAGCGTTTCGGGCCCTGTGGTTCTCCAATTTAGCCGCCACCTTCGCCATGCAAATGGCCCAGGTAGCCCGGGGCTGGGTGATCTATGCGCTCACGGGCTCACCGGTGCAGCTGGGCTGGGTCATGCTGTCGTTTCTTGCGCCTACCCTCGTGCTGTCCCTCCCCGCCGGGGTGCTTGCCGATCGGGTCAATAAGAAGCGCATTCTCGTTATCGCCCAGGGGGTCAATGCTCTATCTACCGTGGGCCTCGCGGCGGTGCTCGCCACCGGCGAGGCAGCCCTTTGGCATTTCCTCGTCTTTGGCGTGCTGAACGGCTCCGTGCTCGCCCTCTCCATGCCCGCGCGGCAGGCGATGATTCCGGAGCTGGTGGGGGAGGCGCGTATCTTTAATGCCATGTCCCTCTCCTCCGCGAGCATGAACTTGGCGCGGGTGTTTGGCCCCGCGGCCGCTGGGGCCCTGCTGGCGTTTCTCGCCGGGGCTCAGGGCGATGGCGCCAGCCAGCAAAGTGCGGCCCAAGTGTTTCTCGGGATCGCTGCCCTCTATGCCCTGGCCTCCCTGGGCACGCTGGCGGTGCGCTATGAGCCGACGCCGCAAAGCAAGCCCCCCCGCGCCGTGCTTGAGGAAATCGCTCAGGGCCTCAGCTATGTGCGCGGCGTTCCTGAGCTTCGGGCCCTCATGCTGACGGCGCTCTGGGTGCTGCTTCTGGGCATGCCCATGCAATTCCTCATGCCCGCCTTTAACAGCGACGTGCTTGCCGCGGGACCCGAGGGCCTTGGCTTTTTGACCAGCGCCATGGGAGGCGGGGCGATCCTGGGCTCCCTCTGGGTCGCCCGCCTTCGCACGGCGCAGCGAACGGG
>JAURCQ010000093.1 GCA_030828335.1 Gammaproteobacteria bacterium
GTGGAGCTGTCCCACATGTACGTGGATAACGCGGGCATGCAGCTGGTGCGGGCGCCGAAGCAGTTCGACGTGCTCGTCACCGGGAACATGTTCGGGGACATCCTCTCCGATGTGGCGGCCATGCTAACGGGCTCCCTTGGCATGCTGCCCTCGGCGTCGCTCAACGCGGCGAGCCAGGGGCTCTACGAGCCTGTGCATGGCTCGGCGCCGGATATTGCGGGCCAGGACCTCGCCAACCCCCTCGCTACCATTCAATCGGCGGCCATGATGTTCCGCTATTCCCTCGGGGCTCCCGCCATCGCGGAAGCGCTGGAAGGCGCCGTGAGTGACGTACTGGATGCGGGCCTCCGCACCCGCGACATCGCGAGCCCGGAGACGGCGGAGGCCGCCCGGGTCGGGACCGTTGCCATGACGCAGGCGGTCACGGAGGCCTTTGAGGCCCGGTGGGGCGCATCGTCATGAGTGAAGGATTCTCCGTCGCGGTCGTCGGCGCCACGGGCGCCGTCGGCGAAGCCATGCTCGAGATTCTTGAATCTCGCAATTTCCCCGTGGCGAAGCTCTACGCCCTGGCCAGTGCGCGGTCCGAGGGCAAAACGGTCATGTTTAAGGGACGCCCCGTGCTGCTGGAGCGCTTGGACACCTTTGATTTCTCTAAGGTCTCCCTTGCGCTCTTCTCCGCCGGGGGCAGCATCAGCGCGGAGTTTGCGCCCAAGGCGGCAGCGGCGGGGGCCGTGGTGGTGGATAACACCTCCCATTTCCGTCGCGACGCGGACATTCCCCTCGTAGTGCCGGAGGTGAACGGAGATGTGCTGGGGCGGCTGCCGGAGCGGCGGATCATCGCCAACCCGAACTGCTCAACGATTCAGATGCTGGTGGCGCTAAAGCCCCTTCACGACCTCGCCCCGATTCGCCGCATCGAGGTGGCCACCTACCAGGCGGTCTCCGGTGCGGGCAGCAGTGGGATTGAGGAACTCGCTCGGCAAACGGCGGAGCTTTTGAACGCCCGGAGCCATGAGCCTTCGGTGTTCACGAAGCAAATCGCCTTCAATGTGATTCCCCACATCGATAGCTTCCAGGACAACGGGTTTACCCGGGAAGAAATGAAGATGGTTTGGGAGACGCGCAAGATCCTGGGTGACGAAACCATCCTGGTGAATCCCACCTGCGTGCGGGTCCCGGTGTTTTTTGGGCATTCGGAAGCGGTCAGCATCGAAACGGAGAGGCCCCTTACGGTGGCGGCGGCCCGAGCTGCCCTTAAGCGCGCGCCGGGCGTTGCGCTGATGGATGGGCAGAAGGATGGCGCCTATCCCACGCCGGTGCCGAATGCGGCAGGGGAAGATGCGGTGTTCGTGGGGCGCCTCCGCGAGTCCCTTACCGTCCCCGGGGGCTTGAATCTCTGGGTGGTGAGCGACAATGTGCGTAAGGGGGCAGCCCTCAACAGCGTACAGATCGCTGAGGTACTGCAAGATCTTTTGCCCGCGCGCTAGAGGGGCGCGGGCGTATAAGGCCTTGCCGAATCGTTAGGAGAGGCTTGGGTCCGTGGTGAAGCGCTGCAAGGTGCTGGTGATGTTGATCGGGCTGCTCGGCGGTCCCTTCGCGGGGGCCTCTGAGCGCTTGGTCGTGGACGTCTTCTCGGCGCTCGGGGAGCCCCTCCTTGCGACCCTTGCGCTCCCTTCCGATGCGCCTGCCACCCCGGTGAGCCTTCAGATCCAAGGATCCCTGCCCTCGATTGTGGTCGATGCCGATGGACTTAGGCCTGGCCTTCTTCGCCTCCGCAGTGAGGGTGCTATCGATGCGCCGATCGTGCAGGGCGTGTTGCGAGTGGGGCAGGGGGCAGACCTGGCCCGCTATTCCTTCTCCCTATTTCTCGATCAGCCGGCGTCCCCCCGTGCGCTGATCGTGGCTTCGGGGACGACACTCTGGCACCTCGCGGGTCAGTGGCCGGGCCCTCCGGGAAGCACGCGCGCCCAGCGGATGGCAGCGCTGTTTCACCACAATCCCCAGGCCTTTCTGGCCGGGGACCCCGGTCGCCTGCTTGCCGGGGCGCGGCTTCAACTCCCGTCCCCCAAGGCCGTGCTCGACGGTCCGCGCCTCCCTTCCGCGCCACGTCTTGAGGTGCGCCTACCGGCTCCGCAGGCTGCGCAGGCCCAGCCCCTGGAGGCGGCACTGGAGGCGGAGCGAGCGGCCCTCGCGGCTGCCCTGGACCGGGCCGAGGCCGATCGCCGCGCCTTTGAAGCGGCCAGCGCCACCCAGGCCGCGCAGCTCGAGGCCCTAAGGGCCCAGCTTGAGCGCCAGCAGCAAGCGCTGGCCGCCATGGAGCGCGTTGCGGAGGTCATGCGGGCGGAAGGCGCCAAGCCCCAGGAAAGGGAGCGTGCTTTCGGTGCTTGGGCGCTGCTTCTCCTTACCGGCGCCACCCTCGCTGGCCTTGCGGGGCTTGCGGGCCTTGGGGTGATGCTTCGTCGCCGACGCCAGGGCGTGTCCGGGGTGTCCGCCCCACCCACGCCACCCGTACCGTCGGCGCCTGCAGCCAAGGATGCCGTCGCAGGGACGTCGGGGCTCCGCGCCTACGAACCCAGCGCGCTCGTACAGCGCTTTGGGGCCCAATCCCTTTTAAGCCAGCGTGATTGGAGCCCCGTGCTCGACCAGGTGGAGATGGCGCTTGCCTATGGGCGGCTTGCGGAAGCTGAGGCGGCCCTGAGCGCAGCACTAGACGAGGACCCCCATTCCGTAGCGCTTCGCCTCCAAAGCCTCGCGCTGGCCGTGGAGCAGAGGGATCGGTCGCGCTTTGAGCAGGAGGCGGCCAGCCTGGCCCGGGGCGCAGACGCCACGCTCTTGGCCAAACTGGAAGAGCTGGAGGAGCGCCTGCCGCCGCCATCACCGGCTCCCGAAGCGCCGGGCCTTGCCAATCGTTTCATATTGGAAACTCCGGAAGATGAGGAGGACGCGTTGGCGCCTGGGGCGAAAGGCGCACTTCCAAGCTTAGGTGCCGGGCTGTCCCTGGTCCCGGAGGGGGAGGGGCTTGATGGTGTGCCGTCTGAGGCAGGTTCCCCTTCCCGTGACTGAAGCCACAGGGAAGGAGCAGCGCTGGGCCCTGGCCGTGGAATATGACGGCAGCGGTTTTGCGGGCTTTCAGCGCCAAAAATCCTCCGCCCTGCCCACGGTGCAGGGCGCGCTAGATTCGGCACTCAGCCAGGTGGGAGCGGCCCCTATTCAGTGCGCCGTCGCGGGTCGCACCGACGCGGGGGTTCACGCAACGGGGCAGGTGGTTCATTTCGATGCCCCGGAGCCGCGCCCCGTGAAGGCCTGGGTGCGGGGCGTTAATAGCTTGGCGGGGCCAGCCATCACGGTGCACTGGGCGCACCCCGTGCCCAGCGATTTTCACGCGCGGTTCTCGGCTCAGTGGCGGCGCTATCGCTATTGGCTAAGCGACGCGCAGCCCCCCCGAGCCCTGCTCCGGGACCGGGTGACCTATGTCCCTGGCGCTTTGGAGGCGTCGGCCATGCATGAGGCCGCGCAGGTCCTGCTCGGGGAGCGGGATTTTTCGAGCTTTCGCGCCGCCGGCTGCCAGGCCCGCCATGGACGCCGATTCATGCGTCATCTAAACGTCCGGCGGGTGGGTGCGCTCGTGTCCGTGGAGGTCGAGGCAAACGCCTTCCTGCTACACATGGTGCGAAACATCGTGGGCGCGCTGATTGAGGTGGGCCGAGGGCGGGGCGATGGTGTCTGGCTGGATGCGCTTCGGGCGGCGGAGGATCGTCGCCTAGCGCCGCCCACGGCGCCGCCCCAGGGCCTCTATCTTGAAGCCGTGGGCTACGAGGCGGCGCTTGGGCTTCCCCCGTTTCCGTCGAGCCTGCCTTTTGGGGCGGGGGCGTTCTGCTAAACTGCGCGGCTAACGAATTGTCCTAGGGGACAGGCCCATGGTCCGGGTGAAAATCTGCGGTTTAACGCAACCCGCTGACGTCGCGGTTGCCTGTGCAGCGGGCGCTGACGCGCTCGGCTTTGTCTTCTATGCCCCCAGCCCCCGGGCGGTCCGCCTCGCGCAGGCGCGGGCGCTACTTGAGGAAGTTGCACCCTTTACCCTGTCCGTTGGGCTGTTCGTGGACCCCTCGGAAGCCGCCGTGGAAGCGACCTTGCGTGAGGCCCCGGTGCAGCTTTTGCAGTTTCATGGCGATGAGTCCGACGCGTTTTGTCGGCGCTGGGATCGGCCGTATATCAAGGCCCTTCGCATGGCGCCGGAGCTCGACGTGGCGGCGGCGATGGATGCCTACCCCTCCGCTGCGGGATTTTTGCTCGACGCCTACGAGGCTGGGGTCCCCGGAGGCACGGGGACCGTATTTTCCTGGGATCGGGTGCCCGCGAGGGCGCCTGCGCCGATTATTTTGGCGGGCGGTTTGACGCCAGACAACGTAAGCTGCGCCATCGCGACGGCGAGACCCTACGGGGTCGATGTGAGCGGTGGCGTGGAGCGGGCGAAGGGCATCAAAGATGAGGGCAAGGTACGAGCCTTTATTCGTGCCGCAAAGACCGATAGGAGCACTCATGACGCAAGCTAAGGGACCCCCCGCTTCCCCCGGCCCCCAAAGTTGGAGCCAGTATAATCTTCCCGACGCGCAGGGCCACTTCGGTCAGTTTGGAGGGCGCTTCGTTGCGGAAACGCTGATGCACGCCCTCGACGAACTTGAGGCGGTCTACCGGGAGCGCATGGCCGACGAGGCCTTCCAGGCTCAATTCAAGGAGGAGCTTAGGAGCTACGTGGGCCGGCCGACGCCGCTCTATCATGCCGAGCGTCTCTCTACCGAGCTCGGCGGTGCTCAGGTTTATATGAAGCGAGAAGACCTGAACCACACCGGCGCCCATAAGGTGAACAGCGCTCTGGGTCAGGCCCTTCTTGCCAAGCACATGGGCAAGCGACGCATCATCGCGGAAACGGGCGCGGGTCAGCACGGCGTCGCCTCCGCTACCGTTGCCGCCCGCCTGGGCCTTGAATGCGTGGTGTACATGGGCGAGGAGGACGTCCGCCGCCAGTCTCCGAATGTTTATCGCATGAAGCTCCTCGGCGCGACCGTGGTGCCCGTGACCTCGGGCTCCAGAACCTTGAAAGACGCGATGAACGAGGCCATGCGGGATTGGGTCACCAATGTCGACCACACCCATTACATCATTGGCACCGTGGCCGGGCCCCACCCCTATCCCATGATTGTCCGGGATTTTCAGTCGGTGATCGGGGAAGAAACCCGAGCCCAGTGCCTGGACACCCTCGGGCGCCTGCCCGATACGCTCGTGGCCTGTGTCGGCGGAGGGTCCAATGCCCTTGGGCTGTTCTATCCCTTTATTCGCGACGAGAGCGTACGCCTCGTTGGGGTCGAGGCGGGGGGCTACGGCATCGCTTCGGGTCAGCACGCCGCGCCCCTGTCTGCGGGGGTACCCGGGGTGCTCCATGGCAATCGGACCTACCTCATGGAAGATGAGGATGGGCAAATCATCGCGACCCATTCCGTCTCCGCGGGGCTCGACTACCCCGGGGTGGGGCCGGAGCACGCCTTCCTGAAGGATGCGCAGCGCGCGGAATACGTTGCCGTGACCGACGATGACGCCCTGGCTGCCTTCCATCACGTGACGCGTAAGGAGGGCATCATTCCCGCCCTCGAGACGAGCCACGCCTTCGCCTGGATCCTCGAGCATGCGCCCAAGCTTCCGAAGGATCATGTGATCGTGGTTAACCTTTCCGGCCGGGGAGATAAGGACATCTTCACCATTGCCGAGCGCGAGGGCATCTCTCTGTGAGTCGCCTAGAAACCCGCTTCGCCGCGCGCAAGGCCGCCGGGCAGAAAGCCCTGGTGACCTACCTGGTCGCCGGAGATCCAGAGCCTCAGGCCACCTTGCCGGCGCTCCGGGCCCTGGCCGCCGGCGGCGCCGATGTCATCGAGCTCGGTGTGCCCTTTTCCGATCCGGAAGCTGAGGGGCCAGATATTCAGGCGGGCTGCGAGCGGGCCTTGCGCCACGCGGTCAAGCTTCGCGATGTGCTGGCCATGGCCAAGGCGTTTCGGCAGGAAGATCAGGATACGGCCCTCGTGCTCATGGGGTATCTCAATTCCGTAGAGCGCATGGGCTACGAAACCTTCGCCGAGGCTGCGGCGGAGGCGGGTATTGACGGGCTGATCTTGGTGAATCTGCCCCCCGAGGAAGCCGATGCGCTGCAGCGCTGCCTCGCCCCGCGGGATATCGATCTGATCTTCCTGCTCGCTCCGACCACCACGGAGGCCCGGGCCCGAGCCATCCTCGAGCGGGCCACAGGCTTCGTGTATTACGTTTCCCTGAAAGGGACTACGGGGGCTGGGCACATTGACGCGGAAGATGTCGCTGCGCGCCTTGCGCCCCTGCGCACCATGACGGACCTTCCCATCGCCATTGGCTTTGGCATTCGGGATGGGGATACGGCCCAGCGCATGGCCCCGCTCGGGGATGGGGTGGTGGTCGGCAGCGCCATCGTGCGCCGTATGGGGTCCCTTTCCCTCGAAGAGCAGCCGGCAGCGCTGGAAGCCTTTGCCCGGTCCCTGCGGGAGGCGCTAGACGCTTCGTGCTAGACGCCTGGCTCAAGCGTCTCGAAACGCAGCATCCGAAGGCCATGGATCTGGGCCTGGATCGGCTGCGCGAGGTTTGGCGGGCCCTTGGGGCCCCCTGGCCCGGTGCGCAGGTCGTGACCGTGGCCGGTACCAATGGCAAGGGCTCCGCCGTGGCCACCCTTCGTGCCTTGGCCCTGGCTCACGGGCTCCGGGTAGGGGACACCACGTCCCCCCATCTCCATCGTTTTAATGAACGCATCCAAGTTCAGGGGACCCCCGCGAGCGATGCGCAGATCGTTGCGGCCTTTGAGCGCATCGAAGCCGCCCGAGGCGAACTCACCCTAACCTATTTTGAAACGGCCATTTTGGCGGCGCTCCTGATCATGGCCGAAGCTGCCGTGGATTTAGCCATCCTCGAGGTCGGGCTCGGGGGTCGCCTCGACGCCGTGAATATAATCGACGCCGACCTGGCCCTGCTC
>JAURCQ010000094.1 GCA_030828335.1 Gammaproteobacteria bacterium
TTATCGCACCGGCGCCGACTCGGCGATTGTGAAGGCGCTGGTCGATGCCTCTCGGCGAGGCAAGGAAGTCATGGTGGTCATCGAGCTGCGTGCGCGCTTTGACGAGGAAGCCAACATCGAACTTGCGGAGACCCTCCACGAAGCCGGGGCTCACGTGGTTTACGGCGTGGTGGGCCATAAAACCCACTCTAAGATGATGCTCGTGGTGCGCCGGGAAGGGCGCATGCTTCGCCGTTATGTGCATCTTGGGACCGGGAATTATCACGCTCGGACGGCGCGCCTGTACACGGACTACGGCTTGTTCACCTGCGATGCAGCCATTGGTGACGATGTCCAAAAGATGTTCCAGCAGCTCACCGCCATGGGGCGGGTGGCCCGGCTTAAGAAGCTCATCCAGGCGCCCTTTAACCTTCATAAGCACATGGTGGACCTCGTAAACGCAGAAGCGGAGCGGGCCCGGACCGGAGGGCAGGGGCGCATCATCGCCAAGATGAATTCCCTGGTGGAGCCAGAGCTGATCCAGGCGCTCTACGGTGCGTCCCAAGCGGGGGCGGTCATCGACCTGATCGTTCGCGGGGTATGCTGCCTGCGCCCCGGGGTGGAAGGGGTCTCCGACAACATTACGGTGCGCTCCATTATCGGCCGTTTCCTGGAGCACACGCGCATTTTCTACTTTGAAAATGGCGACGAGGAAGAGCTGCTTTACCTGTCCAGCGCCGACTGGATGGATCGCAACTTCTTCCGCCGCGTCGAGAGCTGCTTCCCCATCGAAGATCGCCGTCTGCGCCAGCGCATCATTCAGGAATCGCTCCAGGGCTATCTCACGGATAACGCGCAAGCCTGGTTGCTGCAGGCCGACGGCAGCTATCGGCGCGTTAGCGCAGGCAATGCTCGGCGCCGGAGCGCCCAAGAATCGCTCCTGAAGAGCCTCGCGGAGCGGGCCTAGCTTTGCTCCGCGACGGCCAGGGTGTAGCCCAGGCCGCGCCACACCCGCCGTTCGTCCTCAAGGTCAAGGCGCGTCAGGGGATGGGCGCTGAGCCAGCGCTTGGGAAAGCTTAGGGTGAGCTGGCTGTCCCTGGCGTCTAGGGTAAAGCTGGCGGGCACGGCCATATCGCTTCGGGCCCGGCACAGCACCACGGCGCAGCGCAGAAGCAGGGTCAGGCGTAGCAGCAGGGCTTGGCTCGCGCCCCGAAGGGGCTCAAACAGTTCGCCGGGGAACTTCCGCCGGTGCGCCCGCACCAGCAGAGCGAGGCGCTCCTGCTCCGTCCGCGAGAAGCCCGCCAAATCCATGTGCGTGAGCAGATAAGCACCGTGCTTATGATATTGGCTGTGAGCGATATCCATGCCCAGCTCATGGAGAGCGCCGGCCCAGCGGAGAAGGTCCGCTGCGCTGGGTCCGGTGAGGTCCCAAGCCTCGGCGGTGGCGGTGAGCAGACGAAGGCTCAGGCGCTGCACGCGCTGGGCCTGGGCTTGATCGATGTGGAAGCGCTCGCGCAGATTCGCCACCGTGCTTTCCCGGGCATCGGCGTTTCCCTTCCGCCCGGCCAGATCCCAGAGCAAACCCTCCCGTAGCGCACTTTTTGAGGTTTCCATGCGCTTGAGGCCCAGGGCATCGAAGACGCCGCTGAGGATGGCGAGGCCTCCCGGGAATACGGCGGCGCGCTGCTTGGGCACGCCGTTGAGCGGGGTGCCCGCAAGGACCGCTTCCCGGAGCGCTTCCAGCCCTTCGGGGGTAATGGGCCCCGGGGCGCCGAGGAGCTCAGCCTGCGCATCCTGTACTGCGAGGATGGTCCCGGAAGCCCCAATGGCGTCGTTCCAACCCCGGGCCCGGTAGGCCGCCTCAATGGACTCCATTTCCTGCCGCGCGGCCAGCTGCGCCTTCTTCATACTTTGCGCCGTGGGCGGAGACCCCGGAGGGAAAAAGCGCTGGCTCGCGCTCACGCAGCCCATGAACAGGCTTTCGAGGAGCTCGGGCTGGTGATCGGTGCCGATAATCAATTCCGTGGAGCCCCCGCCGATGTCCACCACCAGGTGGCGCCGGCCCCCGCTGGGGGCGCTATGGGCGACGCCCAGGTAAATGAGTCGCGCCTCCTCGCGGCCCGCGATCACCTCTACGGGGTAGCCCAGGGCGGCCTCGGCGGCGCGGAGGAAGGTGCCCCCGTCACGAATGCGCCGCAGCGTATTGGTTCCGACGATGCGGACGTTCTCCCGGGGCAGGCCCCGGAGGCGTTGGCCGATCCGCTCGAGGCTCTTAAGCGCTCGGTCCGCGACGTCGTTCCGAAGCCGGCCGCTGTCCTCAAGCCCCTCCGCCAGGCGCACCATGTCCTTTAAGCGATCGATGACCCGAAGCCGGTCGCCCTTGAACTCCGCAATCAGCAGGTGAAAGGAGTTCGATCCGAGATCGAGGGCGGCCATGGGCCCGGAGGTGGGCAGGGAAAAATCTTGCACGGGGGGGTTCCAGGGGACCGGGGCGGACACTCCGCAGTGGCCCTATTGTGCCCCGCTCCCCGGAAAGGGTCGATGCTTAGCGGCGCACCGCAGGGGTTTCCAAGGGAAGGCCCGCGCCGCGATGGCGAAGGAAAAGCTCGAGCTCGAGGTAGGGCTCGGCGCCAAAGGGGTAGGGCTCGGCCCGCACGGCCTCGTTGCACCATCGGAACATGCGATGGCGGGAGCCCAGGGTTTGCCAGGTGAGGCGGTAGATAGGGAAGCCGTTGATCATCCCCTCGGAAACGCGATCACCGCGGAGTCGGGCACCAGCATAGCGCTCGTGGCAATCGGCGCAGGAAAGTCCCAACTGGCCCCGCCGTTCCCGGAAGAAGGCCTCACCCCGGGCCAGGGCCGGGGCGGCCTCCGGGGCGATGGCGTCGCTCAGGGGCAGGCCCCGGGCGCCCTGGGCCAGGCGCGTCGTGAGCGCAAGGAGCGCCTCCGACTCATAGGGCGCAGGCGGCTGATGCTGGCGCTCGCTTTGGCACTGACGGATCAGGCCCTCAAGGTTCTCGAGGCGCTGGGTGGCGGGGTTCCACCGCGGCAAGGTGGGGATGAGCGCCCGGAGGCTTTCCGGGGCCCCGTGGCAGGAGGCGCAGGCGGGCACCCCCGGGGCCGGATCTGCTTGCCATAGGGCGGTGCCGCGATCGACCCAGAGCAGGCCGGGATTGGCGAAGGGGTCGGCCTGCAGCGCCTTCAGTTCCTCTCCCAGGTAGGCGAGGCCTGATTGGGCGGCGCCCGCGCTGAGGCTGAGGCCCCCGCCCAGGGCCAGGCACAGGGCTAGGCATAGGGTAAGGCGCCACTTGAGCGAGCGCCGAGGGTGCGTCCTAGGGAACAACGGTCAGCATCCGCGTTTCCGTGAGCTTTCTGCCCCGGTCGTCTTCCACCTCAAGCGTTATGGGCCCCGTTTGATCGGCGATAAAGCTCAAAGCGAAGTAGGGGTTGGCGGCGATGGCCGGGCGTAGCGTGAGGTCGGCGATTACCCGGTCGCCATAGCTGACGCGCAGCGCGGTGAGGAGGTGCCGGGGAATGCGCGCGCCGTCCTCACCGATGCGATAGCCCGTTTCCATGGGGTGTTGTAGCAGCAGGCGCAGGGAGACCACGCGCCCTGCCTGAGCTTCCTCGGGGAGAGCTAGGCGTACGGGCAGGCTCAGCGTACCCATTGGCCGTAATTCTCATCGATGCAGGCGCCGCGGGTGACCAGTACGGTGACGCTGTCGAGGCCCAGCCGGCCGTCGGCCCAGCGGGCTACGGCGGTGAGATTCTGCGTGGCGGACAGGCGAATGCGGGTGGCCAGCTCCGGCAGGGCCGGGGGCTGGAAATGGGCTTCCAGGCCCCAGGGCTCGGGGTTTCGGGGCATAAACAGGTAGAGCGCCTCCGGGGGATCCTGGGGATCGTCCCCGCGCACGCTCACGGCGACGGAGAGTCCGCTTTCCACGAGGCGAGAGACGTCGAGCCGAACCCCCCCGGGGGTGGGCACCTGATCGCCGAAATGGGTTTTGAAAATGGCGCGGAGATCCCCCGTTTCCGGCACCGTAGCGGCGCCGAGGGCCCGGGGCAGTACGGTCAGGGTCAGGGCGCCGCCGCTGCCGGCAAGCACCTGGCGTCGCGTTAAGCGCTCAGCCATGGCGTAGGGTGGTCAACCAGGCCAGGATCGCTTCCCGAACGTGTTCCGGTAGGAGTGGTTTCCCCCGCAGGGCCGGGGGCACGCGAGGGCCCGTCGCAGGGCGGCCGTAGGCGGGCATCACCGTGCCTGGGTGAACGGATCGGGCGTCCGTGAGGAGGGCCCGTAGCGCGTCCTCGTTCAGGCGGAGCCCCACCCCCGCGAGGGCGGGGCCGACCGTGCCTTGATCTCGGGGGTCGTGTCCCGGCAGATGATGGCAAATGCCGCAGTCGCCCACGGCAGGATCCGCGGCCCAGCGGGCCCCTTGCTGCGCGAGGGGGGGGGCGCCTTGTGCGTCTGGGGCGCTCCAGGCGGCTCCGCTGAAGCTCAGTGCTGCGGCCAGAAAGGTCGCCCTTCGGGCACCCCGGGGCTTCACGAGCCCAGCCCGCCTTCCCGGAAGGCATCGGCGCGAATGCTGTCGTACCAGCCCCGGGCGTGGGCCGCCTCGGCGCCGCGAACGGAGGTTACTGATTCTCCCAGCGTGCGGCGGCTCGGTGAGAGGCCGCTGCCCGCAGCAAGGCTTTCCAACCGTCCGTCCTTGACGGCATAGCTACCCACCACGGCGATGCCCGCATCGGGCGCCACAAGGCTATAGCAGGTGTTGAGCAGCACTGGGTCGGGCCGAGGGGCCCCCGCGAGGTCGGCGATGAGCGCCGCGGCGCAGGCCTTCCCCTGGCTATTGGCGGCGAAGGCGGATTTGGGCATGGGGTTGGCGATGGCCGCATCGCCAAGGATGTGGACATCCTTGGCCAGGGGCGATTCAAAGCCCGTGGGTTCGATGGGGCACCAGCCCTGGCCGCCGTCGAGTCCCGCACGGCGAAGGAGGGCCGGGGCCCGCTGCGGAGGAATGACGTTGGCAAGGTCCGGGGAGAAGCGATCGAAATCGGTCTCGATAAGGCCGGTCGTCGCGTCGACCCGGCGTAGCCCCGCCCCATCGCTGAAGCCTTGCCATTCCAGGTTCGGATAGCGGGCTGCCCATGCCGCCTTAAACAGGGCGTCCTTGGTGAAGCGGTCTTTGCTATCTAGGAGGAGCAGCTTGGCCCGGGGCCGGTGCTTCTGCAGCCACCAGGCCATGAGGCTCGCCCGCTCGTAAGGGCCCGGGGGACAGCGGTAGGGGTTCGGTGGAATGGTCATGACCACTAGCCCGCCGTCGGGGACGGCGCGGAGCCGCTCGGCCAGGCGCAGGCTTTCGGGCCCAGCCTCCCAGGCGTGGGGGAAGCGCGCCGCGGCGCCCTCCTGGTAGCCGTCGATCGCATCGGTGGCCAGTTCGATGCCCGGCGCCAGCACCAGCTTGTCGCCGGTGAGGCGTCGGCCATCCTCAAGCACGAGGGCGCGGTGCTCGGGCTCCACCGCCTTGACCCGAGCGCGGATGAGGGTTGGGGCCTCGTCCCCGGAGAAGGCGTCGTAGCGTACTTCGAGAGCACTAAGGTCAGCGGGCTTTAAGAGCGCCGCATTGCTGAAGGGGCAGGTCCAGTAGCGTTCCGGGGCCGCTACCATCGTGACCGTAAGGCTCGGGGCCCAGCGCTTCAGCGCCCAGGCGAGGCTTGCGCCGGCAAAGCCCGCGCCCAGGATGAGTACGGAAGCATGGGGCCCGTTAGAGGACGCGGCGGAAGGTATCGCCCTGCCCAGGCCCGAAGCGCTAAGGAGTGCGGCTCCGGCCCCGGTGAGGAATCGGCGGCGATTCATGGTGCCGCTCCGTAGTGGTCCGCGAGAGCCCGTAGCGTTTCGGGCTCGAGAATAGCAGCAAAGCGGGCCATGACATGCCCCGTGGCTGCCGCGGCATCGGGATCGTTCCGCCATTGCTCGAGCTTCGCGGCAAGGGCGTCGGCGCTTTGCCCCCGCAGCGCCGGCATGGCGCCGCTCCCCCGCCCCTCCGCGCCGTGGCAACCGTTGCAGGCCGCGGCCCAGCGGGCCACGGTGCTCGGGGGTTCAAGGGCGGAAAGCGGGGCGGCGACGGGGAGGGCAGCCAGGGCTAGCCAAGGAAGCCACCGCCGCGCCATGGGCCCTAGCTCCAGCGAAGATCGTGCTGGGCGATGGGCAGGGCGCGAATGCGGCGCCCGGTGATTTTGTAGATAGCGTTGACCACCGCCGGGGCCGTGGGGGGCAGAGCCGGCTCGCCAATACCGCCCCAGTGCTCGCCTCCGGAGAGGGAGAAGTGCGTTTCCACCGCCGGGGCTTCCACCATCTTCACCACCCGGTTGCGGTCAAAGTTCTGCTGCACCACCTGGCCATTCTCGATGTCGCTGCGGCCCCAAAGGGCAGCGGAGAGGCCATAGATGACGCTGCTTTCGACCTGCTCTGCGATGGTCCGGGGGTTCACCGTATTCCCGCAGTCGATGGCCGTGACCACGCGCTCGACCTTCACTTCGCCGCTTTGGGTGACCGTGACCTCAGCCACCTGGGCGCAGATGGAGCCAAAGCTTTCGTGAATGGCGATGCCCTGGGCAGAGCCCGGGGCCATGGGGCGACCCCAGTTCGCCTTTTCCGCCGCCAGATTCAGCGTGTTAAGCATGGCGGGGTGCTTGTGGAGCAGGGCCTGGCGGAAGGCAAGGGAATCCTGCCCCGCGGCCTCGGCCATCTCGTCGATGAAGGCCTCGAGGGCAAAGCCGTTTTGCGAGCTGCCCACGGAGCGCCAGAACCACACGGGCACGGGGGTGCGCTTCAGGTGATGTTCGATGCTGACGTTGGCAAGGTCGTAGGGCTGGTTCTCCAGGCCCTCCGTGCTCGAGCCATCAAGCCCATTCTGGACCACCTCGGGGCGGAAGCCCGCGAGGATGGAGTGGGTGGCGGAGCGATTCAGCAGGGCCACGGGCTTACCGCTCGCGTCGAAGCCGGCCTTAAAG
>JAURCQ010000095.1 GCA_030828335.1 Gammaproteobacteria bacterium
GTGAGCCATCGCTGGCTCGTTCCGGGCCTGGCCTACCTGCGCGTTACCCAATTCCAAACCCACACCGGCGAGGATCTTCGCGCCGCCTTAGAAACCCTTAGGGACGAGCGGACCCTCGCAGGGCTCGTCCTCGATCTGCGCAACAACCCCGGCGGCGTCCTTTCGAGCGGGGTAGCCGTCGCCGATGCCTTCTTGGACGGGGGGCTCATTGTGGAAACCCGGGGCCGGGGCGCTGGGGCGAATGAACGCTACGAGGCCCAAGGGGGAGATTTGACGGGCGGCGCACCGGTGGTGGTACTCATCAATGAAGGCACCGCAAGCGCCTCGGAAATCGTCGCGGGCGCCCTGCAGGACCACGGCCGGGGCCTCCTCCTGGGGCAGCGAAGCTTTGGCAAGGGCTCGGTGCAGACCCTCATGCCCCTGTCCGAAACTCGCGCCCTGAAAATCACCACCGCCCGCTACTACACCCCTTCCGGGCGCTCCATCCAGGCCCAGGGCATTGTCCCCGATCTTCAAGGCCGGGGCCTCGGCACCCTCCAGGAGCACGCAGAAGCGACCCGAGAAGCGGACCTCCCGGGCCACCTAGACGCCCCCGGGGCGGACGCCACAGGAGGGCTTCCGCCCTTTACCGATGAGGACGCGCTGCTCGTAGAAGCGGTGCGCCTGCTCCAGGCTTACGGGCGCCTCGGCGGTGCCTAGGACGCGAGCAGGGCAAGCCCCGCTTCAAAATCGAGGGAACCCTCATAGAGAGCACGGCCACTGATCGCCCCGAGGAGGGCGCCGGGCTTGTCTGCCGCCGCCGCCTTCAGACGCGTCAGATCGTCTAAATCGTGCAGCCCTCCCGACGCGATCACGGGACAGCTCAGGGCTTCCGCGAGGGCCAGCGTTTCCTCGAGGTTGATGCCCGTGCCCATGCCGTCGCGATGGATATCGGTATAAATCACCGCAGCGACCCCGGCTTGCTCGAGGCGCCGAGCGAGCTCGAGGGCCGACACCCGGCTGGCTTCCGCCCAGCCCTCCGTTGCCACGAAGCCCTCTCTCGCATCGATGCCGACGATGACGCGCCCGGGAAACTGCCGACAGAGCCCTTCGACCCAGGCCGGCTCCCGGGCCGCCCGGGTCCCCACAATGCCCCAGCGCGCACCCGCCTCCAGGTAGGCCCGGAAGGTGGCGTCATCGCGAATGCCGCCCCCGATTTGCACGGGAATGGATAGCGCGGCGCAAATGCCTTCCACCGCGGCCCGGTTCACCGGCTCTCCCGCGAAGGCGCCGTCCAGGTCCACGACATGAAGCCGCTTCGCCCCCCGGGCTTCCCAGCGCCGAGCCATGGCCACGGGATCATCGCCGAAGACCGTAGCGTCTTCCATGCGCCCCTGGCGCAGGCGAACGCACTGGCCGTCTTTCAGATCAATGGCGGGAATGAGTTCAAGCGTGCTCACAGGGACCCCTTGGTCGACGGAATCCCCGAACTCCGGGGATCGACTTCGCAGGCCATGCGCAGGGCGCGGCCGAAGGCCTTGAAAACCGTCTCGGCCTGGTGATGGGCGTTTTCCCCACGCAGACAGTCCACGTGCAGGGTCACCAGGGCGTGATTGACGAAGCCCTGGAAGAACTCGTGGAAGAGGTCCGTATCAAACTGCCCCACCCAAGCCCGGGTGAAGGGCACCTCAAAAACCAGCCCGGGGCGGCCGGAAAGGTCGAGCACCACCCGGGAAAGGGCCTCATCAAGCGGGACATAGGCATGGCCATAGCGGCGCAGGCCGCGCTTATCGCCCACGGCCTGGGCGAAGGCCTGGCCCAGGGTGATCCCGATATCTTCCACCGTGTGGTGACCATCGATGTGCAAATCACCCTGGGCAGCGACGGTAAGATCCATCAAGCCATGGCGGGCAACCTGGTCAAGCATATGATCGAGAAAGGGAAGACCGGTCGCCAGATCGCTCTTGCCGTCCCCATCAAGGTTGAGGGAAACGGTAATTTGCGTTTCCAGCGTATCTCGGGCCACTTGGGCACTTCGCGAAGCCATAGCTGCTTCCTCCGTAGTCGGCGCGGATTATAGGCCCCCGCGGGTGGGGGCTCCAGCAAAGCCGGTCGCACAGCGGGGGGCCATCCCCTATGCTTTCCCCCGGCCCTGAACCCCTGGAGTGCCCCCCATGCGCCTTCTCGCTCTGCTCGCCTATGGCCTCTTCGCGCTGCTCCTGCTGCTCGGGCTAGGGCTTTATGCCCTGCTCTCTCAGGTCGATCTTGAAGCGCTGACGGAGGCTGGGGATGAGGTACTGCGGGAAAACTACGCCCTTACCCTGTCCGTTTCCGAAGACAGCAGCCTCATCCTTTTTCCCGAGCCCGCGGTGGTGCTCCTAGACGCGGAGCTGCGGACCCTCGAGGCGCCCGATGCGCCCCCCCTGGCGCGGGTCGGCGAACTTGCCCTGACCCTGGATCTTGCCGGGGCGCTGAAGGGGGTGCGGGCCCCGGTGCGCGGGATCGCGCTTCGAGAGGTAGAGATCACCTTGGACCCGGCGCGCCTTGCCGGGGAACCCCGCCCAGCGGAGGGTGACGGAGACTCAGGGGAGACCTCAGAGGACCGGCTCAGCCTGACCCTGCCCGCGCCGGAGCGCTTCCCTGTGCAGCGTATGGAGCTCGCCAACGTGACCCTGCGCTTGGCGCCTTCCGAGGGCACCAAGCCCCTCGCCCTAGAAGGGCTCGAGGGCACGCTTACGCGGGACGGGGACGCCCTGGCCCTGACCCTTGAGGGCGCCATCACGGGCGGCCCAGGGCCCTTCCCCTTCTCGCTGGAAACGCGGCTTCGGGGCGATGAGGCGCAGCTCAACGCTGAGGCCCTGACCCTGCAGCTGGGCAGCGACCGCCTTGAGGGGGCGGCTTGGCTCCGCAGCGAGGGGGCGAGGCGGCAGCTAGAGAGCGCCCTGACCCTACACGGCCCGACGCTGCATCTAGACCCTCTTCTTGCCCTCGCTGACCGCTTTGGCGAAGCCCTAGCGCCCGGCGCCCCTGCGGCGCCCCCAGCGCCCTCCCGCACCACGCCACCGCCGGCGCTCCGCTGGCATCGTACGGTCGAGGCCACGATAGACGCCCTTCGCCTCCAGCAGCGCACCCTGGGCCCCGCGGCCCTCACGCTGGATCTTAGCGCCGCCGGGGGATCGGGCACCCTAGCTCTCTCCCGCTTCCTTCAGGGCAAAGCGAGCGCTCACTACCATTACGAGTCTGGAGATCCTGGCGCATTGCGGATCGAGGGCGAAAACCTGGCGCCAGACGCCTGGGATCCGCGGCTCCAGGGCCTGGGGGCTTTCGCGCTCCAGGGGGCCTTTGTGGAGGACGGCAACGCCCCCTTTGGGCTCCGTGGCACGGTGACGGTAAACGGCGCCCCGGGGTCCCTGGATGCCAGCGCCTTGAAGGCCCCCCTGTCCCTCGCGGCGCTACTTCTCGGGGATCAGGAAGCCCTCGCCCGCTGGCCCAAGCGCCTTCGCTATGAAAGCCTTACCGGGGACCTCACCCTCGCCGCCGAGGCCGCGCCCCAGCCCTTCACCCTCGCCATCGACGATCTGTCGCTGACCGGAGCACTCGAGCTGAGCGCTGAGGGTACGGCCCTCACCGCAGAAGGCCGCTTCGCCGAGGGGGGCGCCTCCTTCCCCGTGCCCACGGCGCTGCGAGGCATGCCCCTGCCCCTGCGCTGTCCCAAGCTTGAGGACGGGCTCAGCACCTGCACCCTGGATCGCGCAGCCTTCTTAAACGCCCTTCAGCGGGGGGAGGGCAGCGCCCTTCGAGACGCGCTGGAGGCCGCCGCGGAGGAAAAGCTTCCCGAGGCCCTGAAGGCGCCAGCCCGCGCCCTCCTCCGTGGCTTGTTCCAGAAGTCTCGGGAGGACGGCGGGCGGTGAGCGCCCCACCCCCCCTCGCCCCTGCGCTCCTGGCCTGGTTCGCCCGGGAAGGGCGGCACGACCTGCCCTGGAAAAACCCGCCCTCGCCCTATCGCATCTGGCTTTCGGAGATCATGCTTCAGCAGACCCAGGTGCAAACGGTGAAGCCTTACTTCGCCCGGTTTATCGAGACCTTCCCAACGCTCCAGGATCTGGCCGCGGCGCCCCTCGATGCGGTGCTGAGCCTATGGTCGGGCCTTGGCTACTATGCCCGGGCACGCAACCTCCATCGCTGCGCCCAAACCCTGGTCCACGCGCACGGGGCCCAGTTCCCCGAGGATCCGGCGGTGCTCGTCACCTTGCCGGGCATCGGCCCGTCCACCGCCAATGCCATTGCCGCCCAGGCGTTCAATGTTCGGGCGCCCATCCTCGATGGCAACGTGAAACGGGTCCTCGCCCGCTATTTCGCCGTGGACGGCTGGCCCGGCAGCCCGGCGGTGGCGAGCACCCTGTGGGCCCTCGCCGATCAGGAAACCCCCGCAGCGGCCCCTGCGGACTACACCCAAGCCATCATGGATCTCGGCGCCCTGCTGTGCCGGCGCAGGCCCAATTGCGCCCGCTGCCCCGTGCAGGGCGGCTGCGCAAGCTTCCGCACGGGCATGGTGGCGGAACGTCCGGCCCCCCGCCCGCGGAAGGATCGCCCCCTGCGCCGGCGCTTCTTTCTATTGGCCTTCGATAGGGAGGGGGCGCTCTTTCTAAAGGCTCGTCCCCCGGAAGGCCTCTGGGGCGGGCTGCTCTCCCTTCCGGAGTTCGAAGCCCTAGAAGAGCTCGACACGGTGCTCGCCGCCGAGGGACTGCCCCCGGGGGCCAATGATTGGGCGCAGGACGCCTCCTTTGAGCACGGGTTCACCCATTTCCGCCTTGAAATCACCCCCGTCCATGTCCACCTTACGGGGCCCGGGGAGGCCGGGACCTTTTACGCTTCCGAGCGCTGGCCCACCCTCCCCCTTCCTGCCCCCGTGAAGCGGTACCTTCGGGGCCTCAGCGAAAGGAGCACGACCGATGGCGAGAACGGTGTTTTGCCGCTATTTCCAGAAAACCCTGGACGGTCTTGAAGCCCCCCCGTTCCCCGGGCCCGCTGGGCAAGCCATCTTTGAAGGCTTCTCCAAGGCGGCCTGGGACGCCTGGCTATCCCACCAGACCATGCTCATCAATGAGCGGCACCTAAACCTGATGGATCCGGAAGCCCGTAGCTACCTGAACGAGCAGCGGCGCCGCTTTTTGGAGCGAGAAGGGGTCGACGCCGCCGAGGGCTACGTGCCCCCGGAGGCCGAGGCCTAGCGAAGCAGCAGCAGAGACCGGGCGCTGTGCGTGGCCAGCCAGCGCCCGTGGGCGGGGAGCCAATGATCGGAGAGGGCCGGGGCGTGGGAGCGCATCACCACCAGGTCGATATCGTGGGCCGCAAAGCACTTCTCTAGCGCCCCATCCCCCGTGGCCGCGGGGTCATGCTCCCGAAGCAGCGCCACCTGAAACGGCACCCCAAAGCGCGCCCGCGCCGCGTCCGCGAGCCCCTGCAAGGCCTCATTTTGAGCCGCCCCTGCCAGCCCTGAGGGATGGGGGCCAGGCCCCACCACGGTAACCAGCAAGATGGGCGCCCCCGCCGGATCCCAAAGGGCCGCCGCTTGCGCCAGGGCAGGATCTTCGAGAGACAGCTGGGCCAAGTCCAAGGGAATGGCCATGTGCGCATAGCGCGGACCCTGGGCACTCATTCCGCTTCTCCTCGTTCTAGCAAGACGCGCTCAGCGCGAAGCCCCAAGAACAGGCTAACCATCATCATGAGCATGATCAGCACGAAGGGAAAGGCGGTCGCCAGGGCCAGGGCCTGAATGGACGATAGCCCGCCCCCAAGGAGTAGAGCGGCGCCGAGGAGCCCGAGGAAAACGCACCAAAACACCCGCTGCGTAAGGGGGGTTTCGATTTTCCCGCCGGCGGTCATGGTATCTACGATGAGGGAGCCCGAATCCATGGAGGTCACAAAGAAGATCAGCACCAGAATGATGCCCACTACAGAGGTGACGCTGCTGAGGGGAAATTCAGACAGGAAGACGAACAGGGAAAGCTCGGGCTGGAAATTTCGAACCGTGTCGGCCACTCCGGTAAAGCCCTGGAGGAAGTACTGATCCATGGCCGTTTCCCCGAAGGTGGTCATCCACCAGATGAAGATGGCCGACGGCGCCAGCATGGCCGCCAGGATAAATTCCCGGACCGTCCGCCCCGAGGAAATCCGCGCCACGAACATGCCCACGAAGGGGGAAAAGGCGATCCACCAGGCCCAGTAAAAGGTGGTCCAGTCGTGCATGTAGTAGTGGTCTTCCCGGCCTACCCAGTTCGACAGCTCAGGCAGGTAAGCGAGGTAGGCCACGGTGTTGTGCCAGATGGCCTCCAGGATGCCGAGGGTCGGCCCCAGCACGAGGATGAAGGAGCCGAGGGCGATGGCAACGAGCATGTTGATTTCGCTCAGCACCTTGATGCCCCCATCGAGGCCCCGAAGCACGGAAACAAGGGCGAGCGCCGTAATCACGGCCACGATCGCCACCTTTAAGCCGTCGCTCGGCTGAATCCCAAAGAGGTAACGAATGCCCCCAGCGGCCTGCTCGGCGCCGAAGCCCAGGGACGTGGCCAGGCCAAACATGGTGGCGATGACCGCCAACACGTCGATGGTGTGACCCACGGGGCCCCAAATGCGCTCGCCAAAAAGGGGATAGACCGCGGAGCGGATCACCAGCGGCAAACCCTTGTTAAAACAGAAGAATGCGAGGGATAGGCCTACGAGGGAATAGATGGCCCAGGGATGGAAGGCCCAGTGGTAAATGGTCGCCGCCATGGCCAGGGACCGCCGCGCCTCCCCCTCTAGCCCCTCCGCCCCCAGGGGCAGACGGAGCACGTGATTCATGGGCTCGAGAACCCCGTAGAACATGATGCCGATGCCGATGCCGATGCCGGCATTGGTCTCCACGATGACCTCGTGGCCATCGTGTACCAGCTCGCGCACCCCCGCCGGCGTCATGCCGACGCGGAACTCGAGCGTCTTGATTTCTTTAGGTACCCCTACCT
>JAURCQ010000096.1 GCA_030828335.1 Gammaproteobacteria bacterium
CGATCCAGGCTCATGGATAGCACCCGCGGCGCCCGATTCTCTGGCCAGGATCCGGTCCAAAGATGGGTCATAACGTCTACCGACTCCGTCGCCTCCCCTTCCGGCGTAAAGAGGCCATACCAGGTAGGCGTGCGCTCCTGCTTCTGCCCCCAGAGAAAGACGTAATTGCCAACGATTTGCGCCCGGTTCGGCGCGAGTACGCGATCGAAGGCCTTCTTATAAGTACGCGCCTTCTCCGTACTTGTCTGTTCGATGGGCGCGCCCCAGGGAGTAGCAGGCATTTCCCAGTGGCCGATGGCACCCCATTCGGTGACGAAGAAGGGCCCGGGATCCCCGAAGGCCTTGAGATACTTCGGCAAATTAAAGAGATCGCCATAGAGCTGAATGCTCAAGAAGTCCAGGGCCGGGGCCCGCGCTCGGATCACAGCGAGCAGCTCTTCAGAAATGCCCGCCGTGGTGGTCGTGGCCGGGTGCTGCCCATCCACCTCGTGGATCATGGTGGCAATGTCATTGACCGCGTCATAGACCGCGGGGTTCTTGTAGTCGTAGTTCAGCTCATTGCCAATGATCCAGGTCAGCAGCGCCGGGTGGTCCTTGTAGCGCTCTACGGTCGAGCGCGCCTCCTCGAACTGGGCCGCCACGGCGTCCGGGTCGCTGTAGTTAAAGCCGTGGCGCTCCCGGGCGATATTCAGGCAGAGAGAGACCGTTAAACCCAGGCGATGGGCCTCATCCAGTACGGTCTGCGCGCTCCGTCCGGGAATATCCGCGGCCCAGGTTCGCAGCGAATTCCCCCCCCGGGCGGCGAGGGCATCGAAGTCCGTTCCATCGACACCAGCGCCGTGAATCTCGTAGGGCTCACCCCCACGGAGGAGGACCCATTGGTCCCCCTGGCGCTCTAAAGTGACGGGGATCGGCGCCGCCTGAACCGTTAACGCAGCGAGCCCTAGCAGCGGCGAAAGACAACGGGCTAATACCCCCATGGCTAAAACCTCCTCAGGGTGATCGAAACAGGGTCCCTTCCATGGCCTCCAGAGGGCGTCCGCGCGTCTCGGGCACGGCACGCCCCACCCAGAGCAAACCCAGAAGCGCAAATGTGCCGAAGAGGCCAAAGGTCTGGGCGGGCCCAAGGGCCGCCAAGGCCCAGGGGAAGAGCAACTGAACTAAAAAGCTGACTAGGGAATTGACCAGCCCCGCCGTGGCCGCAGCCAAGGCCCGCACGGGCAGGGGGAAGAGCTCAGAGAAGAGCACCCACATAACGGGGCCCAGGGAAAGGGCAAAGCTGGCTACGAAAAGCATAATGGCAGCGAGCACCGTCACCGCATCGATCTGAATGGCCAGGCCCATCAGCGTCTTTTCATTTTGCGCGAGCGCCTCCGGACTGAGCACCGCTGCGAGGGCCCCGCGGAAGGCGGCCTCATCAGAGAAACGCTGCTGCCCGAGCCCCGCAAGCGCGCGCTCAAGGCTCGGGTCCTCAAGCGTAGCCAGCGCGACCGCGCTTAGCCCGTAGTCGGCCTGGTTGAAGGCGAAGCTGAGCAGGGCCATGGCGAGCGTAATGCCCCCAAGGCCCAGGAGGAGAAGGGGTCGCCGACCCAGACGATCGATGGTGCGCAGGGCCACCAGGGTGAATAGCAGATTGACCAGTCCAATTAGCACCGCCTGCAGCAGGGCCGAATCCACTCCCGCCCCGGCTTTCTCGAAAATCATGGGCGCATAGAAAAACACCGCATTGATGCCCGTGATTTGCTGGAGTACGGCGACTCCTAGGGCGACGAAAAGCACCGGCCGTAGCGCCGGGTCGACGAGGCGGCGCAGCATGACCCGGAGCGCCCCGGGCTGGGGTTCGGCGGGGGAAATCTGCTCAAGCGCGGCTCGGGCCTCAGCCTCGCCCGCCGTGGCGGACAGTATGGCAAATGCCTTGTCCCCCTCCCCACGGAGCTTCAACCAGCGGGGGCTCTCCGGTACCGCTCCGAGGCCCAGGAGATAGGCCAGAGCCGGCAAGGCCTCCACACCGAGCATCCAACGCCAGGGAGGAATCCCCACGTCCTCTGGGGCATCGGCCAGCAGCTGGGCAAGCACGAAGTTGGAAAAAAAGGCGGCGGAGATCCCCACCACAATATTCAGCTGGTTGATGGAGACCAGGCGCCCCCGATCCTTCGCCGGGGCAAGCTCCGCGATGTAGAGGGGCGCCACAATCAGCGCGGCCCCCACCCCCAGCCCCCCTAGCATCCTCGCAAGCACCAGCGCGCTATAGCTGGGCGCCAGTGCCGAGGCGACCGCAGAAAGCAGATAAAGGGCCGCAGCAATCTGAAGGGTCCGGCGACGGCCGAAGGCATCGCTGAAGACCCCCGCTCCCAGCATAGCGAAGGACGAGGTCAGGGCCAGGCAGGCCACCAGCCAACCCAGCTCAAACTCCGTCAGCCCAAAACGCGAACCCACGGGGCCTAAAACACCCGAGATCACCGACGCATCGAAGCCCATGAGGAATCCCCCGAGGGCCACGATGAAGGCAATCCGAAGCATCTAGTGGGCCGCGCCGAGCGCCGTGATTTTCACGGTCAGCAGGGTGAGCTCAAAGCGCCCCTTGGTCCACAGCAGGAAGGGGGTATCGATGTGTTCCAGGGGCGCGCCGGCGTCAGCCCAGGCCTCCAGGGGCCAGCTCAGCACCACTTCCTGATCCAGCTGCTGGGCCCTCAAAGCTTCAGTGACGTCGAGCGCCCCCGCGCGGGGATAGGTCCCGTCCATGCGCAGAAACACCGGCGCCGTGGGCGCCTCATGGATCAGCAGGGTGACCGTCAGCACCCCCCCGAGCGCGCCAAGGGCCTTAAAATCGTGGGGCGTTGCGGTCTGAAAATAAAGCTGTGCCGGGGCCCGGCCATTCCAGCGGGCGCGCCGAGCGTCTTCCTGACGCCGCACGTCGACGGTCCGCAGGGAAAGCGCCCCCGCCGCCGACTCCATGAGGGTCGCGCGCACGGGCAAGCGCCAATTGAGGGGATCGCCGAGATAGAGGCCATAGGGGCCCTGGGGGGTACGATCGAAGACCACGACCTCGCCCTTCTCAAGCACTACTTCCGCCTCATCGTCCTCGGGGAGGTCCTCCCGGAGTGGGTCTTCGTCTTCGAAGCTGAGCCCATAGCCAAAGGGAAATAGGGGGGACTCTCGAAGATCACCCCGATTGACCGTACTCTGGAGAGATCGGGCAGGCCAAGAGAAGCTTAGGCGCCCGGTGAAATCAAAGCGCCGAGGCCCATCAAAGAGCAGGTCGGCCAGGGCGCCGCCTTCCGATCCTGGAAGCCAGGCGGCGATGAAGGCATCGCTGGCATTGAGCTCCGGGTTCACCCAGAGGGGCCGACCAGACAGCAGCACGGCCACCACAGGAATGCCCTCAGCCTTCAGCCGTTGCAGCAATTCGAGGTCCCCAGGGCTCTCGGCGCTATGGCTAAGGTGCGTCCGATCCCCCACGCCTTCGGCATAGGGGTCTTCCCCGAACACCACCACAGCCACATCGGGGCGCCGCTCGTAAGCGCCGTCCGGCGCCAGCTCGGCGGTTCCTCCGGCTGCGCGCACCGCAGCTTCGATGCCTTCCCAAAGGCTGGTGCCCCCCGGGAAATCGTCCCGTTGGTTCTGCGTGCCTTGCCAGGTGAGCGTCCAACCGCCGCACTGCTTCGCGACGTTATGAGCGCCGTCCCCAGCTACGAGGACCCGCTGCCCCGGAGTCAGGGGCAGCAGACCCTCAGCGTTCTTGAGCAGCACCATGGACTTGCGCGCAGCCTCGCGCGCCAGGGCTCGGTGAGCATCGCAGCCCACAATGCTGGGATCAGCAACGGAGCGCCGGGAAGGCTTTCCGCGCTCAAAGAGGCCAGCGCGAAGCTTCATCCGCAAAATGCGGCGCACCGCATCATCAATGCGGGACAGGGGGATATCCCCCCGCTCGACCTCGGCAACGGTGTTCTCAAAGAGGGGCGCCCACTGCTCCGGGACCATGATCATGTCCACGCCTGCCAGCACCGTTTGGCGACAGGAATCGGTATGGTAGCCATCCACTTGCTGGTGGCCATTCCAGTCGCTCACGACAACACCGTCGAATCCTAGGCGCCCCTTGAGCACCTCCGTGAGCAAATAGCCGTGGCCATGAACTTTCAGGCCCTGCCAGCTATTGAAGGAGGCCATGACCGTCAGCACCCCCTCCTCGATGGCTGAAAAGTACCCCGCGCCATGGATCGCACAGAGCACCTCTTCCCGATCGACGTTGTCCCCCTGGTCGACGCCCGCGGTGGTCCCCCCATCACCGATGAAATGCTTGGCCGTGGCCACCACCCGTGCGCCGCGCATCCATTGAGGATCGCTGAGATCCCCCTGGAGGCCTCGGACAAAGCGCCGCGCGTACTCCTGAACCAGCGCCGGATCCTCGGCGTACCCCTCATAGGACCGGCCCCACAGGTCGTCCCGAACCACGGCAACGGTGGGCGCGAAATTCCAGTCCACGCCCGTGGCCAGCAGTTCCCGCGCCGTGGCCTCCGCGATTGCCTCCAGAAGATCCCCGTCCCGGGCGGCCCCTAGACCAATATTGTGAGGGAAAAGCGTCGCCCCAAAGAGGTTGTTATGCCCGTGGACCGCATCGACGCCCCAGAGCACAGGAATGGCCGGTCCGCCGGCCCGAGGCGCCATGGACGCCTCGTAGTGCGCATCGGCCAGGGCCTGCCAGTCCGCTACGGCGGCGTGCTTATCGTTGCTCGGAAAGGCCCCACCGCCGCTGAGGATCGAGCCGAGGCGATACTCCCTAACCTGCTCCGGCGTTACGGAGCGGATTTCCGCCTGAATCATCTGGCCCACCTTCTCGCGCAGCGAGAGGGTCGCCAGCAGCGCCTCGACCTCGTGCTCGAGCTCGGGGCAGGGCGGCACACGTCGGGTAACGGTTGGCCAGCACGGCGCCACGGAGGCGTGCGTCAGGGATCCGGAGGCCATCGGATGAGCGGTCACAACATTCTCCAAAGCTTCGCTGAGACCGGGCCCCTCGCGGGGGACCCGGCCTCACTGCAGCGAACGAAAGTGCCCTTAGGGGCGACGGTTCCAGGCCGCCCGGATCCCCATCATGCGGGGGGCATTCCAGGTGAACATGGGCACGTCGGGGGACGGGCCACCCACAAAGTAGGTCTGGAAGCGCTCGTCCGTAGCGTTCTGCACGAAGGCCTCCACGAACCACACCTCGTCGGGGGCCGTGTACTTCAGGGAAAGATCCACCGTGGTGTAGGCCTCGCGCTTATCCGAAAGCGACGGAATGGCGTCGAAGTTGCCCTCGGTCATGTGCGTATCCCCTTCCCCGTGGAGCTTGATCCAGGGGGTGATCCGGCCGCCATTCATGAGCGGGAACGCGTGGGAATAGGTCACGGTATAGGAGTAGGGGGCTGCGTAGGGCAGCTCGTTACCCTCAATGTCAGACCGACCGCTGCCATCATCCTGAGGCACGCAGGCGAACTGGGGGCCGGCCTCAGCGCGCTGCTCGCAGAAGTAGGCCTCGCCCGCGTAGCCCGGCCAGGCATCGAAGGTTGCATCGAGCATTCCCACTCCACCGGTGAAGCGGCCGTTCTCCCAGGGAATGTAGTCAAACTCCACCTCCACCCCCTGGATGGAAGCCTCCCCGGCGTTCGAGGTGACGAGGGTACCGATGGGCTGGAGCGGCTCGAGGACCGTGCCCGGAGGATCCTCCACAAAGCCCACCTCCCGGAACTGGGAAACCTGCTTATCGGTGTACTCGGTGATGAAGGCCGCGAAGATCAGGTTGAGGCGACGGTCGAGCAAGCTGGTCTTCAAACCCACTTCGTAGTTCAGCACTTCCTCCGGCTTAAAGGAGAAGAACTCGATACGTCCGCAGCGGCACACGTCCACCCCATCCCCAAAGGAACCGGCCTTGGAGCCGGTGGCCGCATAGGCATAGAGGAAGGTCTCATCGGTGAGGTCATAATCCACGCCTAAGCGCCAGTTATCGGCGTCGAAGTCCTCTTTGTTATCGTTGACATCAAAGAGCTGATAGTTCTCGAAGCGGTTCTGCGAACCGAGCCCCGGCACATTGATATCCGCAGAAGTGAAGAGGGGCAGGAAGAGCTCGTTGGTTTCCGTCGTACCCTGGGGGAAGCCATCGTTGGGAATGAGGCCACCGCTCCAGCTGCAGCCGTCGCCGCCATAGCAGCCGATGTTCCGGCCGCCCACGTCTTCCCGCGTGTCCTTCGTCTTCCGGTAGCCGGCGGTGAGGTGCAACCGGTCCGTGACGTGCCAGGTGGCCTGACCGAAGAAGGCCTGGGACTCCAGCGTACGCTCGGGCTGGACGAAGGAGATCCCGCCCAGGCCGCCAGTGCTGCAGCAGAAGGGCTGCTCCACGTCAAAGATGATGGCGTTGTCTTCCCGGAAGTCAAAGAAGCCCACAATCCAGTTCACCCGGCCCGTGAGGCCCTGGAACTGTAGCTCATGGGACCAGGAGTCGTACTGGGACTCGTCGGTCGCCAGGTAGAGGCTCGGCCAGGGCTGGTTCCGATTGAGGAAGCCCGTGGTGGCCCCGGGGAGGGCCCGCCAGCCCATGTCCCCGTCCCAGCGCTGCTCCCGCTCCTGGCGCGCCCAGCCGGCGTTGTAGACCACATCGATGGTGTCCGTGAGCGCGAAGGTCATATGGCTCCGCGCAGCGGTCTGGCGCATGTCCATGAAGCCCGGAACGTTCGGGTCGATGTAGTCGATGCTCCCACCGTTGAAGCGGCAGAGGTCCTGGTTGTTCTCACAGTTCGGCGCCATGGCCCAGCCCGGGCT
>JAURCQ010000097.1 GCA_030828335.1 Gammaproteobacteria bacterium
CTTCCGAGGTGTAGGCGGAGCCGAGGCCGTTGTTGAGATCCATGCCGCGGATGGCCTTCGCCCGCACCACGAGCTCTTCCGTGATGGCCGCGCGTTGGCTCAACACGAGGGCCAGGGCGCGCTGGGAACCGGTGGTGACGAAATAGTCCTCGATCACCGTGGGCTCGAAGCCCGGGGCCCGCACGGTGATGCGGTAGGGGCCGCCGGGGCGCAGGCCGCTGCCGAAGAAGGTGCCTTCCTCCCCGACCTTGGTCCGCTTCACCGTGGCGGAGGGGACGTGCTCGATCAGTATTTCTGCGGAATCGAGGGCCTGACCAGCATCGCTGGTCACGGCGCCGCGAATCACGCCGGTGGTGAGGTTTGCGGCCTCGGCAACGCCGCCACCGAAGCTCAGGGTGGCCGCCAGGAATAGGGCCAAGGGCTTAAGCTTGGGGCTCGCGGGGGTGGGCGCCTTCTGTTTCACGATGCTCTCCTTTTGTGAGTCAACGAATCGCTAACAAGTCGGTTGCGGCGCGCACTCTAGGAGGCATTTGTGACCGGTTCGTTACGAAAAGGTTTCGCCTTCATCAAGTTTCCGTGTCGCTCTGCGAGGGCGTGCGCGGTAGGCTGAGGCTCTGGCAACGAAGGGGCTTCAAGTGCTTAAGGTGGTGCAGTCCAACCGGGTGGAAAACCTGGCGGCGGAGCTCCTAAGGACTCAGGCCCAGGCGCCCCTGGCCGACCCCCTGGCCGAAGACGTCGTGGTGGTGCAAAGCCCGGGCATGGCCCTGTGGCTGCGCACGGAGCAGGCGAAGGCCTTTGGCATTGCCGCGGGGGTGGCCTTCCCCTTGCCCTCGCTTTTTGCCTGGCGCCTGATTCGAGCCCTCGTGCCCGCGCCGGTGGAGGATCCCTACGCGAAGCGCAACCTACGCTGGACCCTCTTTGGGCTGCTGGCGGCCCTGCCGGAGGACGCCCCGGCCTTCGCGCCGCTGCGCCATTACCTCGAGGGGGGAGAGCAGGCCCTAAAGCGCTTCCAGCTGGCGGAGCGCATTGCCGATCTGTTCGATCAGTATCTGGTTTACCGCCCCCAGTGGCTCGCGGCCTGGGGCGAGGGGCGGCGCCTGGGCTTGCCCGGGCCCCACGAGGCTTGGCAAAGCGCCCTCTGGGCCCAGGCCCTGGATACCCTGGGCGCCGTGCCCGACCGGGGGGCACTGATGGCCGAGGCGCTTGCGCGGCTCGAGCGGAGTGCCCCGGGGTCGCTCCGGGAAGGGCTTGCGCCCGTAGCCCCTCGGGTGGCGCTCTTCGGCCTGTCAGCCCTGCCCCCGGGGCAGCTGGCCCTCTTCACGGCCCTGGCCCGACATTGCCCAGTAACCCTGTATTTCCTGAACCCCTCAGCGGACTACTGGGCTGAGGTTCTGCGTCCCGCGGTGGTCGCGCGGCGCCAGGCCGAGGCCCTCAAGGGCGCCGGCGCGGAGGCGCTGGCGGCCTATGAGGAGGCGGCTCTGGCCTACCTCCCGGCCCATCCACTCCTGGCCCAGAATGGCGCCCTGGGGCGGCAGTTTCTGAATCAGCTCCTGGCCCTTGATGGGGCGGCCGAGGTTCTCGACCACTTTGGGGAAGGGCAGGCGGACACGGCGCTGGCCCAGCTTCAGCAGGCCGTGCTTCTTGGGGACGATGCGCCCCTCCTGCTGACCCCCGAGGATGGGTCCCTACGCTTTTTCCCTTGCCCCAGCCCCCTGCGGGAAATCGAGGCGCTCTACGACGCCTTGGTCGAAGCCTTCGAGGCGGACCGCACGCTCCAACCGCAGGATGTGGTGGTGATGATTCCGGACATTGATCATTACGCCCCCCTCATCGAAGCGGTTTTCGGCCGGCCAGAGCTCCCGCTGACGCTGCCCTACAGCATCGCCGACCGCCAGGGCCAGGCGGAGGCGCCGCTCCTGACTTGGCTTGGGCGGCTCCTTGCGCTGCCCGCGAGCCGCTTTGAGCGCAGCACGGTGATGGCGCTTCTGGCCCTGCCCCAGTGCCAGCGCGCCTTTGGCCTTGCGGCAGAGGACCTCTCCCTTTTTGAACGATGGCTCGAGGGGGCGGAGGTGCGCTGGGGCTGGGATGGGCAGGACTGGGCTGCCACGGGGCTCGCGGAAGCAGAGGTCCTGCATAGCTGGCGCCGGGGCCTAGACCGCTTGCTCCTTGGCGCCATGACCGGCGAGGCCCTGGGGGTCTTTGCTGGCCTCGCCCCCGTGGCCCTCGCGGAAGGGGAGGGGGCTCGGCTCAGCGCCTTGCTGGTCGCCGTGGAGACCCTGGCCCGGTTCCGGGACCGCCTCGCCGGCCCCTGCCTCCCGGCGGATTGGGCGGCGGTGCTCAACGATGCGCTGCAGAGCTGCCTGGCTTTGTCCCCGGAGGACGAGTTGGTGCTGGCCCCCTTTCGGGAGGCCCTCGGGGACTTGCTGACCCTGCCGGAGGCGGTGGCGGGCAGCCCCCTGCCTCGCCTGGCGCTGCTGGAGGCGTTGCAGGGCGCCCTTGAGGGCCCGGCCACGGCCCATCGCTTCTTTGCGGGCGGCGTGACCTTCTGCACGCTCATGCCCATGCGCGTTTTGCCCTTCCGCATCGTCGGCCTCGTGGGTATGAACGAAGACGCCTATCCCCGCCTTGAGCAGCCGCTGCCCTTTGACCTCATGGCACAGGAACCTCGCCCCGGGGATCGGCTGCGACGAAGCGAGGATCGCTACCTTTTCCTCGAGGCCCTGCTTTCAGCCCGGGACCGGGTGCTTATCAGCTGGACCGCTCGGGATCGAAACTACCGGCCCCTGCCGCCGTCCCTGTTGGTGACGGAGCTCCAAGCCGCCCTCTGCGGCGAGGTCGAGAGTGAGGCGATGGAGAAGGCCTTGGGGCCCATTACCGTCGCGCCGCCCCTGCAACCCTTTTCCTCCCGCTACGGTGAGGCGGGGCTGGAGACCTATCAGAGCCTTTGGCGACCGCCTCTCGAGCGCAAAGAGGGCCCTGGGGGGACGGGAGGGGCCGCGGAATTATCCGCCCTAGGGGCCGAGGGCGCTCGCCCCGTTCCCGGCGATGGGGTCGCGCCGGCGTTGCTAGGGGCCTTCTACCGCGACCCCCTGGGCACCTACTTCCGGGAGGGCCTCGGCGCTGCGCTCCGGCGCCTGCCCAAGAGCGTGGAGGATGACGAACCCTTCGCCCTAGACCCGCTCAGCCGCTACCGGCTGCTTGAGGACAGCTTTACCCTCGCTGGGGGCGATGCGGTGCTCCGGGCCCGGGGTCGCCTGCCCCTGGGCGCGGCGGGGGACGGGGCCCTGGCCGAGGCCCAGGCCACCACCCAGGTGCTTCGCGGTGCCCTCCCGGAGGCCTTTTGGGCGGCGACGGCGGCCCAAGCGCCCCTGGATCTTGCGCTGCCGTCGGGGCGTCTTCTGGGGCCTTGCCTGCGCTGGTCCGATGGGCTCGTGCGGGTGCAGCGCTTTGGAGGCCTGCGCGCCCAGGATCGGCTGGGGCTGTGGCTACAGGTGCTTCTGTACGCGGCGGCGGGATGGGGGCGCCATGGGGTGCTGCTGGGGCCGGACAAGGCCATGGTGGTGACGGCGCCGGCGGCGCCCGAGGCGGCGCTGGAGACCCTCCTCGGGCTGCTTCAGGCGGGGCTTTCGGAACCCCTGCCCCTGTTCCCCGACGCCTCCTGCACCTGGGCCGAAGCGGTTCGTGAGGGCAAGGCGGGGGATGAAAAATTCGCTTCCCTGGGGGCGAAGTGGCGCCCGGAACGGGCGCGAGGTCCGATCCCGGAAGGGCTGACGCTGGCCGCGCGCCATGCCTTTCCCCAGGGCCTTGCGCCGGTGCGGGCGGCTTTCTGCGCCCTTGCGGAGCAGGTGTTTATGCCCTTGCTGGAGGCGGAAAGCGGGGTTTCCCTGGGAGAGGTGCGGGGCACGCTCGAGGCCCGGGGGGCCCTTCCATGACCCGCTTTGATCCGCACCGCATGCCCCTGGCGGGGCGCAAGCTCCTGGAGGCCAGCGCCGGGACGGGGAAAACCTTCGCCCTCGGTTCTCTGGTGCTCCGGGCCGTGCTGGGGCAGCAAGCGCCCCAGGCCCTGGATGCGCCGGCCCTGCGCATCGACGAAATTCTCATGGTGACCTTCACCCGGGCGGCGACGGCGGAGCTCCGGGATCGCCTCGGGCAGCGCCTTCGGGGTGCGCTTCAAGCCTTCCTCGACCCCGAGCCCCCAAAGGACGCCTTCCTCGCTCAGCTGTGGAACCAAAGCGTCGACCGTCTTCGGGATCAGGCGCGGCTTCGGGCCGCCCTCGGGCAGCTCGACGAAGCGCCCGTGTTCACCATTCACGGCTTCTGCCATCGCGCCCTTCTCGAAGGGGCCCTGGAGCAGGCAACGCCCTTTACCTTCGAAAACCTCGAGGACGACAAGGCCCTGCACCGGGAGGCGCTGCGCACGGCCTGGCGGCAGGGGTTTTATTCGGCGTCGGCGTCCGTGCAGGCCCTTTGGCTACGGGTTTGGGAGCGCCCAGAGGCCTGCGAACGGCTCTTCACCGGCTGGCTGGCCCCCGGCGCCCTGATCTTTCAGGGCGTACCGGAGGACGATCTGGAGGCCCTGGGCGCCGCCCTTGCGCAGGCCCTGGCTGCGCTACGCGCTGCCTGGATGGGGCGAGATGAGGATCCCGCCGTGCTTGGGCTGTCGGATTTCGGCAAGGCCGGGACGGGCTGGGGTGCGCTGAGCGAGCGCTATAACGCGCGGTCTCGGGGACCGGGCAAGCCCAGCCTTCAGGGTGCCCTCGACGCGGTGCTCGGAACGGAGGCACCGCTGGCCGAGGCCCTCAAGGCCCTCCTAGGAGACGGCAAGAAAAAGAAGGACGCCGTGCTCCTGGAGGCCTTCACTCCGGAAGCCTTCGCCGACACCGCGGTCAAAAAGGGCCAAAGCGCCGTTAGCGGGGGCGCGCTGGCCACCGCCGCGGAGGCGCTTGTGCACGCTGCCGAGGCTTTCGAAGCCGGACTGGCCCATACGCTCTTTAGGGCCTTCCAGCATGCCCTCGCCGCGCACAAGGACCAGCGCCAGCTTCGGGGCCCGGAGGATGCGCTGCGCCAGCTGGCGGCGAGCCTCCGGGGCGCCAGCGGCGAAGCCCTCGCGGAGCGCCTTCGCGCTCGCTACCCCCTGGCCTTTATCGACGAGTTCCAGGACACGGACCCGGTGCAGCTGGATATCTTTGAGGCGCTCTACCCCGTCGGAGGCTCCGGCACCCTTGTGCTTATTGGCGATCCTAAGCAGGCCATCTACGGCTTTCGGGGCGCCGATCTCTTCGCCTACCTCCGGGCCCGGCAGGCCCTTCCCGACGGCGATCGGCTACGCATGGATCAGAACTGGCGCTCGTCGCCCCCGGTCATTGAGGCGCTCAACGGCTTTTACCAGCGGCAGCCCGATCCCTTCCTGAGCAAGGCCATGGGCTTTGAGCCCGTGACCGCTGCGAAGACCGATCCCCCCCAGCCCTGGGCCCGGAACGGCGCCCCGGCGCCGGCCCTGGGGTTCTACCGAAGCGCCGCCGTGGGCAGCGATGAAGCGCAGGCCCAGGCCACCGTGGCCCTGCTGCAGCGCCTGCTGGCGGAGGCGACCATCAAGGGGCAGCCGCTGAAACCCCAGCAGTGCGCCTTGCTGGTGAACACCCATAACGAAGGGGCTCGGCTCCAGCGCTGCCTTCGCGCCGCTCGCCTGGGCTCGGCCTTTGCCTCCAAGCAAAGCGTCTTCGCCACGGAGACGGCGGAGGACGTCTTTCGCGTGCTCCGCGCCATGGCGGCCCCGGAGGACGGGGGCGGCCTGCGCGATGCGCTATTGACGCCCCTTTTAGCGGTGCCGGCCACGGCGCTGCTGGGGGCCGATGCGCTGGCTGCGCACCAGGCGCGCTTCCGTAGCTTCCGGGAGCGCTGGGAACGGCAGGGGGTGCTGACGGCGCTGTTCGCCCTGCTCGAGGCCTACGCCGTGCCTGCCCGCTGCCTCGGGGACCCGGAGGGGCCCCGGGTTCTCACGGACCTTCGGCACCTCGGGGAGTGCCTCGAGCGCTTTGATCGCGCCGGCGGCGGGGCAGCGGAAACGCTCCGGGCCTTCACCCAGGCGCGGGAGGCCGGCGATGACAACGAGGCTCACCAGCAGCGCCTGGAGAGCGACGAAAATTTGGTGAAGATCATCACCGTGCACGGCGCCAAGGGGCTGGAGTACGACGTGGTGCTCCTACCCTTCCCCCGGAAAGAGCAGGAGGAGGCCTATCCCCTGTTCCACGATCCCGCAGTGGGGGCCATGGCCGTGGATCTGCGCAAGGCGCCCCGGTCCCAGGGTGCCTCCACGCGAGAGAAGCTTGGGGAAAGCCTCCGCCTCCTCTATGTGGCCCTCACCCGGGCTTGCCACGCCGTGTACCTAGGCGTCCCCGAAGCGAAGGGGAAGCAGAGCGAAGCCGCCCAGCAGGGCTCAGCCCTCGCCCATGCCCTCGGGCTCCAGGGGCTGGCCCCGAAGGCCTGGGATGAGGCTCTTACCGCCGCGGGCTGGCCCCTTGAGGTTTTCGATCCCGCCGAGGCGATGGGTGTTCAGAACCGAGCGGCTGCGGGGCAGGGCGGGGCCCTCGCGCCGGCGAAAATGGTCGCGCCGCGAGGCTTTGCCCGGGAGGCGCGGGTGAGCTATTCGAGCCTGCTGCGCCAGGATTTGCAGGCTGGGGCGGAGCCCGCGGGCTTCGGGGATGAGGGGCGGGATGCTCCCGTGCTGGAGCGTCCCACCCCCTTAAGCCCCCCGGCGGCCCAGTTTCCCGCCGGGGCCATTCCCG
>JAURCQ010000098.1 GCA_030828335.1 Gammaproteobacteria bacterium
CTGGATTGACCGTCAGAGGACCCCGGAGGCTTTTGGCTGGCGCCAACGCAAGCGGGGGGATGTGGTCGTGCTGTACGGAGACTTCGCCTCTAGTGCGCAGGCGAGGGGGGCGGCCGCGCAGCTGAAGGCCGAGGGGCTTGGGGACGGTTGGATGCGGCGGGTGCGGTCCGTGCTTCCTGAGCTCACGCCGCCCTAAGGGCGGCGCGTAGAGAGGGGCCCTAGGGGAGGGTGGTTTCCCCCATGAGGAAGCGGTCGATTTCCCGCGCCGACTCCCGCCCTTCATTGATTGCGCGAACCACGAGGCTCTGGCCCCGACGGCAGTCGCCGGCCGCGAACACCTTTTCCTGGGCCGTGCGGTACTGGCCATAGTCCGCGGCGAAGTTCGAGCGAGCGTCAAACTCAACGCCTAGCGTTTCCCCCACCGAGGCCTCGGGCCCGAGAAAGCCCATGGACAGCAGGACAAGATCCGCGGGCCAGATCTTCTCCGTGCCCGGGATTTCCTCCGGGCGACCGTTAACCCATTGCACCTCGATGGTTTCGAGGGCGGATACGTGGCCGTTGCCGTTGTCGATGAACCGCTTGCCGGAAATGGCGTACACCCGCGGGTCTTCGCCGAAGCGCTTCGCCGCTTCCTCATGGCCGTAATCGACCCGGAAGATCCGGGGCCATTCGGGCCAGGGGTTGCCGTCGGCGCGGCCTTCCGGGGGCTGGGGCATGATCTCGAAGTTCACGAGAGACGCGCAGCCGTGGCGCAGGGACGTGCCGATGCAGTCCGTTCCCGTATCGCCCCCGCCAATGACGATCACGTGCTTGTCCTTGGCAGAGACATAGGCGCCGTCTTCGTGCTTGGAGTCCAGCAGGCTCTTCGTATTGGCCGTAAGGAAGTCCATGGCGAAATGCACGCCCTCAAGATCCCGTCCCTCGATGGGCAGGTCTCGGGGCCGGGTGGAACCGGTGGTGAGGAGTACGGCATCGAAGGCGTCGAGGAGTTCCTGGGCGTCGGTGGAGCCTTGCTCGCCATTGCCCACGGTGACGCCGGTGATGAACTCGATGCCCTCGGCGGTCATCAGGTCGACGCGGCGCTGTACCACGTCCTTTCCAAGCTTCATATTGGGGATGCCGTAGGTCAGGAGGCCCCCCACGCGGTCCGCGCGCTCGTAAACCACCACCTGGTGGCCAACGCTATTGAGCTGGGCCGCGGCGGCGAGGCCTGCGGGGCCCGAACCCACCACGGCTACGCGCTTGCCCGTACGTCGAGCGGGAATCTGGGGCGTCATCCACCCCTCTTCGAAGCCCCGCTCGATGATGGCATGTTCAATGTTTTTGATCGTTACCGCGGGATCGGTAATCCCGAGCACGCAGGCCCCCTCGCAGGGTGCGGGGCACACCCGCCCCGTGAACTCGGGGAAGTTATTGGTCTTCAGAAGGCGGTCGAGAGCGTCACGCCAGCGACCCTGGTACACCAGATCATTCCATTCCGGGATCAGGTTGTAGATCGGGCAGCCGTGGGGCTCGGACTGGCAGAAGGGCACCCCGCAGTCCATGCACCGAGCGCCTTGCGTCGTCAGTCGCGCTTCATCCTGCGGGGTGAAGATCTCTTTGTAGTCGAGCATGCGTACCTCGGCGGGGCGATAGGGCGCCGCCTGCCGAGGGAACTCTTGAAAGCCTGTGGGCTTACCCATGGCTGTGCTCCTTAACCGTCGTTCAATCTAAGCCGCGCTGGCTGCCTTAGCCCGTGCCTCAAGGACGCGCTTGTAGTCCCGGGGCATGACCTTAACGAACTCACTCCGCGCCGACTCCCAGCGGGCCAGTAGCGCTTCCGCAACTGTCGACCCCGTGTGCTGCTGATGCTTCTCGATCAGCGTTCGCAGCTCTTCGTCATCTGCTGCGGTCACCGGGTCGAGGTCCACCATTTCCTGGTTGCAGTGACCCGGGAACGCACCCTCCGGATCCCAGATGTAGGCGATGCCGCCGGACATGCCCGCCGCGCAGTTCCGCCCCGTGGGGCCCAGGATGACGGCTCGGCCACCGGTCATGTATTCAAGGCCGTGGTCCCCCACGCCCTCCACGACTGCCGTGGCGCCGGAGTTCCGCACGCAGAAGCGCTCCGCGGCGATCCCGCGGAAGTAGGCTTCCCCGCTGGTGGCGCCGTAGAGGCAAACGTTCCCCACGAGGATGTTCTCCTCGGCCTTAAAGGGGCTGACCTTCGGCGGGTAAACGATCACTTTTCCGCCGGAGAGGCCCTTGCCGACAAAGTCGTTGGCGTCGCCTTCCACTTCGAGCGTGATCCCCCGAGCGAGGAATGCCCCCAGGCTCTGGCCGGCGCTGCCGGTCAGGCGCACCGTGATGGTGTCTTCCTCGAGCATATCGGCGCCAAAGCGCTTGGCGACCTCGTGGGAAAGCATGGTGCCGACCACCCGGTTGGTATTCACCACGGGCAATTCGATATTCACCGGTACTTGCTGGTCCAGCGCAGGCTGAGCCAGGGCAATGAGCTTCTGGTCGAGCGCCTTCTCCAGTTCGTGATCCTGGGCGTCGCTAGCGTAACGGCCGAGGAAGCCTTCGGGCTCCTCCGGGCGCGCCAGCAGCGCAGAGAGATCGATGCCCTTGGCCTTCCACTGGGTGAGGGCCTGGTCGAAGTTCAGGCAATCGGAGCGCCCCACCATTTCCGTGATGCTGCGGAAGCCGAGCTCGGCCATGATCTGCCGGAGCTCCTTGGCGATCATGAAGAAGTAGTTCACCACGTGCTCCGGCTGGCCCCGGAATTTCTTCCGCAGCTCCGGGTCCTGGGTGGCAATGCCCACGGGACAGGTGTTCAGGTGGCACTTGCGCATCATGATGCAGCCGAGAGCCACCAGAGGCGCCGTCGCAAAGCCAAACTCCTCGGCGCCCAGAAGCGCAGCGATGGCCACGTCCCGGCCGGTCTTGAGCTGGCCATCTGTTTGTAGCACCACGCGGGAGCGCAGGTTATTCATCACCAGCGTGTGATGGGTTTCCACCACCCCGAGCTCCCAGGGGAGGCCGGCGTGCTTAATGGAGGTGAGCGGTGACGCCCCCGTGCCTCCATCGTGGCCCGCGATCACCAGGTGATCGGCCTTCGCCTTCGTCACCCCCGCGGCCACGGTGCCGCAGCCAATCTCTGCACCCAGCTTCACGCTGATGCGCGCCGAAGGGTTGGCGTTCTTGAGATCGTGGATGAGCTGCGCCATGTCCTCGATGGAGTAGATATCGTGGTGCGGCGGCGGGCTGATGAGGCCCACGCCGGGGGTGGAGTAGCGCACGGCGGCGATGATCTCGTCGACCTTCCCGCCAGGCAGCTCGCCCCCTTCCCCGGGCTTGGCGCCCTGGATGATCTTGATTTGCAGCTCGTCGGCGTTCGTGAGGTATTGGATCGTCACCCCGAAGCGCCCGGACGCCACCTGCTTGATGGCCGAGCGCTTGGAATCGCCATTGGGTTCCGGCGTCCAGCGCGCGGGGTCCTCGCCCCCTTCCCCGGTGTTCGATTTGCCGCCGAGGCGATTCATGGCCACGGCCAGGGTTTCGTGGGCTTCCGCCGAGATGGAGCCATAGCTCATGGCGCCGGTGGCGAAGCGCTTCACGATGTCCTTTTCGCTTTCCACCTCGTCTAGGGGAACGGCAGGACCGGCTACGCCGGGCTTGAGTTGAAGCAGGCCCCTGAGGGTGGCTTCCCGGGTCGCCACTTCGTTGGTGTACTTCGAGAAGCGCCAGTAGGCGTCTTCGCTTTGGTTCCGCACCGCCACCTGAAGATCGGCGATGGCGATGGGGTCCCACATGTGCCGATCCCCGCCCCGGCGCCAGTGGAACTCGCCGGGGTTGTTCAGCACGGGAATGCGCTGGCTTTCCCGCTCCGGATAGGCGAGGGCGTGGCGACGGCCCATTTCCTCGGCGAGGACGGCGAAATCGGCCCCCTCGATGCGGCTCGTGGTACCGCTGAAGCATAGATCGACCACGTCGGAGGCGAGGCCCACGGCTTCGAAGATCTGGGCGCCCTTATAGGACTGAAGGGTGGAAATGCCCATCTTGGCCATGACCTTCAAGATGCCCTTGGCCGTGCCCTTGCGGTAGGCGGCCACGACATCGTCGTCGCTTTGGATGTGCGGCGCGTCATCCAAAAGCCCATCCCGGCGCGCTTGCCAAAGGGCTTCAAAGGCCAGGTAGGGGTTGATGGCGTCGGCGCCATAGCCCGCGAGCAGGCACAGATGGTGAACTTCCCGGGCTTCCCCCGTTTCCACCACGAGGCCGATGCGCGTGCGCGCATGGGCCTTGATCAGGTGATGATGCACCGCACCGGTGGCGAGGAGCGTGCTCAAGGGGATCCGTTCGGCGCTTACCGCGCGATCGGATAGCACCACCAGGCTCGCCCCCGCATCGATGGCGGTCATGGCTTCGTCGCAGATGCGCTTTAGCGCCCCGCGAAGCCCGGCTTCCCCCGTGCCCTTCTCGTAGGTGATATCGATGACCTTCGAAGTCCAGCCGCGATGGTCAATGTGCTTCAGCGCCGCCGCCTCTTCATTGGACAGAATGGGGTGAGGCACCCACAGGCGATGGGCATGGCGGCCCGTGGTCTCGAGGAGGTTTTGCTCCGGGCCGATGTAGCACTGAAGCCCCATGATCACCTCTTCCCGGATCGAATCGATGGCCGGGTTCGTGACCTGAGCAAACAGCTGCTTGAAGTAGTCGTAGAGCATGCGGGGCTTGTCGGACAGCACCGCGAGGGCCGAATCGTTCCCCATGGATCCCAGGGGGTCACGCAGCTCCTTTACCAGGGGCTGGAGCATGAAGCTCATGGTTTCGACCGTATAGCCGAAGGCCTGCATGCGGGGCAGCAGGGTCTCGGGCTCAAAGCCGTGGGGCTCGGTATTTGGGGCGAGCTCAGCGATGTCGATGCGCTGCTCCGTCAGCCAGTCCCCGTAGGGCAGCTGGGCGGCGAAATGGCTCTTGATCTCCTCGTCGGGGATCATGCGCCCCGCTTCAAAGTCGATCAGGAACATGCGACCGGGTTGGAGCCGGCCCTTCTTCACGACGCGCGCGGGATCGACGATGACCGTGCCCACTTCCGAAGCCATGATGCACTTGTCGTCGTCGGTGATGTAGAAGCGGGAGGGGCGAAGCCCATTCCGATCGAGCACGGCGCCAATGTAGTGGCCGTCCGTAAAGGCGATGGACGCCGGACCATCCCAGGGCTCCATGAGGCACGAAAAGTACTCGTACATGGCGCGCTTGTCCGCGGGCATGGCGGGGTGACCTTGCCAGGCTTCCGGGATCATCATGAGGATCGCTTCCTGGAGCGTGCGACCGGCCATGAGCATGAACTCGAGCACGTTGTCGAAGGCCCCAGAATCGGAGCCGTCGGGCTCAACGATGGGGAAGAGCTTGTTGATGTCGTCGCCAAAGGCTTCGCTTGCGACTACCCCTTCCCGTGCATTCATCCAGTTGATGTTGCCCCGGCGCGTGTTGATTTCGCCGTTGTGGCTCATAAACCGGTTCGGCTGAGCCCGATCCCAGGAGGGGAAGGTGTTCGTGGAGAAGCGGGAATGCACCATCGCCAGGTGGGAGGTGTAGCGCTCGTCCTGCAGGTCGAGATAGAACGGGAAGACCTGCGCCGGGGTCAGCATGCCTTTATAGACAATGACCTTCGAAGACAGGGTGCATACGTAGAACAGCCGGTTGTCTTCGTGGCTTTGATCCTGGCGTACCTGGTGGGTGGCGTGCTTCCGCGCCAGATACAGAGCGCGCTCAAAGGCATCGCCGCGCACGCCGTCGCCGGCGCCTACGAAGAGCATCTCGATGTGGGGCATGGCGGCTCGGGCCGCCTTGCCAAGGTCCGCGGTATCCGCGTCCGTGGGGACGGTCCGCCACCCCAGCGGCGTTTGACCGCCGGCGCGGAGGGACGCTTCTAGCGTCTCCCGTGCTTTCTTGGCCGCTTGCGCGTCCCGGGGGAGGAACACGAGCCCTGCGCCATAGGCGCCGGGTTCGGGCAGGGTTAGGCCGAGCGCCTCTTCAGCGACGGCCGCTAGGAAGCTGTGGGGCAGGCCCGTCAGAATACCCGCGCCGTCTCCCGTATTTTTCTCATAGCCCTGCCCGCCGCGGTGATCCATGCAGCAGTTCATGTTTTGCGCATCGGTAATAATGCTGCGGCTGGGGCGACCTTTAATGTCGCAAACGAAACCTACGCCGCAGCTGTCATGCTCCGTGCTGGGGTCGTAAAGGCCCTGGCGCTCTGGGAGGCCAAGGCGCAGCTGATCTGCGAGGCGCCGTTTCATAGTGCTCTCCAGCTTTTTGCCCGTGACTGTTGGTGAGCGGCCCTGCCGCGGTGGCAAGGGGCGCCCGCGCGCCACTTACGGCGCTCTGCGCGAAACTCAATCTGCGATCCAGCGCGGAGCCGCGCTGGGCGTCATTCATGCTGTGGGGCGCTGCGTGGGGCGAGACCCCTCCCGCAAGGCGGCCGCCGAATGTAGCACTGACCGGAGTAATGTCAATGCGTACTCGGTGACGCGCCAAGCACCCCCTGGGCCCGGAGCTCCGCAAGTTGCTCCGAGGAGTAGTTCAGATTCGCTTGCAGAACCTCGTCCGTATGGGCTCCTAGGGCCGGAGGGGCGCTGGGTCTTTGCCGGGGAATCTCCCCCTGGAAGGCCAAGCTGCTGACCGCGCGAAGGGCTTGGCCGTTGGCGAGCGTGCCTTCCAACGCCGTGTGCTGCGCCC
>JAURCQ010000099.1 GCA_030828335.1 Gammaproteobacteria bacterium
CCAGCATGATGACGCCCCCGAGGAGGAAGGCGAGGAGCGTCCCTCCGAGGCCGCCCTGGGCCAGCCAGGTGCCGGACAGCACCACCCAGCTCCAGCCAATCATGGCGCCGAAGGCGAGGGTGAGGACGTCCCGGCGTCCGAGGCTTTGGGGCAGGGCGCCCCGGTTCGTCACGGGTTGCGCTGCCAGAGCTTTTCACCCTGGACCCAGGTTTCCTCCACGGGCAGGGTGAGCAGGGCTTCCGGATCCAGCCCCCGAGGGTCCGCCTTAAGGACGATGAAGTCCGCGAGTTGCCCCGGCACAAGCTGACCCCGGTCCCCTTCCCGGAAAGCGAGCCAGGCGCCGCCGTAGCTGTAGCGGTGGAGCGCGTCTTCCAGGGCGATGGCCTCGTCGGCCCCGTACACCACGCCGTCCATGCCTTTTCGCGTAACCGCGGCGTAGAGCCCCACCATGGGGCCGATGGGCAGGATGTCCGAGGACAGGGCGACGAAGATCCCCGCATCGATGGGGCTCTTCACCGGGTTGTTGTGGGCAAGGCGCCAGCCGTCGAGATAGGTGCTATAGCGCCCCGCAAGGGTGTAGGTGAAATTCGGCTGCTGGGCGATGGCAATGCCATGGGCCGCCATCTGCGCCATGGTTTCGTTGGAAGGGCGCATGGAGAAGTGGTTCAGGTAGTGGCGGTGATCGTCCCGGGGCGTCGCCTCGATGGCCTTCGCCAGGGCATCGGCGGTGATCTCGATGGCCGCATCGCCGATGGCGTGGATGCCCATCTGCCAGCCGGCGCGATGCACCTCATCCACGAGGGCGCGGAGCTCATCCTCAGGCAGGTTGAGGTAGCCCCGGTAATCACCCATGTCCTTGTAGGGGGCCTTGGTAAAGGCCGCGGGGCCCGTAAAGCCGCCGTCCGCAAAAATCTTGATGGCACCCAGGGAAAGGCGATCCGTATCCAGGCCCTCGTGGGCGCTGGCCTTAAAGCGGGCCATGGCCTCAGCCCCTTCCCAGTGCATTTGCACCCGCGCCCGGGGGAGGCGAGCGCCCCGCTCCTGATAGATCTCCCGCCACAGGGGCCAGCGCTCCAGACGCTCGGAAGCATGGGTGACCGCGGTGATGCCGAGGGGCAGCAGGGCCTCAAGGCTCGCCGTGAGGCTTTCCTTCAGCTCTTCGTGGGTAGGGGGCGGGATGTACTGGGCGAGAAGGTCCTGGCGCTCCCGAATAATCCCGTTAAGCCGCCCATCGTCCCCCCGTTCAATCACGCCCCCCTCCGGCTGGGGTGTGGCCAGGGTGATTTCCCCGAAATCCAGAGCAGCGCTGTTCGCCACGGCGCTATGGCCCCCAGCCCGGGTGAGAAGCACCGGGTTATCCGGCGCGGCTTCATCCAGATCGTCCCGGTGGGGCTTCCGTCCCTCTGCCAGCGCATCTTCGGACCAGCCGTAGCCCGTCACCCATTCCCCTGGGCCCAGGGCCTCAGCCTTCGCTTGGACCGCGGCTTTTAGCGCCTCGATGGAGGTGATCTTCTGAAGGGGGATATAGCGGCGCGCGTAGCTATGAATATGGCTGTGTACATCGTCAAAGCCCGGAAGCACGGTCTGTCCCTTAAGGTCCCGGGTCACCGTGCCGACGAAGCGGTCCGCAAGCTCGGGCCCACCGACCGCGACAATGCGGCCGTCGTTCACCGCGAGGGCGCGGCTCTCTGGAGCCCCGGGAGCGCCGGGGAGGATGGTGCCGTTGAGCAGCAGCAGATCGACCGGTGTTTTCTGGGCCTCGGGCGCGCAGGCGCCCAAGCCGAGAAGCAGGCTGGCAAGCGTGCCGATCATCAGAACGGAGCGCGCATAGCGCCTCCGGGGCGAAAGCGAATGGTGGGTCACGGTTGGCCTCCCCATGCCAGGCAGTGATGCCCTTGAGCATAGCAGGAAGACGTTAACTGCCTAGGCTCGGGGCGCCTTCCCCAGGAGCGCTGCCCCTGCGGTTAGATTTTCAGCGGCCTGAAGCCCCAAACGCTGCCGGAGCTCGGGGCCGAGGGTGGCTTGAAGCGCGGGGTCTAGGAGTGCATTGAAGTTCACCTGGCCCCGGAGGAAGTCCCGGACGTAATAGGCGAAGAGGAGGGCCCGATCTTCCCCCTCCGTGATGTTTTTCCCCGAGGTGTGCCATAGCCGCCCATCCATGGCGATGATCGATCCGGCCTTGGCTTCGAAGGGCACGAGCCGTGCCTCAGGGTTTGGACCCAGGTCGTCCCGGGATTGGGCCCGGTGGCTGCCGGGCACGAAAAGCGTCGCGCCGTTTTCGAAGGTGACGTTCGTTAAGCACCAAATGATGTTGAGGGCCCAGGGGGCGTGCCAGGGCTCGGGCACCACCAGGGCCTGATCCGAATGCAGGGCCATGGAGCCGGAGCCTGGGCGGGCGATGTTGGCCGTGAAGTTGGACACGCGAAAATTCGGCCCGAGGAGCGCTTCCACGAGGGCGATCGCTTCGGGCTGAAGGATCAGGTCCCGGAAGCACCCATCGAGGGCCAGGAGATCGAACACCCGCACGTTTGCCGCGTTGGGATCGAGCACGGGCATGAAGGTGCTGTGGCCCTGGGCCTCGTAGCTCGCTGCCGCCGCCCAGAGGCTGTCTAGGGTCGCTGTGCACGCGGCCTCATCGAGCACGCCGTTCAATACGGCCCACCCCTGATGGAGGAGGGCTTCCCGAGCGGCGGCGAGAGCGGAAGAGGGTGGGACCATTGGGCCTCCCGTTTTGGATTTAGGCGGGGGAGCGGCCGTGCACTAGGCCGAGCCCCTCGGTGCGATAGCCGAGAAGGACCAGGGCTTCCTCAGAGGCGAAGTCCCGAACCTCCGGCCGCAGGGAGAGAAACCAGTTCTCCTGGGGCCGGTAGATGGGCTTGGTATACCAGGCGAAGACCCCGGCTCGGTGTTCGTCGGCGGTCCGGTTGTTTCCGGTTTGGTGCCACACCCGGCTTTCGAAGATCACCGCCGAGCCCGCAGGGGCTTCTAGGGGCCGGGCCTCCTCCACCCCCTCCTGGCCCTGGGGTGGGCGGTTTAGGCGATGGCTTCCGGGCACGAAGCGGGTGGCGCCATTGCTTTCCCGAAAGTCATCAAGGCACCAGGCGATATTCAGCCCCTGGGGCTCCGGGGCCCAGGGTTCGGGGACAAAGATCTGATCCGCGTGGAGCACCATCTCGCCGCCGCCAGGCCCGGTGATGTTCGCAGAGAGATTACCGAGCAGGGCCGGCCAGCCCAGCACGCCCTTTACGTAGGCCAGGGCGTCCGGGTGGAAAGCCAGGTCCTCAAAAATGGGATCGCGGCTGAGGACGTTCCACACCCGACGGTTGCTCCTGTCCTGCGCATAGTCGAGGGAGAAGGCCTGGTGCCGACCCCGAGCTGCGTCGTCCTCCGCGGCGCGATAAAGCGCATCCCGGGCACGCTGGAGGCTGCGCCCTTCAAGTAAGCCTGGAAAAATGGTGAGCCCCTGGGTACGCAGATTCGCCAGTCCTTCGGCGAGGTCCCGGGTCGGGCTTGGAAAAAAAGCGGCGCCCGAAGGCGCCGGGGGCATTGCCATGGTGCGGTTCCCCCTCCCCCGAGTGGTCATCGCAAGGCCGCCTTAAAGAGGCCTCCTAAGACTGCCAAAGGGGATTAATGCGTGTCAATTACTTTTAGGCGTCGGTGATGAAGCGCCGTAGCACGGCGAAAACCGCCTTTGGCTGATCGCGCCAGGGACCGTGACCGGCGTCGGCGAAGTGGGCCAGGGTGGCCACTCCGGGGGACATGGCCTCAACGATATCGCGACTGTCCTGTAGCGGCGTGATGGGATCGTCATCCCCAGCCAGCACCAGCGTGGGAGCCGTAATCTTCCCCAGTTCCCCCCGTAGATCCATGGTGTGCCAAAGGCCCTCAAGGCCGTGGAAGGCCATGGCAAGCTTCGGGCGGAAGATATAGGCCGGCTTCAGCGGCATGGGGGTCGGGTTATAGAGCGGGTTACACAGGGCCGCGAAGCGGGCCGAGCTTTCCCCGTCCACCCGTTCACTCAGCAAAACTCGAGCGGCATCGACCGCGTCCGGTCCCCCCAGGCGCGCAAATTCCTCAAGGCATCGGGGTACGTCTAGGAAGGCTTGGGTGCTGGCAAAGATGAGCTTCCCGGGATGGTCGGGATGGCGGGCGCCGTAGCACTGGGCCACAAATCCGCCGCCGGAGACGCCAAGCACCACGGGCTTTTCGATGCCGAGGGTTTCGCAAAAGGCGACGAGGTCGTCGGCCCAGCGCTCCAGGGAGAAGTGCCCATCGGGTTCATCTTCCGAGCGTCCCGCGCCACTTAAATCCAGATAGATGATCTGCATGGCATCGGCGAGCACGGAAAAGTCCGGTTTGAAGACCGAGTGATCCGAGTTCCCCGGGGCGCCATGGAGGAGAATCAGGGTGGGTTTCTGCACCATGGTGTCATTGCGCCGCGCCCAGCCCTCGCCTTCCACATCAAAGAACAAGGCCTTCCCGTTAACTTGGATCTGCATAGCGCCCCCCTTTTCCTTTCCCTAGGCCCCAGGCAAAGTGCCACAAAAGACGTGGCATGGCATCGCCCAGCCGCCTGGGGGAGTGTAGCGACATGGCAAGAACGGTCATCCGGGGCGGGACCCGGCTGGATATGGACACCTTGACCCTCGTGGATAACGAGGCCTTGGTGATCGAGGATGGGGTCATTCTGGACAGCGCCTATCGCGCCGATGCGGATACGGTGGTGGATGCCGACGGGCAATTTCTCATGCCCGGCTTCATCGACGCCCATGTGCATTTCCGCCTTGCAACCCTGAACTTTGCGCGCCTGTCGCAATGGACCGAAGTGCAGTTCGGCATTGCCATGGCGAAGCTCGCAGAGGACGCGGTGCGCCGCGGCTTTACCACCGTGCGCGATCTTGGCGGCGATGTGGCGGGGCTTAAGCGTGCCATCAGCAGCGGGATGGTGCGCGGTCCGCGCATTGTTCAGGCAAATCTCATGATTTCCCAAACCGGAGGCCATGGGGATGTGGAGGGGGGAACGCTGGCGGTGCCGGATTGTGCCTGCCAGATGCGCCACAGCGCCTTTGGCATCGTGGCCGATGGGCCCGATGCGGTGCGAAAGGCCGCGCGCCACGTGCTTCGCGCCGGCGCCGATTTCCTGAAAATTCACGTGTCTGGCGGCGTAGCCACGCCCATGGATCCCCTTGATTGCACCCAGTACACGGCGGAGGAGATCCAGGCGGCGGTGGCGGAGGCGCGCAATCGAAAAACCTATGTGGCGGCCCATGCCTACACGCCGGAAGCCATCGAGCTGGCCGTACGCAACGGAGTCCGCTGCATTGAGCATGGAAACTTCCTTGACGAAGCCACGGCGGCGCTGCTGGCGGAACACGACGTCTGGCTCGTGCCCACGCTGGTCACCTACCAGGCCATGGCCCAGGAGGGGCCGAGCCTCGGTTTCCCAGAGCGCAATCAACAAAAGAATGCCGCCGTGCTGGATGCCGGGGTGCAGTCCCTCGCCATTGCCGATCGCGCCGGGGTCACCATGGGCTTTGGCACGGACCTCATCGGGGAAGTGCAGCGTCTGCAGCGCCAGGAATTTGCCATTCGGGCGGCAGTGCAGAGCCCGGAGGCCATTCTTCGGTCCCTTTACGATGTGAACCGGGCGATTCTTAAGGATGCGCCCATCGGTCGCCTCGCGCCGGGAATGGCGGGGGATGTGGTGCTGACCCCCGTGAACCCCCTAGAGCGGATTGCGGGGCTGGCGGCGGCCGATGCGGTTACCCAGGTGGTGCAGGGCGGCGAGCTGGTGCTTTAGCGGGGATCGGTCGGAAGGGGATGGCACTGGAGGAACACATCGCTGTCCACGGCCTTGAAGTAGCCATAGGCCGCATCCCAGGCCGGTCCCCAGGGCGCGCCTGCGTAGTAGGCATCCACCACCGCCCCGGCGGCGGCGCCGTTTGGGCTTAGGGCCCAGAGCTGAAGGCCTCCAGCGTCCTGAACGCCCGTTCCCGCCGGGGATAGCACCACGGCATGGAAATCATGGCCGTCCTTTCGAAGCGCCGTCTCGAGCGCCGCAATGGCCTCAAGGAAAGGGGCGTAATCGGCCACAGGGACCTGCACCTGCCAAACGCGCGCCGTGGCACTGGCGAGCCCCTCCGTCCCCAGCTCCGTATAGGCGCCACTCTGAAGGCGAGCGTTGTTGAGAGCAGGCGCATTCGGTGCTGTGGCAAGGGCTGCTGCTAGATCGGGAAAGCGCTCCCAGAGCAGCAGCTGGCCTAGGTTCTGGTCGCCGCTTAGGGGTAGGCAGTAGCCCGCGGCGCTGCTGTGCGCCGAGCGAGGCAAGGCTTCCAGCCCCTTCGGTAGGGCGCTCGGATCGAGGCGTTGCATCCAGAGCACGCCGGGCGGGGAGGCAAGGAGCGGCGTGCTAAGGCAGAGCAGGGCGGTGAGCACGGCAAAGCAACGAAGCATGGAGTGCTCCTGAGTTTAGAAGAGAGAGGAAAACGCGCCCGGGAGGCCCCGGGCGCGGAGGGGCTTAGGCGCCGAGGCGGTGCAGGGCGCAGATTTTGTTGCCCGCGGGATCGCGGAGGTAAGCGAGGTAAAGGCCGCTGCCTTCCCGCTCCCCCGGGGGATCTTCGC
>JAURCQ010000009.1 GCA_030828335.1 Gammaproteobacteria bacterium
ATCGAGCTCCACGCGATGCTTTCGGGCCGCGTCGTGGAGTGCTGATAGGCGGTTCTCCGCCTCCGCGAGGGCTTCCGGATCGGGGTCGAGGCCGTCTTCGTAGCGTCGGAGCGCATCGGCCGCTTCCTCGACGTTCACCCGCGCTTCCATCAGAAGGTTTCGCGCCGAGGTCAGGGTCGGGGCTTCGTCCCGCAGCTGGCTAAGCTGGTGCTCTAGGCGCCGAAGCTGGTCGGCCACGGCGCCCTCTTCTTCTAGCAGAGCGCCCTGGCATTGGCGGAGGGTCAGCAGCGTGTCCTCGGCGTGGGCTAGGCGCCGCTGGGTCTGCTCCAGCGCGGCACCCTCTCCGGCTTGGGGATTCAGCGTGTCGAGCTCCTCCAGCTGGTAGCGCAGGAGCGCCTGCCGATCCTGGCGCTCGGCCTGGGCGCTGCAGAGCCGCTCAAGCTCCCGAGTCGCGTGCTGGCAAGCCTCAAAGGCCTCAGCCACGGCCTCGGCGAGGGCTTCGTGTTGTCCGAAGCTGTCGAGCTGCTCGCGCTGAATGGCGGGGCGCAGCAGGGACTGGTGGGCGTGCTGGGCATGGATGTCGATGAGTAGCTCGGCGAGGGCCCGGAGTTCCCCCAGGGTGACGGCCCGGCCGTTGATATAGGCTCGGGAGCGGCCGTCCTCCGTCAGCGTGCGACGAAGGAGGCAGCGCTCCGGCGCGTCCGGGTCCTGGAGGCTTTGGGCCTCGAGCCAGGCCCGGGCCTTGGGAATGGCGGCCACGGAAAATTCCGCGGCGAGCTGCGCACTGGGGCGGCCCTCCCGCACCATCCGGCCCTGGGCCCGATCGCCGAGCACGAGGCCCAGCGCATCGAGCATGATGGATTTTCCGGCGCCCGTTTCCCCGGTGATGGTCGTGAAGCCCGCCTCGAAGGTGACGGTGAGGGCGTCGACGATCGCAAAGTCTTGAATTTCAAGGTGACAGAGCATGCATAAGCCCCCGGGCGCCGCGGACCCTGCGGCGGCAAGTAGTGTGCGCTGGCGCCGAAAGCGGGGCAAGGGCGAGGCCTGCTGGACGGGAGCCGTTGCGCTTCTGGCTGGACTTCGGTAAACCCTAGAGCGTGTTCCTCAACTCACGTTTTCCCGCCCTATGGACAAAGCGACTGCGAAGCGAGACGACCGCACCGCCGATCCGCGCGCTGAGCGGGCCAATGTTTTGTTGAAGCTGTTGGTCGAGCACTACATTGAAAAGGGTGCGCCCGTCTCTTCCAAGCAGCTGGCGACGGAATCGGCGCTGAAGATCTCTTCGGCCACCGTGCGAAATGTCATGGCAGACCTCGAGGCCATGGGGCTCGTGACCTCCCCCCACACCTCCGCGGGGAAGGTACCCACGGCTCAGGGCCTTCGCTTCTTTGTTGACTCCCTGATTCAGGTCCAGCCCCTGGGCTCGGACGCCCTGTCCTTGATTCAGCACGAGCTGAAAACGGAGCGGAGTCCCAAGGCGCTCGTCGCCACGGCGTCCTCTCTGCTATCCGGCATTACGCGCATGGCCGGCGTGGTCACCCTGCCCCGGCGGGAGATCACCACCTTGCGCCAGGTGGAGTTCCTGCCCCTTTCCGGGGAGCGCATCCTAGTGGTGCTCGTGGTCAACGACTACGAGGTGGAGAACCGCATCATTAGCTGCCCCCGGCCCTTCGAGCGGGAGGAGCTCCAACAGGCCGCAAATTTCATTAACAGCCACTGCGCCGGCGCTTCCGTGGCGACGCTTCGGAGCACGCTTCTGGCGAGCATGGAGGCGGACAAGAGTCGCCTGAACACGCTGCTCACGGAAATGCTCGAGGTGGCGGCCGATGCCTTTGATGAAGGCCCCATGGGGCAGGACGGGGATTACGTGGTGGCCGGGGAGGGGAACCTCCTCAATTTTGTGTCCGGGGACGATATGGATACGGTGCGCGAGCTCTTCGATGCCTTTGGCCGTAAGCGTGACGTGCTCCGCCTCCTCGATCGCAGCTTGGACGCCGAAGGCGTGCACCTCTTTATCGGCGATGAGTCGGGCTATAAGCCTTTTACGGACTATTCCATGGTTACCGCCTCCTACGAAGTCGACGGCCAGGCGGCGGGGGTCCTCGGGGTCATTGGCCCCACCCGCATGGCTTACCAGCGCGTGATTCCCGTGGTCGACGCCACGGCCCGGCTCCTTAGCGCCGCCCTCCGTCACCAGCTTTAGCCAAGGGCCCGCGGGGCCCTTGAAGCCGTCCCTTTCCGTCCCCATATGGTCTCTTTCCCGTCGGCGTCGCGCCCCCCGCGCGTGCCCTGGGGTCCTCACGTATTGGAAGGGAAGGAACATCGATCATGACGAACGAGGCAGGCGACCGGGAGCAGGACGGCAGCGACGGCCGGGCAGAGGCGTCGGCGAAGGCCTACGAGGATATTGCGAAGGCAGCGCAGGACGGCATCGCCGACGCAGGGGACGCGGCGGAGGCCGCGGACCCCGCCGAGGGGCGGGATCCAGCGCTGCTGCAGGCCCAGGAGGAGGCGGCGAGCTTCCGGGATCTGGCCCTGCGCGCCCAGGCGGAGGCGGAGAATATTCGTCGCCGCGCCGCCCGGGATGTGGAGCAAGCCCACAAGTTCGCCCTGGAGAAGTTCGCCGGCGAGCTCTTGCCCGTGCTCGACAGCATTGAGAAGGCCGTGGAGGCCGCCGGGGCCTTGGCGGAGGGGGAAGACACGAAAGCCATGGCGGAGGGGGTGACCCTGTGCCATCGCCTTTTCCTCGACACCTTCGGTAAGGCGGGCATCATGCCCATCGAACCCCACGGCGAGCCCTTCGATCCGGAGCAGCACCAGGCCATGGCCATGATTGAGGCGCCGAACGCCACGCCCAATTCCGTGGTGGACGTGCTGCAGAAGGGCTACGCGTTGAATGGCCGGCTCCTTCGGGCCGCCATGGTGGTGGTAGCGAAGGGCGCCTAGCCCTTGAAAGCGGCCCCCGCCGTACCGATATAGGGATCAGCAGACATCACGGCTGGGCCGAGCGGCCCGCCCCCACAGCTTGGAGACGCTCTCATGGGCAAGATTATTGGCATCGACCTCGGCACCACGAACTCCTGTGTGGTCGTCCTTGAGGGCGGAAACCCGAAGGTCATTGAAAACGCGGAAGGGGATCGCACCACCCCGTCCATCGTCGCCTACACGGAGGACGGCGAGATCCTGGTGGGTCAGTCCGCCAAGCGCCAGGCGGTGACCAACCCCACGAATACCCTCTTTGCGGTGAAGCGCTTGATCGGCCGCCGCTTTGACGATGGCGTCGTGCAGAAAGACATCGGCATGGTGCCCTACAACATTGTGAAGGCGGACAACGGCGACGCCTGGGTAGAGGCCAAGGGGCAGAAGATGGCCCCGCCCCAGGTTTCGGCGGAAGTGCTGAAGAAGATGAAGAAGACCGCTGAGGATTACCTCGGGGAAAAGGTCACGGAAGCGGTCATCACCGTTCCTGCCTACTTCGACGATTCCCAGCGTCAGGCCACGAAGGATGCGGGTCGCATTGCCGGTCTTGAGGTGAAGCGCATCATCAACGAGCCCACGGCCGCGGCCCTGGCCTACGGCATGGATAAGAAGCGCGGAGATTCCAAGATCGCCGTTTATGACCTCGGGGGCGGCACCTTCGACGTGTCCATTATTGAAATCGCCGAAGTGGACGGCGAGCACCAGTTCGAAGTGCTCTCCACCAACGGCGACACCTTCCTCGGCGGGGAAGATTTCGACATCGTGCTCATCGACTACCTCGCCGAGGAGTTCCAGAACACGAATGGCATCGATCTGCGCAAGGATCCGCTTGCCAAGCAGCGCCTGAAGGAAGCGGCGGAGAAGGCGAAGATCGAGCTGTCCTCGAGCCAGCAGACGGAAGTGAACCTGCCCTACATCACCGCGGATAGCACGGGGCCGAAGCACCTGGTGACCAAGATCACCCGGGCGAAACTCGAGTCCCTGGTGGAGACGCTGGTGGAGCGCACCATCGCCCCCTGCCAGACCGCCCTCTCCGATGCGGGGCTGGGGGTCTCGGACATCGACGACGTGATCCTCGTCGGTGGGCAAACCCGTATGCCTCTTGTGCAGGAGCGGGTGAAGGCCTTTTTCGGCAAGGAGCCGCGCCGGGACGTGAACCCCGATGAGGCCGTGGCGCTGGGCGCTGCCATCCAGGGCGCGGTGCTCTCCGGGGACGTGAAGGACGTGCTCCTTCTCGACGTGACGCCGCTGTCCCTCGGGATCGAAACCCTGGGCGGCGTAATGAGCCCGCTTATCGAGAAGAACACCACGATCCCCACGAAGAAGACCCAAACCTTCTCCACGGCGGACGACAACCAGACCGCGGTGACGATTCACGTGCTCCAAGGGGAGCGCAAGCAAGCGACCCAGAACAAGTCCCTGGGACGCTTCGACCTGAGCGACATTCCCCCGGCGCCCCGGGGCATGCCGCAGATCGAAGTGGCCTTTGACATCGATGCCAATGGCATCCTGAACGTGTCCGCGAAGGACAAGGCCACGGGTAAGGAACAGTCCATCGTCATCAAAGCCTCTTCCGGGCTGTCTGACGACGAAGTGGAAGCCATGGTGCGGGACGCCGAGTCCAACGCCGAAGAGGACCAGAAGTTTGAGGCGCGGGTAAACCTGCGGAACCAAGCCGACGGCCTGCTTCACGCCACCAAGAAGACGCTGGCGGAAGCCGGGGATAAGGTGGACGAGGACGAGCGTCAGAAGGTCCAAGGGGCGATCGATGCCCTCGACGAGGCGCTGAAGGGGGATGACAGCGACGCCATCGAGGCGAAGATGAATGCCCTATCCGAGGCCTCCGCGGGCCTCGCCCAGAAGCTCTACGCCGATGCCGGCGCAGCGCCCGGCGGCGCTGAGGGCGAAGGCGCCGGCGCTTCTGACAACGACGACAACACCGTTGATGCCGAGTTCGAGGAAGTGAAGGACGACGAGAAGAAGTAAGCGCTTACGCCGGCCCCGTCTGGTCGGCGGTCAGACCTTGGCGCCAGCACCCCGCTCCGGGGGCTGGCGCCTCTGATTTTTCTGGAGATCGCCCGTGGCGAAACGTGATTATTACGAAGTGCTTGGGGTCTCCCGTGATGCCTCCGAAGCGGACATTAAGAAGGCCTATCGCCGGTTGGCGATGAAATACCACCCCGACCGGAACCCCGGGGATGACGCCGCAGAGGAGAAGTTTAAGGAGGCCAGCGAGGCCTACGAAGTGCTCTCTGATGGCGAGCAGCGGGAGGCCTATGACCGCTTTGGCCACGACGCCGTGGGCGGCCAGGGCGGCATGGGCGGCTTCGGCGGCGCCTCGAGCTTCTCTGATGTCTTCGCCGATGTCTTCGGGGACATCTTCGGGGGCGGTGGCGGTGGCCGGGGCGGTGCCCGGGTGCATCGCGGCGCGGACCTTCAATACAACCTCGAACTGGATCTCGAGCAGGCGGTGCGCGGGGACTCCGTCACCATTAAGGTGCCGACGCTGGTGCAGTGTGGCGACTGCAGCGGCTCTGGGGCGGCGAAGGGGTCGAGCCCGGAAACCTGCTCCGACTGCAAGGGTGCAGGGCAGATTCGCGTGGCCCAGGGCTTCTTTAGCCTTCAGCAAACCTGCCCCCGGTGCCGGGGCACGGGCAAGATGATTAGCGATCCCTGTCGGCGCTGCGGTGGCCGGGGGGTTGAGGAAGAGGCGAAGACCCTTTCCGTGAAGATCCCGCCGGGGGTGGATAACGGAGATCGCATTCGCCTGACCGGAGAGGGAGAGGCGGGTCCCAATGGCGGGCCCTCGGGCGATCTCTATGTGCAGGTGATGGTCCGGGAGCACCCGCTCTTCAAGCGCGATGGCCGGCACCTGTTCTGTGAGGTACCCATCAGTTTCCCCGATGCGGCCCTGGGGGGTGAGCTTGAGGTGCCCACGCTGGATGGGCGCGTGAAGCTGAAGATTCCCCCGGAGACGCAAACGGGCCGGGCCTTTCGCCTTCGCGGTAAGGGGGTAAAGCCCGTGCGCGGCGGCGAAGTGGGAGATCTCCTTTGCCGGGTGGTCGTGGAGACCCCGGTGAAACTCACTGGCGAGCAAAAGGCGCTCCTGGAAGAGCTTCGGGGCACGCTAAAGGGCGGTGAGCATGCGCCGAAGGAGAAAAGTTGGTTCGCTAGCGTGAAGGATTTCTTCGGCGATCTGGCGTCCTAACACCCTTTCGGAGGCGACGGCCTCAAGGGTTTCTCCGTAAAGCGGCCGAAAGGCCGCTTTTTTTTGTCTCTGGCTTTCGATAGCCTAATTTAAAAGACCAGTCGGTTTAATAAAATGGGAAGAAAAGCACAACATCGAAGTGCCCTACTTCGAGCCGCACAGGAGCTGCTCCGTCAGCGGGGCTTTCGGGCCATGGCCGTGGCGGACGTGCTGGCCCTGAGCGGTGCCCCTCGGGGTTCCCTTTATCATCATTTTCCCGAAGGCAAGGTGGCCCTGGCCGCGGCGGCGGTAGAGGCCAGCGGCGCCGCCGTTCGGCGCCACCTGCTCCGCCTGGCGGCGCGCCACCCGACGCCGAAAGCCTTCTTTCGGGCCTACGGGGAGGCCCTAGGGGACTGGATGGCCGGGTCCAACTTCCGCGACGGCTGCCCCTTGGCGACGGTGATGTTGGAGGCGGCGAGCGAGCTGCCCGCCCTGCAGGCCGCAGGGCAGGCAGCTTTTCGAAGCTGGCGCGCGGTCTTCGCAGCGCTCTTTATAGACGCGGGGGACGCGCCGGCGGCGGCCGAATCGCGCGCCCTGCGGAGCCTAGCGGTGGTGGAAGGCGCCCTTTTGCTCGCTCGCGTGCAACAATCCCCCGACCTGTTGCGGACCCTTGTGGCCGCCTGCGGAGACAACAATTGGCCTTCCCTGGCCGCGGAGGATTCAGCCCATGAGTGATGCTTCCCCTATTCCCCTGGCGATTCATGGTGCGGCGGGGCGTTTGGGCGCGGCGGTCTTGAGGCTGGCCTTGGCGTCTCCGGCCTGCTCCGTGGTCGGGGCAACGGTGTCGCCTAGAAGCAATCAGCTAGGGCGCCCCCTGGGGGGGGAGGGCGCTTTAAGCTACTGCGAGGGGCTCGATCCATCCGTGATGCCGGCGCAGACGGTGGTGCTCGAGCTGTCTCGGGTGGAAGCTCTGCCTGCCCACGCCCAGCAGGCGGCGACAGAAGGTTGGCCTCTGGTGGTGGGCGTGACCGGGCTTGATGGCGCCTCCGAGGCCGCCCTCGCCGCGGCGGCGGAGCAGATCCCGGTGCTTCTGGCGCCCAATTTCAGCCTTGGGATCGCCCTTCTGAAGCGCCTCGCGCAGGTGGCCGCGGAGGCTCTGGGACCGGAATTCGATGGGGCGATCTTGGATGTGCATCATCGCCATAAGGTGGATGCGCCCTCGGGGACGGCGCGGGCACTGGCTGAAGCCCTGGAGGGAGCCGGGCGCACCGTGCCCATTGTCTCCCAGCGTGTCGGTGAGGTGGTTGGGGATCACACCCTGGTCTTCGCCGGCCCCGGGGAGCGCTTTGAGCTGCGACATCAAGCCGAAGATCGAACGCTCTTTGCCCGGGGCGCCCTGGCAGCGGTGACGTTCCTTCGGGGCCAGGGCCCCGGAACCTACACCATGGACGATGTTTTGGCGGCCCGCGGGGGTAAAGCGGCGGCGCCTTGAGGCCTGCCCCTTAGGGCGTTGCGTTGGACAAAGCGCGGCCCGAGCGGGTATTATTCGCGGGATGACCAGATCAAGCGGCCAACCCTGTGCGTGGGCCCGATGAGAGCGGGGCGGAAGCAATTCCCCCCGCTTTTTTTCAACCTCACGCCGGGCCGTCTCTGCATCACCCTAAATCTCTTCACCCAGCGTAAGACGCGCTAACCGCAACGCCGACGGCGGCTGCGGAAGCGAAGGAGCGCGCGCGCCAGGGGTGAAACACTCAAAAAGGGGACGCATGTGACTCAGCCAGCCCTCCTCGCCCTCGAAGACGGCAGCCTCTTTCCCGGAATTTCCCTGGGCGCAGACGGCGTCTCCGCCGGAGAAGTGGTGTTTAACACCGCCATGACGGGGTACCAGGAGATCCTCACCGATCCCTCCTACGCGCAGCAGATTGTGACCCTCACCTATCCCCAAATTGGCAACACGGGTTGCAACGCCGAGGACAGCGAATCCGATCGCGTCTGGGCGGCGGGGCTGGTGATTCGCCAGGGCACGCGCCGCGTCTCAAACTTCCGCGCCGAGGAAAGCCTCGAGGCCTTCTTGGTCCGCCAGGGGGTGGTGGCCATCGCCGATGTCGATACCCGTCGCCTCACCCGTCATATTCGGGAGCAGGGAGCGCTTTCCGGGGTGATTGTGGCGGGGGAGGGCGCTCGCGATAGCGACGCGGCCATTGCCCAGGCCCGGGCGTTTCCGGGGCTGAAGGGCGCCGATCTGGCAAAGGTCGTGAGCCGGACGGCCCAGGAAAGCTGGGCCCAAGGCGTCTGGCGCCTCGGCCAGGGGCTCGCCGATCACAGCGGCGCCGAGCGTCCCTTTAAGGTGGTGGCCTACGATTTCGGAGTGAAGCGCAACATCCTGCGCTTACTGGTTGACCGGGGCTGCGACGTTACCGTGGTTCCGGCCCAAACCCCCGCCGAAGCGGTGCTCGCCATGAACCCTGACGGCGTCTTTTTATCCAACGGCCCCGGGGATCCGGAGCCCTGCACCTACGCCATCGAGGCCATCCGCCAATTCCTCGCGGTAAAAATGCCGCTCTTTGGCATCTGCCTCGGCCACCAGCTGCTCGCCCTGGCGAGCGGCGCGCAGACGCTGAAGATGAAGCTTGGGCACCATGGGGCGAACCATCCCGTCAAGGATCTGCAAACGGGCCGGGTCATGATCACCAGCCAGAACCACGGCTTCGCCGTGGACCTCGACTCCCTGCCGCCGCACCTCGAAGCGACCCATCTTTCCCTGTTTGATGGAACGCTCCAGGGCCTCGCGCACCGGGAGGCGCCGGCCTTTGGCTTCCAGGGCCATCCGGAAGCAAGCCCCGGTCCCCAGGATGCGGAAGGGCTGTTTGATCGCTTCACTGCGCTCATGACCGAAGCGCGCCGGGTAAAGGGAGCCTAGGACCATGCCAAAGCGTACTGACATCAAGAGTGTTCTGGTCCTCGGCGCCGGTCCGATCGTGATCGGCCAGGCCTGCGAATTCGACTACTCCGGGGCCCAGGCCTGCAAGGCGCTTCGGGAAGAGGGGTATCGGGTCATCCTGGTGAACTCCAACCCGGCCACCATCATGACCGACCCCTCCATGGCCGATGCGACCTACATCGAGCCGGTGGACTGGCCGACGGTGGCTAAGGTCATCGAACGGGAGCGCCCGGACGCGCTTCTGCCTACCATGGGCGGGCAAACGGCGCTCAATTGCGCCCTCGATCTGGCCCGGGAAGGGGTGCTTGAGCGCTTTGGCACGGAGCTGATCGGCGCCAGCAAGGACGCGATTGATAAAGCCGAGGATCGCGAGCTCTTCGACAAGGCCATGAAAGCCATCGGCCTGGAAACGCCCCGCTCGGGCATTGCTCACTCCATGGAAGAAGCCGTCCAGGTCCAGGCCGCCATGGGCTATCCCTGCATTATCCGTCCCTCCTTCACCTTGGGCGGCTCTGGGGGCGGGATTGCCTACAACGCGGAAGAGTTCGAGGAGATCTGCAAGCGTGGGCTGGATCTTTCCCCCACTAAGGAGCTCCTCATCGATGAGTCCCTCATCGGCTGGAAGGAGTACGAGCTCGAGGTGGTCCGGGATCGAAACGACAACTGCATCATCGTGTGCACCATTGAGAACGTGGATCCCATGGGCGTGCACACCGGGGACTCCATCACCGTCGCCCCGGCGCAAACCCTCACCGACCGGGAATATCAAATTCTCCGGAATGCCTCCCTCGCTGTGCTGCGGGAGATCGGCGTGGAGACCGGCGGCTCGAACGTGCAGTTCGGCATCGACCCGGACACGGGGCGCATGGTGGTGATCGAAATGAACCCCCGGGTGTCCCGGTCCTCGGCCCTGGCGTCGAAGGCCACGGGCTTCCCCATCGCCAAGGTGGCAGCAAAGCTGGCCGTGGGCTACACCCTAGATGAGCTCATGAACGATATTACGGGGTGCACCCCGGCCTCCTTCGAGCCCACCATCGACTATGTGGTCACGAAGATCCCGCGCTTCACCTTCGAGAAGTTCGAGCAGGCCGACGCCCGCCTCACCACGCAGATGAAGTCCGTGGGGGAGGTGATGGCCATTGGCACCACCTTCCAGGAATCCCTGCAGAAAGCCCTGCGGGGTCTCGAGGTAGGGGCCTCGGGCCTCGATGAAAAAATTGACCCGACGGAGCCCGAGCTGCGCCGCCGGCTCGTGGGCGAGCTCACCGTGCCCGGCCCGGAGCGCATGTGGTATCTCGCCGATGCCTTCCGCGCAGGGCTGACCCTGGAAGAAATCTTCGAGGCCAGCCGCGTGGATCCTTGGTTCCTCGCCGAGATCGAAGATCTGGTGCAGGAGGAGGCGGCGCTTAAGGGCGTGCCCCTTTCCGCCGTGGACGAAAGCCAGCTGCGCCGGCTGAAGCGCAAGGGCTTCTCCGATGCACGCTTGGCCAAGGTGCTCGGCGTGGAGGAGCAGGCGCTGCGCGGCCATCGCCATGCCCTCGGCCTTCGCCCGGTTTATCGGCGCGTCGACACCTGCGCCGCGGAATTTCCGAGCGCCACGGCCTACCTCTACTCGACCTACGAGACGGCCTGCGAATCGGCGCCCACGGATCGACAGAAGATCATGGTGCTGGGGGGCGGCCCGAACCGCATTGGCCAGGGCATCGAGTTTGACTACTGCTGTGTCCACGCGGCCCGCGCCATGCGCGAAGACGGCTACGAAACCATCATGGTGAACTGTAATCCGGAGACCGTTTCCACGGACTACGACACCTCCGATCGTTTGTATTTCGAGCCCGTGACCCTTGAGGACGTGCTCGAGATTGTGGCGCTCGAGCAGCCTGCGGGGGTGATCGTGCAATTCGGAGGGCAAACACCCCTGAAGCTTGTGGAAGCGCTAGAGGATGCGAAGGTACCCGTGATCGGCACCTCCGCGGACGCCATCGATCGGGCCGAGGACCGGGAGCGTTTCCAGGCGTTTATTCGCCAGCTAGGCTTAAAGCAGCCGCCGAACAAGACGGTCATGAGTGAAGCGGAAGGGCTCGCAGCCGCGGAAGGTATTGGCTATCCCATCGTGGTGCGACCCTCCTACGTGTTGGGCGGGCGGGCCATGGAGATCGTCTATCAGCCCTCCGAACTGACGCGCTACCTGCGCACCGCGGTAGTGGCCTCGGCGGCGTCGCCGGTGCTGCTTGACCACTTCCTCGATCAGGCGGTGGAAGTGGACGTCGATGCGGTCAGCGACGGCAAGGACGTGGTGATTGGCGCCATCATGGAGCACATCGAGCAAGCCGGGGTGCACTCCGGCGACTCCGCCTGTGCCCTGCCGCCCTATCGCCTTTCCCCTGAGCTCCAGGACGTAATCCGGGAGCAGGTCCGGGCCATGGCCCGGGAGCTGAGGGTCATCGGCCTCATGAACGTGCAGCTGGCGGTGCAGAACGGCGAGATCTTTGTGCTCGAGGTCAACCCCCGGGCGTCCCGCACCGTGCCCTTCGTATCCAAGTGCATCGGGGTCTCCTTGGCTAAGGTGGCCGCGCGCTGCATGGCGGGCCAGTCCTTGGTGGATCAGGGCTTTACGGAAGAGATCATTCCCAACTACGTCAGCGTGAAGGAATCGGTCTTCCCCTTCGTAAAGTTCCCCGGGGTAGATCCGATCCTCGGGCCGGAGATGAAATCCACCGGCGAGGTGATGGGGGTAGGGGACACCTTTGCGGAAGCCTTTGCCCGGGCCACCCAGGGCGCGGGGATTCGCCTTCCCGAGGGCGGGACGGTCTTTTTGTCCGTGAAAGATTCGGACAAGCCCTTCGTGGCGCCGCTGGCCGAGGAGCTCCGGGAGCTGGGCTTCCGTATCATCGCCACCCGCGGGACGCGGCAGTGTCTGCAAAGTGCTGGCATCGACGCTGAAGTGGTGAACAAGGTGACGGAAGGACGCCCGGACATCGCCGATATGTTGAAGAATGGCAAGGTCGACTTCATTGTGAACACCACGGAAGGACGCCAATCCATCGCCGATTCGGCGGTGATCCGTCGCCTCGCCTTGCAAAATCGCGTGTGCTACTCGACGACCCTCACCGGCGGCGAAGCACTGTGCAAAGCCATGCGCTTCGGTAGCGGCGACAAGGTGCGCCGCCTCCAGGAGCTCCACGCAGGATTGAACGCATGAAGACGCCCATGACCATGGAAGGGGCTGAGGCCCTCCGGGAAGAGCTGCAACGCCTAAAGCTCGAGGCGCGGCCTCGGGTGGTGAAGGCGATCGCTGAAGCCCGGGCGCACGGCGATTTGAAGGAAAACGCCGAGTACCACGCGGCAAAGGAAGAGCAGGGCTTCATCGAAGGTCGCATTCAGGAGATCGAGGGCAAGCTGTCAAATGCCCAGGTGATCGATGTCACGAAGATCGCGCCCACGGGCAAGGTGATCTTCGGCACCACGGTTAAGGTGATCGATCTTGAGAAGGACGAGAGCCGTACCTACAAGATCGTCGGAGACGACGAGGCGGACCTTAAGCAAAACAAGGTTTCCGTGTCTTCCCCCATCGCCCGGGCCCTGATCGGCAAGGAAGAGGGGGACGTGGTGGTGGTGCGGGCGCCGAGCGGCGCCATCGAATACGAAATCGAAGAGGTCCTACATCGCTAGCGCGTGAGGTGGGCCAAGCGCAGAAGATTTGAGGTTTTCGGGTTGGGCTTCTCTGCCGCGCGGTAGAGCAGGGCCACCCGGCCAATCTTCTGAACGCAGGTCGCGCCGGTGGCTTCGCAAAGGGCCCCAACGAGGGCATGCCGAGCGTCCCGATCCCCCGCGGGGGTGCGAATTTTAATCAGTTCATGGTCCTCGAGGGCCCGGGCCGTTTCGGCGACGACCCCCTCGCTGACGCCGCTGTCTCCCACCAGAATAATGGGATTGAGATGGTGTCCGAGGGCACGAAGTTGGCGTTGCCGCTGGGCAGTGAGGGGTGCGGTGGGGGCCATGCTGGGTCTCCTGAATGGGCGCGCAGTGTACGCCGTCCCGCTCCCAAGGCCCAGCGGCGAAGGAGAACACCATGGCAAAGGGCCGACGCGGGCGCTGGATTCACGATCACCTATCCGACCCCTACGTCCAGAAGGCGCAGCAGGACGGCTATCGTTCCCGGGCGACCTATAAGCTGCTCGAGCTCGAAGAGAAGCACCACTTTCTGCGCCCCGGGAAGGTCGTCCTCGATCTGGGGGCCGCCCCGGGAGGCTGGTCCCAGGTAGCCGCAAAGAAGGTGGGGTCGAAGGGGATGGTGCTGGCCCTCGACCGCCTCGCCATGGACCCCATCGACGGGGTCGCCATCCTCGAGGTGGATTTTGAAACGGAGGAAGGCTATGCCGCCCTCCGCGCGGCCCTGCCCGAGGCGGGCGCGGACGTGGTCCTCTCCGACATGGCGCCGAATCTGTCGGGCATCCACGCTGCGGACCAGGATCGGGCCATTGCCCTCGCCGAACTCGCCCTCGATCTTGCTGCGGAAGTGCTCGCCCCCCCGGGGGTGCTGGTGGTGAAGTTGTTCCAGGGTTCGGGCTTCGATCCCTGGCTCGCCCAGGCGCGGGAACTCTTCACCCGGGTAACGGTCCGTAAGCCTAAGGCGTCCCGTCCCCGGTCCCGGGAGGTCTATGCCGTTGCCGAAGGGCTGCGGGAAGGCGCTGGCGAAGGGCGCCGTCAGTGAGTAAGGTGGCAGATCGGGCCCTGGCCTGCCCTTGCAAAGCTCGAGGGTAGGCCCCATATCCCCACAATCGCGCCGGGTTTCTCCCGAGCGCACGGAAGCGAGGTGGCTCCCTTGAATGATATGGGCAAAAACTTGTTGCTGTGGCTCGTCATCGCCGCAGTGCTGTTGACCGTATTCAACAACTTCAGCCCAAAAACCCCGTCCCAGGAGCTGCTCTACTCGCAGTTTGTGGAGGCGGTGCAGCGGGACCGGGTCCGCGAAGTGGTCATTGACGGCCTTGTGATCAGCGGCGAGTTCCGTGACGGCGACGCCTTTGAGACCGTTCGCCCTCAGGTAGATGACCCGAAGCTGATGGACGATTTGATCGCCCATGGCGTATCCGTGCAGGGTGCCCGGCCTGAGCAACAGTCCCTCTGGGGCCAGCTGCTGGTCGCGAGCTTCCCCATTCTCGTGATCATCGCGGTTTTCATGTTCTTCATGCGGCAGATGCAGGGGGGCTCGGGCGGCCGGGGCGGTCCCATGAGCTTCGGTAAGTCAAAGGCCCGGCTCCTCAGCGAAGATCAAATCAAAACCACCTTTGCCGACGTGGCGGGAGTGGATGAGGCAAAGGACGACGTCCAGGAGCTGGTCGAGTTCCTACGGGATCCCGGGAAGTTTCAGCGCCTCGGAGGACACATTCCTCGCGGGGTGCTCATGGCCGGCTCTCCGGGAACGGGTAAAACTCTCCTCGCCAAGGCCATCGCGGGAGAGGCCAAGGTGCCCTTCTTCTCCATCTCGGGCTCGGATTTTGTCGAGATGTTCGTCGGCGTAGGTGCCTCCCGGGTGCGGGATATGTTTGAACAGGCGAAGAAGCAGGCACCCTGCATCATCTTTATCGATGAGATCGACGCCGTGGGTCGGCATCGGGGCGCAGGCCTTGGGGGCGGCCATGACGAGCGCGAGCAGACCTTGAATCAGCTGCTCGTGGAAATGGACGGTTTCGAGGCCAACGACGGCATCATCGTCATTGCTGCCACGAACCGTCCGGACGTGCTCGATCCGGCGCTGCTGCGGCCGGGCCGCTTCGATCGCCAGGTGGTCGTGCCCCTGCCCGACATTCGGGGCCGGGAACAGATCCTCAAGGTTCACTGCCGTAAGGTGCCCATCGCTGATGACGTTGATCCCTCAGCGTTGGCGCGGGGTACGCCGGGGTTCTCCGGCGCGGACCTCGCCAACCTGGTCAATGAGGCGGCGCTCTTCGCAGCACGGGCGAGCCGTCGGCTCGTCGGCATGGAAGAGTTCGAGCGCGCCAAGGACAAGATCATGATGGGGGCTGAGCGTAAGTCCATGGTCATGAGCGAAAAGGAAAAGCGCACCACGGCCTTCCACGAGGCGGGACACGCCATCGTCGGGCGGCTGGTCCCGGATCATGACCCCGTCTATAAGGTCACCATTATTCCCCGGGGGCGCGCCCTTGGGGTTACCCAGTTCCTCCCAGAGCAGGACCGCTACAGCCACTCCCGGCAGTACATCCAGAGCTCGATTTGCAGCCTCTTCGGCGGCCGCATCGCCGAGGAAATGGTGCTGGGGGCCGATGGCATCACCACCGGCGCCTCTAACGATATCGAGCGCGCGACTTCCCTGGCGCGGAACATGGTCACCAAGTGGGGGCTGTCCGAAAAGCTCGGGCCGCTTAAGTACGACGAAGACGACGACCAGCCCTTCCTCGGGCGTTCCGCATCGTCCCGATCCCTGGCCGTGTCGGAAGAGACGGCGCGGAAGATCGATGAGGAGGTGAGGGTCATCATCGACGACTGCTACGGTCGCGCGAAGACCATTCTCGAGACGCATAGCGACAAGCTCCACGCCATGGCCGATGCGTTGATGGAATACGAGACGCTAAACAGCGATCAGATCAACGACATTATGGAAGGCATGCCGCCCCGGCCGCCGGAAGATCCGAGCAACCGCCGGCCCCCGAGTGCGCCGGAGGGGTCTGATGCTGCTCCGGGGGCGTCCGCCGATCCCGCCGTGGGGGGCTCTGCCTCCGGTTAAGCGCATGGCCTGGGATGGGCGAACCCTGCCGGTGACCTGGCAGGGGGCTCCGGAAATTATGGGGGTCTTAAACCTCACCCCCGATTCCTTCTCCGATGGGGGAGAGCTGCTCTCCCCCCGCGGCGTCCTGCAGCGTGACCCGTTACTGCGCCGGGCAGAAACCTTTGTGGAGGCCGGCGCGGCCTACCTCGATCTGGGTGCGGAGTCCACGCGCCCCGGGGCCAAGGGCCTGCCTGAAGGGGAAGAGTGGGCGCGCATTCAGGAGGCGCTCGAGCTTCTGGCCCCGCGTTTTGATGTCAAACTCTCCGTGGATACCAGCACGCCCGAGATTCTGCGCCAGGCGCCGGCCCGAGGCGCCGCGCTGCTGAACGACGTCCGGGCCCTTCAGCGCCCCGGCGCTCTTTCTGCCGCCGCCGCTTCCTCCGCGTCCGTGTGCCTCATGCACATGCAGGGGGATCCGGCGTCCATGCAGGCGGCGCCCCATTACGACGACGTGGTGGGTGAGGTGCTGGCCTTTCTCCAGGCGCGCATGGGCGAAGCGGAGGCTGCGGGCATCGCTCGTGACCGAATCTTGCTCGATCCCGGCTTCGGCTTCGGGAAAACCCTGGCCCACAACCTCAGCCTGTTTCGCGCCTTGCCGCGCTTCGTTGCCCTGGGCGTGCCCGTGCTGATCGGCGTCTCCCGGAAGCGCATGCTGGGGGCGCTGACCGGGCGCGAAGCCCCAAAGGCCCGGGTGGTGGCTGGCGCCGTGCTGGCGGCAGAAGCTGCTCGCCACGGCGTTGCGATTATTCGAACCCATGACGTCGCGGAGACCCGCGATGCCTTGGCAATGGTTCAGGCCCTCGACGGCCCGACTAAGGACGCGCGTTGATGGAACGACAATTTTTCGGCACGGACGGCATTCGCGGACGGGTGGGGGATCTCCCTATTACGCCGGATTTCATGGTGCGGCTGGGTTACGCGGCAGGGCGCACGCTGGCGCCGGAGGGGGGGCTCGTGGTCCTGGGCAAGGACACGCGCATCTCCGGCTACATGCTTGAATCGGCCCTGGAGGCGGGGTTTTCTGCGGCGGGGGTCGGGGTTCGGCTCACGGGCCCCATGCCCACTCCCGCCATCGCCTACCTGACGCGTAGCCTGCGCGCGCGGGCCGGCGTGGTGATCAGTGCTTCTCACAATCCCTACGACGACAACGGGATTAAGTTCTTTTCCGCCCAGGGCGATAAGCTGAGCGACGAGGAAGAGCTCGCCATCGAAGCCGCGCTCGAGGCGCCGCTGCAGACGCGCCCCTCCGCGGAGCTGGGGCGCGCCGCTCGGGTGAACGATGCGGAGGGTCGCTATCTCGAGTTTTGCAAGAACACCACGCCCGAGGGCTTCCATCTTCGGGGCCTTAAGCTGGTGGTGGACTGCGCGCACGGGGCGACCTATCACCTAGCGCCGGCACTCTTCGAGGAGCTTGGCGCCACCGTAGAGACCCTCGGGGTGAGCCCCGATGGGCTCAATATCAACGCGGGCTGCGGCGCTACGGCCCCGGAGGCCCTGCGGGCCCGGGTGCTTGAGACGGGCGCGGATCTCGGGCTTGCTTTTGATGGCGACGGGGATCGGCTGATCATGGTCGATGGCCGCGGCACGGTGCGCGACGGGGATAGTTTGCTTTACGTGCTCGCTCAGCACCAACAGCGCGAGGGAACGCTGGCCGGCGGGGTCGTTGGCACCCTGATGTCTAACTTAGGGCTTGAGCAGGCCCTTCAGGCGTCTGCCATCCCCTTCGCCCGCGCTGGGGTGGGGGATCGCTACGTGCTGGCCGAATGCCAAGCCCGGGGGTGGCGTCTTGGGGGCGAAGGCTCAGGGCATATTCTGTGTCTTGACGCCCACAGCACCGGGGACGGCATGATTGCCGCGCTTCAGGTGCTGGTGGCCCTTCGGGCCTCGGAGCAGAATCTGGAAGAGGCCCTGGCGCCCATGACCCTTTGCCCTCAAGTGCTCCTTAACGTGGCCGCAGAGCGCGCCGTATTGAAGGCCCCCTCCGTTAAGGCTGCCGTGGCCCACCTTGAACAGGTCCTCGGAAGCCGGGGCCGAATCCTCCTTCGGGCCTCCGGTACCCAGCCTTTGGTTCGGGTGATGGTCGAGGGTCTAGATGGGGACGAGGTCCAGGGCGTTGCCACGCGCCTGGCCGATACGGTGCGCAGCGCCGCGGCGGGCGGGGCGTGAGCGAATTGCCTACCCCGGGCCCCTTGTCTACCATACGCGCCCCCGGAGTTCGGTCTGCGCGTAGGGGATGGCCGTGCTGATTGCAGCAAATTGGAAAATGCACGGTGATCGCGCCTTCCTAGCGGATTATTTTGAAGGCGCGGCAGCCCTTCCCTGGCCCGAGGCGCAGACCCATCTGGTTTTTCCGCCGGCGACGCTTCTGGAGCGCGCGGCGGAGGCCGGGGCGCTGGTAGGCATGGTTTCGGGAGCGCAGGCGATTCACTCGGAAAGGGAAGGCGCCCACACGGGCTGCCTGTCAGCCGAGCAGGTGGCCGAGGCCGGCGCCCGCTGGGCGCTGCTGGGGCACTCCGAGCGCCGCGCCCAAGGGGAAAGGGACCGGGATGTGGCCGCTCAGCTTGAAGCGGCGGCTCGAGCCGGTCTCCGCGCCCTCGTGTGCGTCGGAGAAGGATTAGACGTGCGCGAGGGGGGTGGGGCCGAGGCATACGTGCTTGGCCAGCTGGCGGCGGTGCTCGCCGTGCCTGCGCCGGCGCTCGCGGCCCTCGGCGCCATTGCTTACGAGCCGATCTGGGCCATCGGCACGGGCCGAACGGCGACGCCAGCGCTCGCTCAGGCCATGCACCGGGCGCTGCGGGAAGCGTTGGAGGCCGCTGGGCTCGGGGGGCTCCCCCTGCTCTACGGCGGCAGCGTAAAGCCTGACAACGCGAAGGCCCTGCTTTCGCAACCGGATATTGATGGGGTCCTCGTGGGAGGGGCCTCCCTAGACATTACGGCGTTCAACGCCATTGCAAGGGCAGCAAACGAATGAATATGGAAACGCTGGAATTGGTGCTTCGGGTCTTGCTGGTGCTAGATGCCCTGGCCCTCATTGGGCTGGTGCTTCTTCAGCAAGGCCGGGGCGCGAGCATGGGTGCGGCCTTTGGGAGCGGCGCGTCGACGACGATGTTTGGCTCCGCCGGAGCAACGGGCTTCCTCACCCGCCTGACCACTTTCCTTGCCGTGGGCTTTTTTGTGCTGACCTTCGCCCTGGCGTGGTCGGCGAAGGCGCGTAACGAAGCGACCCTCGAGCTCTCTCTTCCCAAAGCATCGGCGCCCGTGGAGGCCTCTGAGCTGCCCGCGGCGGAGGTGCCTACGGCCGAGATGCCGGCTTCGGAAGGGGCCGGGGAGCTTCCGGAAGCGCCCTAATTTTTGAAATTGGGCGCTGAAGGTATTGAAATCGCCAGACGAACGCCTAAGATACGCATCCCCTTGCCGAAGTGGCGGAATTGGTAGACGCGCTAGCTTGAGGGGCTAGTGGGCATTAGCCCGTGGAGGTTCAAGTCCTCTCTTCGGCACCATTCACAAAAAATCCCGTCGCCGCCTAAGCGACGGAGGTTGTTCAAAAGTTCGCGGTTCTCTATAATCCGCGTCCCTTAGGTGCGGGGTGGAGCAGTCTGGTAGCTCGTCGGGCTCATAACCCGAAGGTCGCAGGTTCAAATCCTGCCCCCGCTACCAACGTATCAGAGGCTTGCATTCGGAGCCTCGGTGCCGGCGGAAACGCTAGGCATCACGGAAATGGGCCTTGTGCCCATTTTTTGTTTCTGGAGTCAGCGGAGCGGGCGTGCCGGAGCAGAGCACCAGTAAGCGTTTAGGGGTGGATGCCCTAAAGACCCTATTTTCCCCGGCGATTGCTGTGCTGGGATGCCGTCTTTGGGGCATCGAGCTGATGAACCCTGGGCGCCAGCCCCTCCTTCGTGTGTTCATCGATCGGGCCGACGGCGTCACCATCGAAGACTGCGAAGCGGTGAGCCGCCGCCTAGGGGCGCTCCTGGATGTGGAAGACCTGGTGCCGGGGAAGTTCACCCTAGAGGTGTCCAGCCCGGGCATGGATCGACGGCTCTTTGAGCTAGCGCAGTTTGAGGAAAGCATTGGAGAGCAGCTCTCCGTGCGGTTAGAGCAGCCCTTTGAGGGGCGGCGGAAATTGGTTGGTGTGCTGCAGGCCGTGGATGGGGATGAGGTCGTATTGCGCGTCGAAGACGACGAATACGTGCTTCCCTACGAGTGGATTGCCAAGGCACATATCGTTCCTACCTTTGCGTAGCGCGTTCGCTGTGGGCGAGGATGAGAGATGAGTAAAGAGATCCTTCTGGTTGTGGAGTCCGTCTCGAACGAGAAGGGCGTAGAAAAAGAGGTCATCTTCGAGGCCCTAGAGCTCGCCCTCGCTTCGGCGACCAAGAAGCGCTATTCCGAAGAAGCTGACGTGCGCGTGGCCATTGATCGTGCGAGCGGTGAGCACAGCGCTTTCCGTCGGTGGACCATCGTGGAGTCGGAAGCGGAAATGGAGACGCCGGCGGCAGAGCTCAGCTTTGCGGCGGCGAAGGAAATTGATCCCAGCCTTGAGCTCGGTTCCGTCTACGAGGAAGAAATCGAGCCCGAAGCCTTTGGGCGCATCGCGGCGCAAACGGCGAAGCAGGTCATCGTGCAGCGCGTGCGCGAAGCCGAGCGGGCGAAGGTTGTAGAGCTATATACCCCGCGCCTTGGGGAACTGGTCAGTGGTACGGTGAAGAAGGTGACCCGGGAAGTGGTCATCGTCGATTTGGGCAACAACGCCGAAGCCGTCCTGCCCCGGGACCAAATGATCCCCCGGGAAACCTTCCGCATTAGCGATCGCGTCCGCGCCCTGCTGCAACGCATCGAGCCCGAAGCCCGGGGGCCGCAGCTCATTTTGTCGCGCACCGATTCGCAAATGCTCGTGAAGCTCTTCGAGCTCGAGGTGCCCGAAATCGCCGAGCAAGTCATCGAGATTAAGGGCGCGGCCCGGGATCCGGGCTCCCGCGCCAAGATCGCCGTGAAGACCAACGATGGTCGCATTGATCCCGTGGGGGCTTGCGTGGGCATGCGCGGCTCTCGGGTGCAGGCGGTTTCCGGAGAGCTGGCGAACGAGCGCATCGATATCGTGCTGTGGGACGACAACATTGCCCAGCTCGCCATCAACGCCATGTCCCCTGCCGATGTGGCTTCCATTGTGGTGGACGAAGATACGCACGCCATGGATATCGCCGTGGCGGAGGATAACCTCGCCCAGGCCATTGGCCGGGGCGGGCAGAATGTTCGCTTGGCTTCGGAGCTCACAGGCTGGACCTTGAATATCATGACCGAGGAAGAAGCCGGCCAGAAGCAGGAAGCGGAGACGGTCGATCTCCTTGAGCGCTTCATGGGGGCTTTGGACGTCGACGAAGACGTTGCGGGCGTCCTCATTGAAGAAGGCTTTGCGTCTCTCGAAGAGGTGGCCTACGTTCCCCTCGAGGAGATGCTCGCTATCGAAGGGTTCGATGAGGACATTGTCCTCGAGCTGCGCAATCGCGCTAAGGACGCGCTCCTTACGCAAGCGCTGGCTTCCGAGGAAGCGCTGGAAGGCGCAGCCCCCGCGGAAGACCTGAAGGCCTTGATTGAAGAGCAAGGTCAGGAGTCGCGGTTGGCCTTCGTGCTTGCGAAGAACGGCATCATCACCCAGGAAGACCTCGCCGAGCAGGCCACCGACGATCTGGTGGAGCTAGACGAGCTTGGCCTCGACGAGGCTCAGGCCTCGGCGCTGATTATGGCTGCGCGGGCACCCTGGTTTGCAGAGGAAGCGGGCGACGCCTAAGGCTCCCCGTTGCGCAGGAACAGAATTTCCGGAGAAGTCAGATGGCAGAAGTGACCGTCAAGCAACTCGCCGAATCCGTAGGCGCCCCGCCGGAGCGCTTGCTGAAGCAAATGGAAGAGGCGGGCCTGCCCCAGCGCGGCCTTGAGGACGCGGTGACCGAGGAGCAGAAGCAAACCCTTCTGACCTATCTTAAGACCTCTCATGGCCAATCGGCCGAGGGGCCAAAGAAAATCACCCTGCAGCGCAAGACCGTCAGCACCTTGCGCACGGACCGGGGCCGGGGCAAAGCCGTGGCCGTGGAGGTGCGGAAGAAGCGCACCTATGTGAAGCGCGACACGACGGAAGCCGCCGCGCCGGAAAGCGCTGAAACCGAGTTGGCTCGCCTGAAGGCGGAGGAAGCGGAGCGCGAAGCCCAGCGTCAGGCGGCGGAGCTCGAGCGGCGCGCCGAGGAAGAGCGGCGTAAAGCGGAAGCGGCGGCGAAGGCTGAGGCGGAAGCGAAGGCCAAAGCCGAGGCTGAGGCAGAAGCCCAAGCTCAAGCCGCGACGGGCAAGACGGCCAAGGCGCCAGCGGAACCAAGCACCGCGCCCGTATCGGAAGAGGAAGCGCGACGGGTCGCGGCGGCCGCGATCGTGGACGCCGAAGCGGCCACCGTGAAGAGCGAGAAGCGCGGCGGCAAACCCGTCAAGCGCCATGATGACGATCGGGCCCGGAAGGGGCGTCGCATGGACGACGATGGTCCGGGCCGCGATGGCGGACGAAACAAGCGCGCGGGCACCCTCTCCCGGGATCGCCTAGCGGAGCGCAAGCGCCGGGCGGCGCCGAAGGGCATGCCGAAGACCCAGGGCTTTGAGCGGCCTACGGAAATGGTTGCCCGGGACATCGAAGTGCCCGAGGCGATCTCCGTGGGTGAGCTTGCCCAGCGCATGTCCGTTAAGGCGGGCGATGCCATCAAGAAGCTCATGGGCATGGGGGTGATGGCGACCATCAACCAGGTGCTCGATCAAGACACGGCGATCCTGCTGGTGGAAGAGTTCGGCCACCGGGCGAAGACCGTCGCGGCCGATGCCATCGAGCAGGAGTACTTCGAGTCCCTGAAGATCGAAGGCGAGGGCAAGCCCCGGGCACCGGTGGTGACCGTGATGGGTCACGTCGACCACGGCAAAACCTCCCTTCTCGACCACATCCGTAAAACTCGCGTGGCCAGCGGCGAAGCGGGCGGCATTACGCAGCACATTGGGGCCTATCACGTCGATACGGGGCACGGCGCCGTATCCTTCCTCGATACGCCCGGACACGCCGCCTTCACGGCGATGCGGGCTCGGGGTGCCAAGCTCACGGATATCGTCATCCTCGTGGTCGCTGCAGACGACGGGGTCATGCCGCAGACGGAAGAGGCCGTGGCCCATGCCCGCGCCGCGAACGTGCCGATCGTCGTGGCGGTGAACAAGATGGATAAGGAAGGGGCCGATCCCCAGCGGGTCAAGACGGAACTGGCAGGCCGGGACGTGGTGCCGGACGAGTGGGGCGGCGATACGCAGTTTGTTCACGTCTCCGCCATGACCGGGGAAGGCATCGATGCCCTTCTCGAGGCCCTGCTGCTTCAGGCGGAACTGCTCGAGCTCACCGCGGTGGATGATGCGCCGGGGCAGGGGTCGGTGGTGGAATCGCGTTTGGATCGCGGTCGCGGTCCCGTGGCTACGGTGCTGGTGCGAAACGGCACCCTCCGGAAGGGCGACTTTATTGTGGCCGGTGAGCACTACGGTCGCGTGCGCGCCATGGTGAATGACGCCGGCGAGAACGTGGATCAGGCGCTGCCGTCCTACCCGGTTGAGATTCTCGGCCTGTCTGGAACGCCCGACGCGGGGGATGAGTTCTCCGTGGTGGAAAACGAGCGGGGGGCGAAGGAGCTGGTGGAGTTCCGCCGGAGCCGCTCCCAGGAAGCGCGGATCAAGCAGCAGCAGGCGGCTCGCCTGGATAGCCTCTTCGACAACATGGGTGAGGGCGAGAAGCCGACCATCAACCTGGTGCTGAAGACCGACGTTCGAGGCTCCCTAGAGGCGCTGATTGCCGCCGTGGGCGAGCTGTCTAACGATGAGGTGAAGGTCAAGGTCGTCTCCTCCGGGGTTGGGGGGATCAACGAGTCCGATGCGAACCTCGCAGTCGCCTCCGGCGCCGTGGTGCTGGGCTTCAACGTCCGCGCCGATGCCTCCGCGAAGAAAATCATCGAACGGGAAGGCCTCGATCTGCGCTACTACAGCGTGATCTACGAGCTCCTGGACGATCTGAAGGACGCCCTGTCGGGCATGCTGGCGCCGGAGCTGCGGGAGGAAATTGTCGGTATCGCCGAGGTGCGCGACGTGTTCCGGTCGCCGAAGTTCGGCGCCGTGGCGGGCTGCATGGTCACGGAAGGCACGATTTACCGCAGCAAGAAGATTCGCGTGCTGCGTGACAATGTCGTCATCTACGAAGGGGAGCTTGAGTCGCTCCGGCGCTTCAAGGATGACGTCCAGGAAGTCCGTAACGGCTTTGAGTGCGGTATCGGGGTTCGCAATTACAACGACGTTCGCGAAGGGGACAAGATCGAAGTCTTCGACGTGAAGGAAATTGCGCGCTCCCTATAAGCGCCGCGAGGATCTATGCCGAAGGAATACGGGCGCGATCAGCGCGTCGCCGACTTTATCCAGCGTGAGCTGGCGTCGGTTTTGCAAAGCGAGATGCG